>JBEVKV010000124.1:0-8517 GCA_040509515.1 Pyrinomonadaceae bacterium | reverse complement strand
AGTTTTACACGAACGCCGGCGTCTTACGGCTTTGGCTTCGAGGCCGGGGGCGTGGGCTGGGGCTTGGCCGGCGGCGTCTCGGGCTCGTCGCCCTGCTCGATGACGGTGGCGCGGCCGCGCAGGCGCTGGAAGTCCGTGTACTTGACGCGCATGCGGAGGTGGACGGTCTGACCCGTCTTGAAGTTCAGCTCGTCGTCGGCGTAGGAGTAGGTCGGGAACCAGTACTTGCCGTCGATCTGCTCGCGGTAGGTCTCGAACGTCGGGAACCGCTGCTCGAACTCGGGCACGCCCTTGCCGCGCGCCTTGACGATCTGCAAGTCCTGATCGTCAACCCAGACGCGCCCCTGAAAGTAGCGCTCGGGCACCTTCGACTTCTTGAGCGCGGCCATCCGGCGCGCGTCGGCGAGAATCCTCGGCGTCACGTCGAAGACGTACGTGTCCAGCTCGTCTATCTTCTCCTTGCCGACGTAGGAGAAGTCGTACTCGTGAATCTTCGACGACTCCAGCGCGAAAGCCTGTACGCCGCCGAGGTCTTCGAGGTCTTCGGCCGTGAGCTGGATTTCGGTCAGCGTCGGGATGGGGAACTTGAGAATCTTCTCGTAGCGGTTGCCGCTGTCGTCGAAGACGAAGCTTGATACGCGCTGGTACTCGCCCGAAATCTGCCCGCCGAAGGCGATGGTCTGGATGACGGCGTCGCGCCGGAAGGCGTACTCGTTGAGCGCCTTGCGGAACTGCGTCTCCTTCGCCGTGAAGGCGCGGACGATGCGGTCAACGTCCACGGGCGAGCCCGAGCGGTTGACGACCGCCGGCGCGCCGGCCTGTGTCGTCGGCGGCGTCTGCGTTTGGGCGGAGGCGAGCGCCGGGCACATCGCGGCGGCCAGAATCGACAGGATAACTCTTTTCATAAACACTTTTCCGAACGCTTTGGAGTCGGACGCGCAAGGCGCACAGGGTCAGGGATGGCGCCCGCCGAGCAAAACTTTCGATGCGGGCTAAAAGTTCAAAGTTGCAAGTTCAAGGTTCCAAGTTGACCGCCCGTTTCCCTGACTTGGAACTTTGAACTTGCAACTTTGAACTTAACCGACGAACTCGACCTCGACGCGGCGCGGGATGACGCCGCGCTCGAAACCCTCGTCGAGAAGGAGCTGGACGGCGCGCCGGCCGCGCTCGGTGTAGTCGAGCGTGAGCTGGTTGACCCACATCCCGACGAAGCGGTCGGCCAGCTCCGGGTCCATGTCGCGCGCGAACTGCATGGCGTACGCGAGCGCGTCGCGGCGGTTGTCGAGCGAGAACTGGATCGACTGGCGCAGGTATTCGGAGACGCGCCGGACGGTCTCCGCGCCGAGGTCGCGGCGGATGACGTTGCCGCCCATCGGGAGCGGAAGGTCGTGACGCTCCTTCCACCACTCGCCGAGGTCGACGACCTTGTGGAGCCCGAGCCGCTGGTAGAAGAGCTGCCCCTCGTGTATCAGCAGGCCGGCGTCGGCGTCGCCCGCCTGCACGGCCGCGATGATCTGGTCGAAGGGAACGACCACGTACTCGAAGTCGGGGCAAAGGATGCGCAGCGCGAGGAAGGCGCTCGTCATCGTGCCGGGGACGGCGACCTTGAGTCGCGAGATGTCCGCGACCTCGTGCGGCTCGCGCGCGACGACGATGGGGCCGTAGCCCTCGCCTATCGAAGCCCCGTGCGGGAGCAGCGCGTACTTGTCCGAGACGTACGCGTAGGCGTGGAAGCTGACGGCCGTCACGTCGTAGACGCCGCGCGTCGCCTTCTCGTTCAAGGTCTGGATGTCTTCGAGCGTGTGCTCGAAACGCAAATCGCCGGTGTCTATCTTGTTCGTCGCCAGCCCGTAGAACATGAACGCGTCGTCCGAGTCGGGCGAGTGCGCGACGGTGATGGTGCGTGTCTCTGTTGCTGTCGTCATGATGTTAAAGGTTAGTTCTCAGTCTCGGGCTCGTCCGTTTGCGGGTGGCGCTCGTCGGCCTCGCGGAGCAGGCGGAAGCGGCCCCGGTCGAAGAGGAAGTAGTAAGCCTTGTAGCCGCCGCGCCCGTCGTAGTAGTCGCGCGTGATGCGCAGCAAGCGGCTGTCGGGGCGGAACCATTGCGCGCGCGCCTCGGCATCCTCCATGTCGAGGATGTCCATGTACTCGACGGGCGGGAAGTAGACGCGGCCGGTCACGGCGTCCACCACGCCCATCTGCGCGCAGCCGGTGCCGCAGCCCCAGATGACGACCGTGTAACGGCCGGCGAAGTTCGGCCCCCCGCGCGAGCCCTCGCGGAGCCGCGAGCGAAACATGCGCGCCTGACGGCTGTCGAGCCGGACGGGCGCGATTGGCCCGCGGTAGACATCGCCCGCCGGGTAATCCTCGAAACGCGGCGCGGGGCGCTCCGCCCGAGGCTTCCGCGTCTGAGCCGCCGCGCCCGTGTGCAGACCGGCGAACGCGAGCAGGAGGAGCGCGACCGCGGCGGCGCGGTTGAGTATGTTGGTCTTCTTCATGCCTGCACTGTGGCCGGCTCGCGCTCGACCGGGTTGTAGAGCGTGTCGCGTTCGACCGCTTCGAGGCCGGCGTCCTCGATGAGCGAGACGATCTCCTCCTTCGACATCTTGACCTCGCCGTTCGACTCGACCGAGTAACTCTCGGAGAGCTCGCCGCCCTCCGTGATGGTGCCGTCGAGGTCGTTCGCGCCGTAGTGGAGCGCGACCTGCGCGAGCCGCTTGCCGAGCATGACCCAGTAGGACTTGACGTGCGGGAAGTTGTCGAGCATCAGCCGCGAGACGGCCATCGTCTTCAAAGAATCTACGCCCGACGGCCCCGGCAGGTGCGCGAGCTGCGAGCCCGGCGGGTAGAAGGCGAGCGGGATGAAGCACTGGAAGCCGCCCGACTTGTCCTGCTGCTCGCGCAGGCGGACGAGGTGATCCACGCGGTCTTCCACCGACTCGATGTGGCCGTAGAGCATCGTCGCGTTGGTCTTCAGGCCCGCCGCGTGCACCTTGCCCGAGAGGTCGAGCCAGCGCTGCGCGTCGGTCTTGTGCGCGCAGATCATCGAGCGCGTCGGCTCGCGGAAAATCTCGGCCCCGCCGCCCGGGCACGAGTCCATCCCGGCCTCCCTCAGTTTCGAGATGACCTCCTCGTCGCTCATCTTGTAGAAGCGCGCGAAGTGGTCGAGCTCGACCATCGTCCACGCCTTCAGATGAAGCCGCGGGTAGCTGGCCTTGAGCGAGGAGAGCAGGTCTGTGAAGTAGCTGAAGGGCAGCTTGGTGTTCAGGCCGCCGACGATGTGCAGCTCGGTCGCGCCCTCGCGGACGGCCTCGCCGGCGATGCGCAGAGAGTCCTCGATGTTGTGCGTGTAGGCGTCGGGCTGCCGCGGCGTGCGGAAGAAGCCGCAGAACTTGCAGTCGGCGTAGCAGACGTTGGTCGGGTTGAAGTGCCGGTTGACGTTGTAGTACGTCACCGGCCCGTGCAGACGCCGCCTGACGGTGTCGGCCAAACGCCCGAGCGCGGGCACGTCCGTCGTGGCGAAGAGCGCCAGCCCGTCTTCAAAACTGAGCCGCGCGCCGGCCTCGACCTTCTCCGCGAGTTCGTTAAGTCTGGAGTCGTGTGAAAATTCCATAGTCTTAAAATCTATTCATGAAAGCCGCGCCGCCGAACGTGGCGAGCAGAATGACGCTGACGAAGGCGTTCGTGGTGAAGAACGCCGCGTTCAGGCGGCCGAGGTCGTCGGCGCGCACGAGCGAGTGCTGATAGACCAGCAGCGCCCCCGTAACCGCGACGCCCGCCACGGCGAGCGCGCCCAGATTCGTCAGAAAGTATAACCCAACGAGCGCCGCGAACGCCCCCGCGTGCAGGAGCCGCGAGACCCACAGCGCGCGCGCCACGCCGACGCGCGCCGGTATCGAACGCAGGCCCGCCCGGCGGTCGAAATCATAGTCCTGGCACGCGTAGAGCACGTCGAACCCGGCCGTCCACAGCAGCACCACGAGCGAGAGCAGCAGCGGCACGGCCGAGCCGAACTCGCCGCGCACCGCGACCCACGCGCCCGTCGGCGCGATGCACAGACACCAGCCGAGGACGACGTGCGAGAGCGACGTGAAACGCTTGGCGTACGAGTAGAGCAGCACCGAGCCGAGCGCCACGGGCGAGAGCAGCAGCGTCAGGCGGTTGAGCATCAACGCGGCGACGAAGAAGAGCGCGGCCGACGCGAGCGTGAAGCCCCAGACGTACGAGACCGAGAGCTGCCCCGCGGGGATGGCGCGCGCCGCCGTGCGCGGGTTGGCCGCGTCGAACTCGCGGTCGGCGATGCGGTTGAAGGCCATCGCGGCCGAGCGCGCGCCGACCATCGCCGCCGTAATCCAGAGCGCCTGCCAGACGGTCGGCAGCCCCGTCGCGGTAAAGCCGCGCGCCGCCAGCAGCGCCCCCAAAAACGCGAAGGGCAGCGCGAACAGCGTGTGCTCGATCTTGATCATTTCGAGCGTCGTGCGGATGTTGCTTCGGGCGGCGGTCGTCATCTCGGTCTGTAAGGGAAGCAAAAAGCGGGCCGGGTCGGAATCGAAGGTTTTCGAGACTCGTGCTGGCAAAATGCCAAATACGAGGTCGCGCCCGTGGCTTTCCGCCAAAAAGTTTTCAGCGCGGCTGCCAGTAGTCGGGCGACTCCTTCATCGAGGGGTCGGGGCGCTCCATCCAGCGCTCGGGGCGGTGCAGGTCGATGAAGCCGAATTTTCTGTAAAGCTCGTGCGCGTCCTTCGTCGCCAGAACCCAGCGGCGGAAGCCCTGAAGCTCGGCGTGAGAGAGGATGACTTCCATCAGCCACTTCGACAGGCCGCGCCCGCGGTGCTCCTTCAGGACGAAAACGTCGGCCAGCCACGCGAACGTCGCGTAGTCGGTCACGACGCGCGCGAACCCGACCAGCTCGTCGCCGTGGTAGACGCCGAAGGGGAAAGAGTTCTCGACGGCCCTGCGCACGACCTCCAGCGGCCGTCCCTGTCCCCAGTAGCTCTCCTCGCTGATGAAGCGGTGGACGACGCCGAGGTCGAGCCGCCCGCGCTCGGTGCTGATCGTGTAATCGCCTTGATGCCACTCACTCATCACTTGTCACCTTCAACTCCTCTTCGCCCTTCCAGCGCGTGCCCGTCGGGTGCGGGATGCCGAACTGGTCGAGGATGCGGAAGACCAGATGGTCGACGAGCTGCTCGATGGTGCGCGGGCGGTGGTAGAAGCCCGGGCTGGCGGGGAAGACGCGCGCGCCGGCGTGCGAGAGGCGCAGCATGTTCTCGATGTGAATCGAGTTGTAGGGCGTCTCGCGCACGACGAGGACGAGCCGGCGGCCCTCCTTCAACGTCACGTCGGCCGCGCGGTGGATCAGGTTCGTCACCGCGCCCGAGGCGATGGCCCCGAGCGTCCCCATCGAGCAGGGCACGACGACCATCCCCGCCTGCGGGTGCGAGCCCGAAGAGGGCTTCGCCGCCATGTTGTCGAGCCGGTGGAACTGTATCAGCTTCGAGTCGGGGGCGAGCCCGACCCACTCGTTGACGGCGCGCGCGTCGCCCGGCTCGATCTTCGTCCCCGTCTCGACGCGCGCCACCGTCAGCGCCGACGCCGACATGATGAGGTTGACGCGCTCGACCGCGCCGCTCGAAGCCATGTAGGCGAGCGTGCGCTGCGCGTAGATCGAGCCGGAGGCTCCCGTGACCGCGACCGTCAGTTCCATCTGCGACCTTACGTGCGGCGGGCGGCGCGTCGCACGGCTCCAAGCCGAGTGTCACGCCACCCGCCGCGTCTGACCTGTTACGTCGACGGGAATCTTAAGCGTCGCGACGCCGCGCGCGCAAGCGGTCGGGCTTCGGGCGTCCGCGCGCGCGGTGTTAGAATCGGGGCGAAATGGACTTGCAAGAACTGGAGAGGCTGCTGCGCGCCTTCAAGCGCGGCGAGCTGGACGAGTCGGAGGCGGCGCGGCGCGTCTCGAACCTGCACTTTGAAGACCTCGGGCACGCGCGCGTCGACCACGCGAGGGCCGCGCGGCAGGGCTTCCCCGAGGTCGTCTTCGGGGCGGGGAAGACCCGCGCGCAGGTCTGCGAGATAGTCGAGGCGATTGCGCGCCGCTCGCCCAACCTGCTGGTGACGCGCACCGACGAGGCCACCTACGGCGAAGTCCGCAACGTCTGCACCGAGGCCGAGTGGCACCCGTCGGCGCGTCTCATCCGCGTCATGCGCGACCGCACCGAGCGCGGCGCCGGCACCGTCATGATCGTCACCGCCGGCACCTCCGACATCCCCGTCGCCGAGGAGGCCGCGCTCACCGCCGAGGCGATGGGCAACCGCGTCGAGCGCATCTGGGACGCGGGCGTCGCCGGCATCCACCGCATCATGGCCGAGCGCGAGCGGCTGCGCGCGGCGCGCGTCCTCGTCGTCGCCGCCGGGATGGAGGGCGCGCTGCCTTCGGTCGTCGGCGGGCTGGTGAGCGTCCCCGTCATCGCCGTGCCGACGAGCGTCGGCTACGGCGCAAGCTTCGGCGGCGTCGCGGCGCTACTGGGGATGCTCAACTCCTGCTCGTCGAACGTCACGGTCGTCAACATCGACAACGGCTTCGGCGCGGGCTTCGTCGCCGGCCTCATCAACCGCAAGGCGGCGCCGACGGCGACAGACGAGACTTGAGCCGCGAAAGCGCCCGCGCGCGTCCCGAGTCGAACTTTATGAAGCCGACCGCGTCACGAATCTTCGCCGCCTCGCTACTGTTCACCGCGCCGGCGGACGCCTTAACGTCTGCGCCGGCGTTCGCTCAGGACGCGCGCGCCGACAGGGCCAAACAGGCGCTCATAGATAAATCGAACTCCTACGACACGAGGCTCAACGCGCTGGACTGCGGCCGGAGGGAGACGCCCTCGACGGAGCTTTGGATGTCGCCCGCCGGCGCGTCGCCCCCGCCCTGCTCCCCGACCCTCGACCCGACGCCCGCGCCATCGAAAGGCGCGGTCAAACGTCCCACGCGCCGCCGAAGCGGGAGGCTATGAGCAAAAGCACACAGTCCCTCCTCATAACCTGCGCGCTGTTGTTCACGCTGATACTCTCGCCGGGCTGCGGCGCGCGGCGGACGCCCGACCTCGGGCGCATCTTCGCGGGGGTGCGCGAGCGGAAAGGGAAGCGCCCCGTCATCGTCATCCCCGGCGTGCTGGGCTCGAACATCGTCAACCGCCGGACGGGCGAGGTCGTCTGGCCGTCGGTCTTCCGCTCGGACGTGGACGGGCTGAGCCTGCCGACGACGCCCGACCTCGCGGCCAACCGCGACGAGCTGGTCGCGTCGCGCATCGTCGAGGCGGCGCGTCTGGCGAAGATCGCGCCCGAGGTCTACGTCTACCACCACCTCCTGCGCGCGCTCGAAGACTACGGCGGCTACCGCGAGGGCGACTGGGCGAACCCGCCCGAGGGCGGCGACCGAGACACCTTCTACGTCTTCGCCTACGACTGGCGGCGCGACAACGTCGAGTCGGCGCGACTGCTCGTCAAGCACGTCGAGGCGCTCAAGCTGAAGCTCGGGCGGCCCGACCTGCGCTTCAACATCGTCGCGCACTCGATGGGGGGACTCGTCGCGCGGTACGCCGCGATGTACGGCGACCGCGATTTGCCGCCCGAGGGCGCGCAGCCCGAGCCCGACTGGCCGGGGGCGAATTTCGTGGGCAAGATTTTCATGTTCGGCACGCCCAACGCCGGATCGGCCGAGGCGTTCGCCGTGCTGCTCGAAGGCTACTCGGTGACCGAGGGTCTGCGCCGCCGCGTACACCTCCTCAACAAGCTCTCGCGTGAGGACGTGATGACCGCGCCGTCCATCTTCCAACTGCTGCCGCACGGCGGGCAGGCGCGCTTCCTCGACGCTTCCCTGCGACCCGTGACCGTAGACCTCTATGACCCCGAGACGTGGCGGCGCTACGGCTGGTCGGCCGCCAACGACCCCAAGTTTCGAGAGGCTTACGCGCGCGGCGCGCCGCGCGGGCTTGAGGCCCCGACGGGGCGCGGCACGCTCGAAGAGTTGGACGCGTACCTCGCCGCGGTGCTCCTGCGCGCGCGCCGCTTTCACGAGGCGCTCGACGCGCGCGGCGGCGCTCAAACTGAAGGCTCCGACCCGCCGGTCAAGCTCTTCGCCTTTGGCGGCGACTGCGAAGAGACGCTGGCCGCGCCCGTCATCCTGCGCGACGAGAAGGCCGGGCGCTGGTTGACGCTGACCCGTCCGAAGTCGCTGAGGGGCGACGACGGCCGCAAGCTCGCGCGCTCCGAGGTGGTGCGCGCGATGTACGCGCCGGGCGACGGCCGCGTCACGCGCGACTCGCTGATGGGCGTGGGGCTCGGCGGCGGCGTGCGCCGCAGCGGCCTCTACGAGACGCCGCTCCCCATCGCCTACGCCGCCTTCGCCTGCGACCTCCACAGCGACCTGCAGAACAACAAGACGCTCCAGGACAACGCCCTCACGCTCCTCGTCAACGAGCTGACGAATTGAAGGGGGCAGGGTTAAAGGGGAAGGGGGAAGGGA
>JBEVKV010000123.1:0-10531 GCA_040509515.1 Pyrinomonadaceae bacterium | reverse complement strand
GCACGCTCTACCGCTTCGACGCGCGGACGCCGGTCTCCTCCCCGGGCGGCGACGACAACGACGGCGCGAGCCTCACGCTGGAGGCCGAGCCGCTCGCCGAAGACCTCCCCGGCCTGCTCTACGAAGACCGCGCCGGCCAACTCTGGATGGCCGGCAACGCCTCGGGGCTCGTCAGGATGGCGGAGTCCGGCGGCCGTCTCACGCCCGAACCCGTAGACCTCGGGTTGCCGGGCGCGCCGGGCACGCCTGCGCCACACGTCACGCACGTCCTCGAAGCGCGCGACGGGAGCCTGTGGGTGGTCGCGGAGCCGGGGCTCGTGCGGCGCGCACCCGGCGGGCGCGTGGCGCTCTACCGCGCGCCCTCGGCCTCGCCGATGAACATCTTCCTGACGGGCCTGTGCGAAGACTCGGAAGGTCGCATCTGGGTCGGCTCGCGGCGCGGCTTCTACGTGCTGCGCCCGCGCCCGCTCGACGACCCCGCGGCCTTCGACACTTGGACGCTCCCCGAACCCACAACCAGCCCGCAACGTTTCGCGCCGCCCGAAGCGCCCGGCGATGTCGTCGCCTTCAGACCCGCGGGCGGGTTCGACAGCGACCTCGTCTTCGACATCTTTCAGACGGGCGACGGGCGCATCTGGGTGACGAACGACGGCGGGTTGAGCGTCTTCGACGGACGCGAGCTGCGCAGCTTCGACGCCGCCAACGGCTTCGGCGCGAAGATGGGGATGATGGCCGAGGACACGGACGGCAACCTCTGGCTGGCGAGCATGAACGGCGCGCTCAAGCTCGTCACACGCGGCCTCTCGACTTACGACAAAGACGACGGCCTCGGCAACCGCGTCATCGAGTCCATCTACCAATCGCCTTCGGGAGAGTTTTACGTCGTCAGCGGCGACTGGCGCGTGAGCCAGCTCGACGGCGGACGCTTCCAGACGGTGCGCCCCGCGCTCGGCGACGCCTCCGCGCCGCTCTGGACATCGAACGCCGCCTTCCTCGACAGCGCGGGCGCGTGGTGGTTTCTCACGCAGGAGCGTCTCTACCGCTTCGACCACGCCGCGCCGCTCGAATCGCTGAAGGGGCGCGCGCCGTCGGCCGTCTACCACACCGGCCCCGGCTTCAAACACGGCGCGTTCTACCGGATGTTTGAAGACTCGCGCGGCCGCATCTGGGTCAGCACGCGGACGGGCGACCCCGCGAGGATGGGGCTCTCGCTCTGGAGTCGCGAGACCGGCGAGTTCCAACACTTCGGCGAAGCCGAGGGTTTCCCGGCGGGGCGCGCGCCCTCCGCCTTCTGCGAAGACCGCGCGGGCAACATCTGGGTCGGCTTCTACTACGGCGGCGCGGCGCGCTACACGGACGGCAGGTTCACGCTCCTGACGGAGAGCGAAGGGCTGCCCGCGGGTTACGTCGTAGACATGCGGCTCGACGCGTCGGGGCGGCTGTGGCTCGCCTCGGTGGGCGGGGGCTTGATACGCGTTGACGACCCGGCGGCCGCGCGCCCCCAGTTCGTACGTTACACAACGGCCGAGGGGCTTTCGAGCAACAACGTGCGCGCCATCACGGAGGACGCGGAGGGGTACATCTACGCCGGCACTGTGCGCGGCGTCGACCGGCTCTCGCCCGGCACGGGCCGCGTCAAACACTACACGACGGCCGACGGGCTGGCCGACGAGTTCGTCACCGTCGCCTTCCGCGACCGCGCGGGCGCGCTCTGGTTCGGCACGCAGAACGGGCTCTCGCGGCTCGCGCCCGTGCCCGACCCGCCCGCGCCCGACCCGCCCATTCTCGTCGGAGGCTTGCGCGTCGCGGGCGTCAAGCTGCCCGTCTCCGAACTCGGCCAGTCGTCGGTCGGGCGTCTCGAACTCGACTACACGCAGGCGAACTTGCAGATCGGCTTCTTCAGCCTCAGCTTCGCCCCGGCCGAGCGCATGCGCTATCAGCACAAGCTCGAAGGCGCCGACGCCGACTGGAGCGCGCCCTCCGCCGAACGCTCCGTCACTTACGCCAACCTCGCGCCCGGCTCGTACCGCTTCCTCGTGCGCGCCGTCAACGCCGACGGCGTGGCGAGCCGCGCGCCGGCCGCCGTCTCCTTCCGCATCTCGCCGCCCGTGTGGGCGCGCTGGTGGTTCGCCGCCGGGGCGCTGCTCGTCTTCGGCGCGGTCGTCTACGCGTTCGCGCGCGCCGTCTACCTGCGCAAGCTCGAACTCGAACGCATCCGTACGCGCATTGCCTCAGACCTCCACGACGACATCGGGGCCTCGCTCACGCGCATCGCCATGCTCAGCGAAGTGGCCAAGCGCCAGAACGGCGGGGCGGACACGTCGAACGGTGGTCGCGAGTCGGCCTCCGCGCGCCTCACGCAGATCGCCGAAGACGCGCGCGCCGTCATCGACTCGATGAGCGACATCGTCTGGGCCATCGACCCGCGCCGCGACGACTTCGCGAGCGTCGTCGAGCGCGTCCGCTCCTTCGCCTCCGACACGCTCGGCGCCGCGGGCGTGCGCTGGCAGATGACGGTCGCGCCGCAGCTCGAACACCAGCACCTCAGCCCCGAGCAGCGCCGCGCGCTCTACCTGATCTTCAAGGAGGCGGTGAGCAACATCGCGCGCCACGCCGAAGCCGGCCGCGCCTCGTGCCGCATCACGTTCGAGCACCACGCGCTCGTCGCCGTCGTCGAGGACGACGGGCGCGGGCTGCCCGCCGAGACGCAGTCGAACGGCCGCGGCGGGCGCGGCCTTGCCAACATGCGCGCGCGCGCCGCGGGCCTCGGCGGACAACTTGAAATCGAGTCGCGGCCGGGCGGGGGGACGCGTCTGCGGCTCGTGCTGCCGCTCGCGCGCGCTGACATGAACATGCTCTTACGCCTCGGGCGCGGGTGACTTATGATGGGCAAAAGGGAAGGGCCTGCCTTTAGGATGACTGAAGCCGAAACGATTCGCACAGCCCTCGTCGAAGACGACGAGGTGACGCGCGACTGCCTGCGCCTCCTCATTGGCGGCACGCCGGGCCACGCCTGCGTGGGCGCGTACGGCTCGGTCGAAGAGGCGCTCGCGCGCGGCTTCGACCCCGCGCCGGACGTGCTGCTGCTCGACATCAACCTGCCCGGCATGCTCGGCTCCGAAGGCGTCCGACTGTTTCAGGAGCGATACCCGCGCCTGCACGTCCTGATGCTCACGGTCTACGCCGAGCAGGATAAGGTCTTCGAGTCGATCTGCAACGGCGCGTGCGGCTACCTTCTGAAGAAGACGCCCCCGGCGCGTCTCATCGAGGCCATCCGCGAGGCGCACGAGGGCGGCGCGCCGATGACGCCCGAGATCGCGCGCAAGGTCGTGACGCTCTTCCGCAAGACCCCGCGCCCCGAGCGGCTCGACGAAGACCTCACGCCGCACGAGACGCGCCTCCTCAAGCTGCTCGCCGACGGCTACAGCTATCAGGACGCCGCCGACCGCTTCGGCGTCAGCATCAACACCCTGCGCAACCACATCCGCAGCATCTACGACAAGCTCCACGTCCACTCCAAGTCGGCGGCGGTCGGCAAGGCGCTCCGCCATGGCCTCATCTCCTGAAGCGCGCGCCGGGCGGCGCAGACGAAACAGCATATTCATGTCTGCACAACCCGCGCCCGTCTCTCTATCCTTCGTCCGTTCTCAACGGCGCGCGGCGTGCCCGCAGTCAGATAGCCGAAGGCACGGCCGCCCACACGCACGCGCGCCGCACAAACCAGACCACCGTCGAAAGGATAGCGATAGTGAAACACCCTCAAGTCAGACGATTCGCCCTTACCTTCTTGCCCCTCCTGGCGCTCCTCTGCGCCGGCCCGTTCGTCGCGGCCCGCGCGCAGACAGACCCCGGCCAGTCCCAGACTTACAACCTCAGCGCGGTCGGACTCACGCGCGGCCAGTTGGCGCGCCTGAGCGTCGTCTTCGCAGACCTGCCGCCGGGGCCGTGCGTGCCCGCCGCAGACCTCCCGCCGGGGCCTTGCACCCCGCCCGGCTCCTTCCGCATGTCGCTCAACTTCACGGACGAACTCGGCAACGTCGTGGCGGAGCGCGCGTTCACCGTCTCTCTGGGACGGAGCGCGACGCTCGTCTACGCGCCTTCGAGCTTCCGCGCCGACGGCCGCGCCGTGACGCGCGCCTCCGTCCGCGTCGAGCCGCAGGCCGGCTACCTGCCGCGCATCGTCCCCACGGTCGACGTGTCGGACATCGCGACCGGTCAGATTTCCATCGTCAACCCCGGCTGGCTCGCGGGCTTCAACCCGCAGCCCGAGCCCCCCGGTGATTTCCACTTCGGACTCCTCAACGTCGTGCGCGGGCAGACGACGCGCGTCAACGTCTCGAACCTCGGCGACGCAGACCTGCCGCCCGGCCCCTGCCGCGCCGACGTGACCTTCTACGACGGCGGCGGCCAAGTCGTCGGACGCGAGACGCTGTGGCTCGCCCCCGGCCAGACGGGGATGGCGGACTTCGCCACAACGGACATGCCCGCCGGCTGGCGTGGTCGCATCCGCGCCGCCGTCCACGTCGAGTCGACGGACGGTCGCTCGCTGCCCGTCGTCGCCCCCTCGCTCGAAGTCTTTGCCGCCGACACGGGCCGCAGCGTCCTCTTCCACCCCGGCGCGCTGATGGGCCAACGCTGAAAGCCGGCCCCCTACAGGCAGACTTCAAAAATCGGGCGCCCCCGTATTCAAAGACGGGGGCGCCCGATTGACATCGGTGGCATTCCCACGCAGGTGCGCCCGGACGTAACCGAGGCGCTTCACCTCAGCCGAGTCTGTCAGTTTCAATTCCCAATTTAAGGACGCCAACATCCTCGTCTGCCGCGCCCGGAAAATATTGTCACGGATGCGCACTTTCGTTAGAATTGGCGCGCTCAAATGCTGGGTGTCAGCGCCTCAACCAATCTGGCTTAGACTTGGCCGCGCGCCCGCTCGCGCGAAGTGCTGGCATTAACGCTACTAAATCATCTCTCTTACGTTCACAAGAATTCAGATTCTTGCTGAGGGTGTCGCGACGACTGCTTCGGAGAACTCGTGCGATGACTACAAAGAAGCGACCGACTACGAGAAAGACAGGTACCAAACCACCTCAAAAGGGCGGCGCGAAAAAGGGCGGCGCGAAAAAGAGGTAACGCAGCAAAGTAATCACTCGGCCGGCGTCTCACTGGCGTGCGCCGCAAACCCTCTCGCGGGTCTGCGGCGCGACGGCGGCACTCAGGTCGTCAGAACCGAGTTGAGTTAAATCAGCCTGCCGGGCTGTACCTCAAGCAACCATCTCAACCAGAAAGGGTCAACTATGGAAGAGCTATACAGGGAACTGGCGCTCCTGACCGATGAGGAGGCGAAGCTGTGTCTCAACGGTTTGTTGAAGGGGCTGACAATCAGGAATGAGGATTACGAGAGGCTGCTAAAGTCTTCGGACGAAATGGTGGAACTGATCAAGGCCGACGCACAAGCGCAGGCCGCCGTTGCCGAGAGACTACTCGGCGTCGAGCCGCGGCAGGAGGTCACGGTGGTCAGAGCCATTCTGGTGGAGCTCGCGGCGGACAAGGAACTTGGCCCGAAGCTGAAAGACCTCCTCGAAGGCGCGCGGCCAACCCTGCTCGACCCCATCACCATATCGCTCGTGCTTGGCGGCATCGTACTCGTCCTCTCGACGAACGCCGAGATCAAGTATGAGAACGAGAACGGAAAGCGGAAATTCAAATTCCACCTGAAACGGAAGGGTAGTACAGAAAAGCTGCTGGGTAAGTTCTTCAGCATTTTCAAATAGTGGCCGCTGCCTGCGGGTCGGCCGCCGTCTCACACCCGCGGGTCGGCCGCGAGTCAGCCTGCGTTCGCGCCTCTACCAGCGCCCAAAGGATGAACTCATGAGTGAAAAGCGTTGGACTTTCCAGCTCTACATCTTCGGAACTACAGGCGACTATACCCAGCCGCTCGTCACCTTCGCGGAGTTCAACCGCAGCCGTGCCGTCGAGCGGGTCGCGCTGGATAAGACACTAATCGACCGCCTCACCGAACGCATTCGCGAACTGCACGAGTTCATCGAGACCAACTCGCCCAAGTTGGAGAGTGACGCGATGATTGACCTCGGCAAGCAGCTCTGCGACCTGGTACTTCAGGGAAAGGTGCGGGCGTTATTCGACCGCGCAACCGGGGGGCAGGAAATCCTGCCCTTCGAGATTTTCGTCGAGGACTACGAGATCACGAGTTGGCCGTGGGAGTACCTCTATGACTCGAAGCAGGGTAGATTTCTGGCCCAAGAGTTCCACCCAATCTCGCGCGGCATCTTCGCGTTGTACCCGCCTCAGCGATTGGAGCCGCTCGACGGGCGAGTACGCATACTACTGCTGATCGGCACTCTACCGACAGACAGCGAGGCCACCCCCGCCGAAGAGATTAAGTGGATGCAGGAGGTGTTCGCCACCAAACTGGCCACCGACTCGGTGCATCTGGAGATCATGCAGGCAGTCAGGCCGGAAGAGTTGGACAAACACTTGCAGAGCCATCAGTACGACGTTCTGCACTTTTTCGGCCACGCGGGCTTTGACGGCCACGAGCAGCAGGGCTACCTCAAGTTCGAGCAGGCAGGCGCAGACCCTTTCCAATTTGACGCGCTGACCTTCGCCCGGATGCTGGCGAGCCTGCCGAAAAAGACCATCCGACTGGTTTTCCTCAACGCCTGCGAGTCGGGTCGGACGTCGCGAAAGGAAGACCCGGCCCGCAGCTCCATCGCGGCGGCGCTGCTGGCGCGCGGCATCCCCGCCGTGATCGCCACTCAGTTCTCGATTCCCGACGTAACTGCGCATTACCTGTCCTCGATGATCTACAACGGGCTGGTCATCGGCAAGCCGCTCATCGAAGCGATGCAGGACGGGCGGCGTGCCATGAATTACGTCAAGAAGAAAAAATTCACGGACTGGGGCATCCCGGTGCTCTACACGACCGATCCGGACATTGTCCTCTTCCCGTCGTCGGGCGCCGGCCCGACCCCCGAATGGGCGGCCGACCTCGACAGAGCCGCACGGACGGACGGCACTCTTAAGGCCCTCGGGAACTCCGCCGCTCCGAACGCGCCCTCGCTAACGGTGGAGCGGACGGCTGTGCCGGCCGAGAAGAGTCGGGCAAAGATGCGCGTCTCGCTCATAGACTTCGATGCCAAGATCGGGTTCCTGCCCGATCTCATCGAGCAGGCGAACAAGGCGCAGCATTATTACCACTTTGAGGTTACGTATCTGCCGCTTCCCTCGGGTGCCATCCGGACTGACATGCGGCAGGCTGACGGCGCACCTTCGTTCCCGCAACTGTACGTGCCGCTCCTCGAAGATTATCTGGTGACGATGCCCGAAGATTTGGGTGTTAAGAAAGTTTGCTGCCTCACCCGCTGCCGGATCGCCGGCGAGACGGAGGAAGGCGAGCCGTTCCAGGATTACCGCGCCTCCGCGCTCAACGCGAGCGAGGATGTAATCATCATTTCACTCTACAAGCTGCGGGAGTACGCGAAGGAGGCGGGCACCTCCTTCGCCAAAGCTACTCTTTACACCTGCCTCGCCATGATCGTCGCCACAGACGAGCGCTACGACCCATTCATCCACGATGAGACTGCCGGCTGTATGTTCGACAACTGTCAAAACCGGGACGACATCGTCGTGGGTCTGCGTCGAATGCGATTCGACCACGATCTGTGTCGCTCGAAGGTCACTGATGCGGAGCAACTGGCTGCAATCGATGCCCTCCTGCAAGTGGAAATAAGAACAGGGCCGGCGGGCGCTTAACCGCGGCCGGCTTGCTGCCGCGTGGCCGCTTTTCATAGCTGACGAGAGAGGAGCGAACTAGGCGATGAGTGAAGACGAGAAGCAGAGAAAGACGACGAGAAAAGTAGGATATATTCCTGAGCCGAGTGAGCCTGAAGAATCCCCGGTTGGTTGGCCGTCTCAGTACCGCGACGTTGATGGTTCTGACTCGGAAGACGTTGGCCGGGGAGACGGCGGCTCCGAAGAGCCGGGCGAGCACGATGAAGAACCCGCGGGCCGGGGCAACAGCGCATAATTCGACTCGCCGGTCACAGGATGGTCGACTGGAAATTTCGGCTGAAAGACTCCCCCGGATGTACGCGGGAGTTTAGGAATGCTGCGCTCAAACCACGACTCATGTCTCTAAATGAGTCGTGGTTTGAACAATGAAAAGCTCGGGAACGAAATTCAACACATATACGCCTATGAACACCTCGCCTAAAATCGAATCACTCGACCTCAACCTTAACGACCTCTTTAAAGACTTCTACTCCGTTCCGGATTTTCAGCGTGAATATGTCTGGGAAGAAGAGAATGTCGAGAAACTGCTCGAAGACGTGTATGACGAATTCTATGATGAAGAAAATCGTCTGCTGGACGGCCCGGAATACTTCATCGGCAGTATCGTGGTCTGCCCTGACGGCAAGGGCACGTTTCAGTTGATCGACGGCCAGCAGCGCCTGACAACAAATTACCTAATCCTGTGTGCCATTCGGGATTGCATCCGCGCGGCGAACGTCGCCCCCTCGGCGACTCTGGAAGGTCAGATCGGCGCGGTCAGCATGGATCCGCGGACGGGTGAGGATGTCTTTCGCTACCGCCTGAGCCTGCAATACGAAGACAGCGAGGGCGTGCTTGATAAAATCGCCAGCGCAAGCACCGCTCCCGAGAGCATCTCGGAGACGACCGAGTCGGTTCGCCATATTCTCAAAGCCTACCGTACGATTCAGGAGTTTTTGAGAGTCAACTTTGACAGTGACCCGGCGCGCGTCAGGCCGTTCTTAGCCGCCTTCACCCACCGCGTCAAACTGATCCGCATCATCACGCCTAACCTCGCGCACGCGCTAAAGGTTTTCGAGACTATCAATGACCGGGGCGTCGGCCTCAACGCGATGGATTTGCTCAAGAATCTTCTCTTCATGAAGACGGCGAGCAAGGACTATCCCAAACTGAAAGATCGCTGGAAGACTCTGATTGATACTCTCAACCGTTGCCGCGAAAAACCCTTGCGATTTCTGCGGTACTACATCATGTCGCAGTATGAGATCGAGGGTAGCAAGGGTGTTCTGCGTGAGGACGAAATTTATCAGTGGTTCGTCGAGAACACGAAAGCTACCGGCATCGAAAAGGATCCGCTGAAATTCGTTGATGGTCTTGTAGCGCGAAGCCGTGACTACGCTAACTTTGTCGAGAAGAAAGACCCGCAGGGCACGCCCAACCGCTATTTGAACAACATCGCACTCCTGAGCGGCGCCGCGCGCCAGCACTTCGTATTACTTCTGGCAGGACATCATCTGCCGCCCGCCCTCTTCACTGAGTTGTGCCGCCAAATCGAAAATCTTTTCTTCGCGTACATCATCACGCGCGAGCCGACGAAGAACTTCGAGCGCAACTTCACCCGCTGGTCGGTGGAGCTACGCGAAGTACAAGACGCCGAAGGGTTACAAGCATTTCTTGATAAATATTTTAAACCCGATCTCACTTCGCGCTCTAACGCTTTCGACTTCGCTTTCCGCGAGCTGTCTCAATCGCGCATCCAACAATACCGCTTGCGCTATATACTCGCGAAGCTGACCCAGTACGTCGAAGAGCAGGCTTGGGGGAATCCGGGGCACACCCAACTCAATCAGTACATTAACAACGCGGTTCACATCGAACACATCCTCCCGCAGTCGCCGGCAGAGGATGTCCGCGCGGCTTTCGACAAGACCGCGGAGTATGTTCGGTATATGCAGAAGCTGGGCAACCTGACGTTGCTCGAAAAAACGATCAACACGTCCATTTCTAACGGCCCTTACGAAGCCAAAAAGCAGGGTTATGGTCAGTCCTCTTTCCTGCTTACGAAGTCTCTTGTGATGAAGCCCCATGTCGGCGTGAACACCCAGTTGAACCGCGCGGTCGATGACCTACAGCAGTTCGACGGGTGGGACTCGTCGGCCATCGACGAACGTCAGCGGATGCTCGGCAGTCTCGCCAGAAAGGTCTGGCAACTGCCAGAGCAGGTAATAGCCGCATCGCCGGCGGATGCTTGAGTACATTAAATTGAGTACTGGAAGACGGCAGACCTTTAAGATAGGCGCCCGTGAGTAATGTTGAGTTAAGGCCAAGCGAGCCACTCGCGCGCGCGTCCGTTAGCCAGCCCGATGAGTGAGAAATCCGATGCGCTTGCGGTGCCGGTCGACGTCACGATGCGGCGGCCGACGCTCTTTGGTGTTCCGGCGATGCCGATTCTGGCTGCGCCGCTGGTCGTCCGGCGCGCTCACGCGGAGGAGGCTGGAGCTTTGGCGGCGCTCCCGGGCCGCGCGTATCCTGGTACGACGATCGATAGATTGGCGGCGATCTCGTTGTATTTGCAGTTGGGGTTCGAGCCACTTGTGATGGGCGACGGGGAACAGTAGGTTCCGCCAGCAGGTATTTCCCGATTGCTCATCACTGCCAACGTCGAGGCCATCACCACCCAAAAGTTCAACCAAGCAACTGAGCGGATGTTCGCGAGGGCCCGCATCCTTTATGGGGATGC
>JBEVKV010000122.1:0-5384 GCA_040509515.1 Pyrinomonadaceae bacterium | reverse complement strand
AGTTTAAGAGAGCTTCAATCGAGGCAAGAGCACTCGGGAAGAGCGCGTCAATCATACGGTGCGCCCGGGCGCGCTTCGTTGCGAAGAGATTATCTTTCGGTTGCGGCGGCGGGCGGGTTATGATTCCCGCGCACGC
The DNA here is from genome assembly GCA_040509515.1 of Pyrinomonadaceae bacterium. Classification (GTDB taxonomy): domain Bacteria; phylum Acidobacteriota; class Blastocatellia; order Pyrinomonadales; family Pyrinomonadaceae; genus QHXN01. Next base: position 5,248 of record JBEVKV010000122.1, on the reverse strand, counting down.
ACGACCCAATATCTAAGACAAAGGCGGTGTTCACACTTGAACGTCATCGAGACGGAGCGGCTCAACCTGCGCGAAGTGACCGAAGCGGACGCCCCGTTCATCCTTGAGCTGCTGAACGACCCGGACTTCATACGCAACGTCGCGGACAGGGGCGTCCGCACGCTCGAAGAGGCGCGCCGCTACGTCGCGGAGAAGTTTGTCGAAGGCTACCGGCGCGCCGGGTTCGGCTTCTGGCTCGTCGAGCCGAAGGGAACCGACACGCCCGCCGGCATCTGCGGGCTTGTGAAGCGCGACTCGCTGCCGGGCGTCGATGTCGGCTACGCCTTCCTGCCGCCGTTCCGCTCGAAGGGGTACGCCTCCGAGTCGGCCTCGGCCGTGATGCTTTACGCGCGCGAGACGCTCGGCCTGCGCCGCCTCTACGCCATCGTCAACCCCGAGAACGCCGGCTCCGTCCGCGTGCTCGAAAAGCTCGGGATGAGGTTCGAGCGGATGGTCAAACTCTCCGACGACGAGCCAGAAATCAAACTCTTCGCGGCCGACCTCTGAACGCCACCTTAAAGGCTCCGGTTCCGCGCCCGCGCATGAGCGACGCTCATGCACGCTATTGAAATAAGTACGACGGACGTTCACACCTTTGACACATCGCGCCCGTAGGATATTCCGTGACGGGGCGCATGCCGCGCGCCGGTATAGAGAATGGGATTAGTCAGGGAGGTTGTGATGTCGTCTAAAAATAAGTTACGCCGTCTGGCGGGCGAGTTGATAACAGTCTATCTGAAGCACCAGAGTTTCAAGGCGCACGAAGGATCGTTCATGCCTTTGTCGTTGGAAGGCGAAGAGACGAAAGCGAACGCGCTCGGCACGGACGCGCGGCTGCTGCGGCGTTCGCTGAAGGAGTTGGCCGGCGTGAGGCTGTCGGCGTCGGAGGCTTGCGACGCGTGGCCGCGTGTGCTCGAACACAAGTGGTATCTGGGCGAGCGTCTGGGGCGCGACGTGGGAATGAAGGTCGCCGCCGTCGACTACTTCGAGAACGTGCGGCGCACGCGCCGGCGCACGTTGGTGCGTGCGAAGGGCGGCGGGCTCCCGCCGCGCCTGCCGATGATGATGCCCCTCGGCCACAGTTCGTAAACACGCGTCGGTGAAGTCGCGCGGGCTCCCGTCAAAAAAAAAGCTTGTGCCGCGCGGCGCGCGTTTGCTAAGTTCGATGTAGCCTCGCCGGGCAGGTCGCCCTGACCGCACGCCCGACGCACAAGCCCACGGCCGCAAGTCCCTCCGCAAAGCGCTTCAGCGCCGGCCAGCTCGTCCCGAGCAAGAGTCTTCTTTCAAGAGCAAGCGGTTAAGAAGCACGTCCATCCCATTCCGAAAGGGGTTTTGCAGCCATGCAGCCTCAGCTTCTTGCCATCGTCGAAGGCATCCGCCCCGAGGCGACGCGCGAGTTCGTCCGCGGCGTCTTTGAAGACCTCGGCCGCCTGCTCGGCTATCTCGACGGCCTGCGCCCGGTCATCGAAGCGGGCGGCGCGTGTGAAGACGCGCACTTCATCTTCGAGGTGGTGCGCTGCGAGGCGCTCGCCGCCGCGGGCGGCCTCGACTACTTCTGCGCCTGCCTCGACGCGCCCGACGCACTCTCCGAGGAGCTTGAGCGGACGAGCTTCGCCGTCCGGCACGAGCTGCGCGCGGTCTTCGAGCGTCTGCTGCCTTCGGCGCGCGAGGCGGCCGACCACGAAGACGCGCGCTCGCGCCTCGCGGACGCGCACGACCTCCTGCGCAACTGCTTCGAGCAGTCCACTGTCTCGCTCGCGCGCGCCTTCCGCCCCGGCGTCGACGCGGCCGAACTCTTCGACGACATACGCGCCAAGCGCGAGAACTCGCTGCGGCTCTACGAAGACCTCGAAGCTCTGCTGCGCAGCGTACGCTACGCGGAGTGGCACGACGGGGCAGAGGCGCTCGTCAACTTCTCCGAGCGGCTCGAACTCTTCCGCGGCGAGAGCATGCGCCACCTCATGCAGAAAGATCAGGAGACCTGCCGGGGCTTCATCGACGGGCTCGTCTTCGTACGCGACCGGCGCGGCTTCCGACTCTACCTCCACCGCTTCTCCTGCTACCTCGAAATCCTCCTCAAACACGTCGGCCAGCGCTCCGTCCTCGCCGACCTCTCGCTCAGCGCCGCCGCGTGAGCCGCGCGGGGAACGGGTAAATGAAAGGGGCGGCCCGAAAGCCGCCCCTCTTCGTTCGCGTCCAGCGTGCCGACGACCCACACTCCCCGCGAGGTATTTCTGTTTGAAGGAGGCTCACGGCGGAGCACCTATTCATCGTCGTCTAACTCGTCGGCGGTCGCGGCGTCCATCGTCTCTTCGTCCTCTTGAAGTTCTTCCGCCGTCACACCGCTGAGGAAATCCTGCACGCGAATTTGGTCAAGCCTGTCTCTGAGGTGTGCTTCGATTTCATCATCCGGCATGGTTTGCAGTTCATGCCGCACGCCCATCCTTTCGCCCAGTCGTTGGGCGAGGTCGCGCACCCAATACCGTAAACTCATCTGGACTATCTCAGCCCCGATCTGCTCCGCCGCGCGCTGCGTCTTTCCGGTATTGGGCAGCCTGTCAACGATAATGAAAGTCGTGGACGCCGTTCTGCCGCCGGCGGTCTCCATTTCGCGTGCATAGCGTGACAGCTTATCCTTTGAAATTTCCGAGTTCCCGACGCCGATAAAGCCAATGTCGAATCGGGCAAGCTTGCCGGGTTGCACTAAGAGTGTTGCGTCGCTTTCTCGTAAATCTGTGCTGTCGGACAGCCAAAAAACTCCCGCCGTCTTAGTGTTGGTCTGGGGGTTCACGCGCTCGAATCCGAGTATCGTGAGGAACGAGCCGAGGATTAGCCGCTCGAAAAGTTTGCCGTACATGGACTTGTCCGAGCCTCGGATGGCGAGGGTCTGACTGCCAATCGCCGTCGTCAATCTGGCGATGTCTTTCCAATCCAGTTGTGCGCGCCTTCCGTCCGCGTCTTCGACGAACCCCAGCGTCATTCTTAAATCGCCAAACTCTTCGTTACATCTTGTAGCCGCTTCGTCGACGGCGGCCTCGAAGTCCGCGACATAACCATTAATACCTTCCGCGTCGCTTCTGAGAACGTTTTGGAACTGCTTTTGAGTCAGACCGATCAGCCACTGCGCGACCCATGTGCTCGCCTTGTCGCGCTTCCTGCGCCTTGCGAGTTGGCTTACCGCCATTGCGGAAAGCTCGTCCGTAAAATTTTCGACCTCGGAATGGCCGCGCAGGAATAAGGCGATAAGTGCGCCGCTGACGATGGCGATTTTACGGCGCGACAACGGCTCCGTTTGCGTGCGGATGTTGTCGCCCATCATCACGCTCAGAATCGAGTTGCGGATTGCCTCGACGCCAATGCGTTCGACAAACTCCCGGCCGCCGCCTGTTAAAAGTATGCGACCGCCTTCGGGGAACAGGTCGTCCAGCGTGATGTCGTCTTGATTCGCTCGGGTCATCGCGTCTTCTCAACCGGCGCGTGCGATTGCTCAAGTCCCACTGCGGGCGGACAGTTGAGACAAAGCACGCTGTTGGCCGCGTGCCCTAACCACTTATGCGCCTCCCTTCGCATCATCTGGACGTATTCGGGGTTGACGTCGAACAACACGAAACGTCTTCCGGTTTTAACCGCCGCCGCGCCGACCGTCCCCGATCCCGCGAACGGGTCTAAAACTACGTCGCCCTTGAACGAGTAATAACTGACAACCTTCTGGGCGAGTTCAAAAGGGAAGGCCGCCGGGTGTTTAGAGTTGGTGTTGGGATGTATGCGCCAAATATTCGTGCGCTCGTAACCGTCGCCGACCTTTGAAGCCGCGAGGGCCTCCCTGTCAGGGTGGTTGCGAATGTGCCAATCGATTAGAAGGTCTGTGCGCTTTCGATATACCAACACGTACTCGGTCACCGGCACCGCCTTGTATTGAAGCGGGTTGCGGTCGGCGGCAAAGCGGCGTCCTCTGCCGGTCGCCCAGCCCGCACCTTCCGGCTTAACCCAGATGATGTCGTCGATGAAGTCGTACCCCTCTTCGATGAAGATGCGATGAAGGTCGAACGGGACGGCGATGCGCTTCGACGACTCGTTCCTGCTGGCGCGGCGAAGCAGGACGGGCGCGCAGTTGATGACAAAAAAACGACCCTCGTTCAAAACTCTGTGGATGCGCTTGATGACCTGCCGCATCTTGAACAGGTATTGCTCATACACTTCAAAGTCGCTGTACTCCGGGCGGGCGTTAAAGTACGGCGGCGACGTGAAGACCAAGTCCACCGAGGCGGACGGCATTTCGTCAATCAGTTCCGCGCTGTCGCCCAGCCCGATGGTGTTCCGAAGTGCTGAAACCGGATAGGTGTTGTCACGCCTTTTTTTAGGCAGGCGTGATTCATCCTTTTTCAACAACCTCGCCTCTAACATTTCAGGCTTGGTAGTCTTACCGTGCAGGATTTCGGTGGTGTAGGCGTCAATCACGACTTCACCGATTTTAGAGCCGCCGTCAACAGGCAGCATGGGGACTCGCCAGATGTGATAGCGGTCGTCGACTTCGGGCAGGCCAAGACCGATAACTTTGCCGAGCTCGATTTCACTCAGCCACGTTTGCGTAATTTCTTTGGCCTGCGCGACAGTCGTCACAAGGTAATTTCGCGCCTCGGCTACCAGCGGTTTCTTTCGAGCCATGCAGCAATTAACTCCGCATCATTCGTTGACGTATTGCTCGGGTTATGTTGATGAACAAAGGCCGCCCGGTGCGACTCGCCTATGATTAACAATTTCATCCCAGACTACAAGCACCTTGAGATTAATTGCAGACCTCTGGCTTTCGCCCCACGCACAGTACGCGGGCCGCGTTACGTCCACTTTGTAGTTGCTTACAAAGACGGCGGTGTCGGCGCGGACGCCTTTCGACAACGCGGCGGCTCAAACCCTTGACACCGGGTTCGTGGTGGGTACGGGCGAAGTTGCGGGTGCAAAGGAAACAGGCGGATTGCTCCGCCTGTAACTTGCCGCGTTTAGATGAGCCGAGCAGGACTCGAACCTGCGACCCGCTGGTTAAAAGCCAGCTGCTCTACCAACTGAGCTATCGGCCCGTGCGTGGGTGATTATAGTAACCGCCACGCGATTATTCAAACTCACTCCCCGCCGGCCTCGGGCGGGTGTTCGAGGTGGTGTTGCATGAGGCGGCGGAGCGTGGCGGCGCCTTCGTCCGTGAGGTCGGAGAACT
>JBEVKV010000121.1:0-5815 GCA_040509515.1 Pyrinomonadaceae bacterium | reverse complement strand
CGCCCGGCCGGTGTAGCACCGGCCGGGCGCGGAGGATGAAGCGTACTCCCTCCGTGTGCGCTCACATCATGAGTCAGCGGCGCGGACGGCCTCGGCCTGGGAGGTGCGGGAGCCACCTCTTGGGGAGAAGAACTGTGCGTGCTCGTCATGTGTGCCGAGCCCTCACCCGCGGCGAGGGGCAGCTCGGGTTTTTAGATCGCGCGCGGCCGGGCGCCGCGTGAGGCCGAAGGGGCGGGGTGGTTGGTACGTCTGCCGGCCGGAGGGGCGGCACGTCGGCGGGTGGCTGACGGCGGATATGCGAGCCTACAGGAGCAGGGGGACCCACGAGCTGGGAGTTGAATGAGACGGCGCTTCGGCCGACAGGTGGGCCATGACAGGACGTCAACAACAGGATCCTCCGCGGCGCGCTGCGCCGCCTGCCGGAACTGGACATCGCACGCGTCCAGGACGCCAATCTTCCTGAAAAGAATGACCCCGACGTGCTCGAGTAGGCGGCACGCGAGGGGAGGGTGTTGCTCTCCCACGACGTGGCGACTATGCGCAAGCATGCCACGACCAAGTCAACGCCGGCCTGCAAATGCCGGGCCTGTTTGAGGTCAGTCAGGAGCTGCCGATCGGCGTCGCTATCGAGGAGATTCTTTTACTGGCTGAAGGCAGTTTCGAGGAAGAACTTATAACTGCCCTGAACGGATTAAGATAAAATCAGCTATCGTAATTCACTTCTCGTACCTCGCGAATCTCGCGTCTGCTATCGGCAATTTTGTAAAAGTAGCTGACCGAACGACCAGAATCACCCGGCCCGCACGACGGCGCCAAGAAGGACGGACGCACTCAGCTATGCGGGCTCGGGTGCATCCGCTAGTTCGGCGGCGTGAGGCGAGAGTGCTGGTCAGGCTTGGGTCAACCGCGGCGCGCCGCCTCGATTGCAGCGATGTCGATCTTTTTCATCTGCATCATCGCATCGAACGCGCGCTTGGCCGCAGCCCGATCGGGGTCGGTGATCGCTTTCGTCAGAGCGACAGGCGTAATCTGCCAGGACAACCCCCATCTGTCCTTGCACCAGCCGCACGCGCTCTCCTGACCGCCGTTTCCGACGATCGCATTCCAGTAACGATCCGTTTCGGCTTGGTCGGCGGTCGCGACCTGAAACGAGAACGCTTCGTTGTGCTTGAACTCGGGCCCGCCGTTGAGCCCGAGGCAGGGGATTCCCATCACCGTAAACTCGACCGTCAACACATCCCCTTCCTTCCCCGAAGGAAAGTCTCCTGGGGCGCGGTGCACCGCCTCGACAGATGAATCGGGAAAGGTCTCGGCGTAAAACCGCGCCGCGTCCTCGGCGTCTCCGTCATACCAAAGGCAAATCGTGTTCTTAGCTGGTTTGATCATGTCACTTCTCCATTGAAATGGGCGGAGTTGACGGCCGCACGCTTGAGCAGCCCCGCGCCCTGATTGCGTAGGCTGTTGACGCCCGAGCCGACGGGATACCCGACCATCTCCTCGGTCGGGTAAGGCCGTAGCATCTCTTTGACGAGTCCGAGCTCCCGCGCTTCGGTGCCGAGCCACAGCTCGTAATCTTCGGGGTGGATGATGACCGGCATCCGGTCGTGCACGGGCCGCAGCACCTCGTTGGCCTCGGTCGTCAGGATGGCGCAGGAGTTAATGACCTTGCCGCCCTCTCCCTCCCAACGCTCCCACAACCCCGCGAAGCCGAACGGCCTCTCGTCGCGCATCCGGAAGAAGAAGGGCTGCTTCCTCCCCTCCAGCCTCTGCCACTCGTAGAAGCCGTCGGCCGGGATGACGCAGCGCCTCCGCTTGAAGGCCTCGCGGAACGAAGGCTTCTCCGTCACGGTCTCACTTCTGGCGTTGATGAGCTTCGCCCCGATGGACGCGTCTTTGGCCCAAGAGGGGACAAGCCCCCACTTGTAAAGCGTCATCTCACGCCCATCCGGCGACTCGCGGACGGCGAGGACTTCCTGCGTCGGCGCGATGTTGTACCGCGGCGATGCGTTAATAACCTCAGCCACTTTGAACTCTTTCGCGAGCCTTTTCGGGTCGGTGCGCTGCGCGTATCTGCCACACATATCCATCACCTCCGGGGCGAACTTCGGCAACAGTCTGTCGCAAACTCTCGAATTCCTGTACCAATTATAAAGAAATTTCTTGCCTGAAACAATGTTTCTCTGACAAGATACGCCCCGGGTTGATTCTACAGGAGAGAAAAAAGCGGCACCGGGACGTCGTCGTCGCCTGAGTCGACGGGGAGATGCAGGTGAAGCGTCTGGTCGTGGTCGGCGCCGGGCGCGGGTGGGACATGCGAAGGCGGCGGGTGTCGCCCCTACACCACGCGGCTGGACGAGGTGCTCAAGGTGACCGCCCGGGATGAGAGGCGGCGACTTAGTGCGCCTAACAAAACCGCGGCGCAAACTGGCGAGAAAGAAGGATGGCTGCCGAACACGGTATCGAGTAGAAGGGGCACCTAAGGCGCCGCCGGTTTCTCCGAAGGCGGTGAACGCTTCAGGAGAGTTCCTCGGCCAGCGCGACGATGATGCCCGCGGGGCCTCGCACGTAGCAGAGCCTGTACCTGTCCTCGTACTGAACAACCTCGCCGACGAGTTCGGCGCCGCCCTCGCGCAGGCGGGCGACCGTGTCGTCGACGCTCTCGACTGTAAACATGACGCTCCGGAGGCCCGGCGCGTTCGGCGGTGCGATAGCCGGTTCGATCTCGACCAGTTTCGGATTGCGGAACTTCGTCAGCTCAAGCCGCCCGTGCCCATCCGGGGTCCGCATCATCACGATGTCGACCTGGACACCTTCGAGCCCGTTGACGCGATCCACCCACGGGCCCTCGACCGGCGCCTCGCCTTCTTTCGTCATGCCGAGCGCGGTGAAAAAAGCGATAGAGGCTGCGAGGTCGTCGACGACGACGCTGACGTGGTCCATTCTCTTGATCGTCATGTCCCGAGTTTAGCAGGGGCAATGCGCGACTGTTAACGGAAGGAGAATCGAAATGAGAAAGCTCAGAATCATGGAACACATCTCACTGGACGGCGTGATCCAGCACGAAGACGGCGAAGGCTTCGCGCATGGCAATTGGACGGCGCGGTATCGAACTCCGGCCGGGTTAGAGGCCGTCATGGAGGCACAGGGCAGCGTCTTCGATCTCCTGCTTGGCCGTCGCACCTACGATAGCTGGGCCGGCTTCTGGCCGAAGGCCGGGAATAGTCCGATGGCGAACCGTCTGAATGCCGCGACGAAATACGTCGCGACCCACAGGCCGGAGAGCCTCGAATGGGGCCCGGTCGGGGACTTAAGCGCGGACGTCATGGAGGGCATCCGCGGCGTCAAGTCAACGGACGGCCCTGACCTGATCGTCTGGGGAAGTTCAACGCTAACGTCCGTATTGCTCGACCAGGGATTGGTCGACGACGTTGTGCTGATGGTCTACCCGGTCTTGCTGGGCCGGGGCAAACGCCTTTTTTCGGACAGCGCCGACCCGCGCGAACTCGCTTTCGTCAGCACGAAAGTTACGTCCACGGGCGTGCTCATGAACACTTACCGGCACGTCGGAGCGCTGCGAACCGAATGAATTTGACGCCGCCTAACCATGCCCTGCAGCGAACGGCGACAGGCCGTCGCGGTTGCAATCGGCGCGTCTTGTGGCCGCCGTCGCTGAGCTTGGGTCGTTAGGCGTCGCAGAACCCACTGTAGGAGGAGAAGCGATGGCTGAGAACAAGACAAAGCCCACCGGGGCAAGCGTCGAGGGCTACCTCGACGCTATCGAAGACGGAACCAGGCGCGAAGACTGCGACTTCCTGGTCAAGCTCATGACCAAGATCACCAGGAGCGGGCCGCGGATGTGGGGACCAAGCATCGTCGGATTCGGACACTACCGCTACAAGTATGAGAGTGGCCGCGAAGGTGAAGCGTGTGTGGCGGGTTTCTCATCACGAAAACCTGACTTGACCGTCTATCTCGCAGACAGCGGCCGCAATCAGGATGCGCTTCTCGCAAAACTAGGGAAGCACAAGATGGGGAAGGCTTGTTTGTACATCCGCAGGCTCAGCGACGTGGATATCAAGGTGCTGGAACAACTCGTTGCAGAGTCAGTGGCCGAGGTCAAACGTCGCTATGGTTCGGCCGAAGGCGACGCCTACCCCCTCGCTTGAGGCGAGGCCCAACAGCCGGCCGCGCTACAGCGCGGTAAAATTGTCGCCTCCGCGCGGCCGGCTGTTGGCTCCGCCTCAGCTCGAACGTTAGAGGTGCCCTTTCGCAATTCCACAAATATATTTTATTGCCATATCCTATCCACTTGAGACTCATTCTCTTTTATCACGATACGAAATACATCCGGTGTCGTCAGATTCCGCCATTCTTCAAAACCATATTTTGAATCGAAGTGCTTTAACATTAAAGTCAGTAATCGTCCGTGAGTAACCACCACTGTCGGAGCCGTATCTAACAAAAGAGCGTCATTGATAGCCGCTATCGCCCGCTCAGTCGCGGCTTGACTCGACTCTCCTCCTTCAAAGGAGAGTTCAAGGTCTGAAAAAGTCCCGCGTAATTTATCAAGCCAGTCAGAATAATCAATTGTACTTAATGCCGCTTCAATCAATCGTTCATCTAATTTAATCTCAATATTTAAGCGGATTGATAAGGGTTTGATTGATCTAAGAGCTCGAACAAATGGACTGGACACGATCTGACCAATTCCAGCTCCTAACAAAAATTCTGAAAGAGCCTCCGCTTGATCTATGCCTTCACAGGTTAGCGGAGCATCAGCGGCTTGCCCCGTCGCCTTAGCGTGTCTTACCAGATATATTATTTTATTCATGAGCACTGCTTATGATTAGAAGCTATCTCTTCACGTCGTGCCATCCGTGAAGTTTATCAAACCATTTTTTCAGATGGCTTCCAGTACCGGCGACATCCCACCAATATAGCTACCGGCAACGGAGAAAGTTGGGTAAGGTAGGCCCCGATGGGGAAAAGAAGGAAGGTCGAACCCGTGACCCTCAGCGACGGCCAGCGCGAGCGGCTGGAGAGGCTCTGGTTCTATTACGGTAACTACGGACCGCAGACCGCGCCCGGCAACCACCGCCCGAGGAGGTGCGCTCATAATTCCGCAGTGTCCGATAATGAACATCTACATAGACTCTCCGGCGCATTTGGTGCTACTGGGTGGATCGGCTTTAGACTCCGCCGATGGACGCTACGACGCTGCTCGCCGACCCCGCGGCCATCCGTTTAGAGAAGATTATCCAGCACCCCGGCTCTTTGACACTCGTCGTGACGGCCACTTAACCACGGCCCGAGTGCCCGCGCTGCCACCGACCCTCGTCGCGTGTTCACGGCTACTACCTACGCGCCGTAGCTGACCTGCCGTGGCACGGCGTGGCCGTCAAGCTTGAGCTTCGCGCCCGCCGCTTCTGCTGCCGGAACAGCTTGTGTACCAAGCGTATCTACTGCGAGCGCCTCCCGCGGGTGGGTGCCCATTACGCGCGCCAGACCGTCCGGATGAATGAAGCGCTACGGCGCATCGGCTTGCTGCTCGGCGGTGAGGCTGGTGCGTGCGCCGCGCTCAGGACACAAGGGGCTTTTGGGGAAGCGGACGCCCGCGCAGAAGAGATTAAAAAGCGTTATCAAAAAGCCCGAAGAATAAGCTGCCTCACAATTCCTCACAATTCAGCCCCCAGAGTGAATCGTGAGGCAAAGCCTGCCATCTTAGCTTTGCCACTTCTGACTTATTAGACTTTACTCCGGAGGAGGCGTTCCGGAAACTCAGCCACGGGCATGACGAGGCCGTCACGACCGGCGG
>JBEVKV010000120.1:0-6354 GCA_040509515.1 Pyrinomonadaceae bacterium | reverse complement strand
CGAAGTCCCGCGCGCGTCCCTGCTAGAAGTCGAGCCGGAGCGCGAACTGGATGACGCGCGGGTTGCTGCTGAAGACGCGGCCCGGGCGGTTGAAGTCGGTGTTTCCGTCGAAGATCGTGTTGACCTGCCCGACCGCGGTGGTCGGGACGGGAGCCACGTCGTTCGGCAAGCCCGGGATGTACTGCGGGTGGTTGAGCGCGTTGAAGAAGTCGGCGCGAAGCTGTATGCGCCGGGTGGTGTCGCCCGCGAAGTAGAAGTTCTTGAAGATCGACACATCGAAGTTGTTGATGCCGGGCAGTTGGAGCGTGTTGCGCGCCGAGTTCGACAGCGCCCCGAGCCCCGCCTGTATGTACTCGGCGTTCGGGTTGTCGGCCAGATAGCCGACGACCTGCCCGCCGCTGTTGGTCAGCGCCGTGACGGTGCTCGCCGTGTTCCGAAGCCCGGCCGGGTTGCGGATGGTGCGGTCGGGCGCGGCGTCGCCGTTCAGGTTCGAGTCGATGCCCGAGAGCACCGTCGCCTTCTGCCCGGACTCGGCCATGTAGGTGCCGGCGAGCTGGAAGCCGCCGAGCGCCGTGCGGACGAAGCGGTTCGAGTGGTTGCGGAAGAAGGGCAGCTCGTAGATGGCCCCGACCGTGAAGCGGTGCCGGCGGTCGAGAGCGGAGTCGGCGCGCTCGCGACTGAGGTCTTGGAAGTCCTCGACGCGGCGCGGGCTCAGCACCGTCGAGAAGACTTCGGCGGTCGTGTCGTCAATCAAGTGGCTCCAGGTGTAGGCGGCCGTCAACTGGAAGCCGCGCGAGAAGCGCCGCGTGAGCGAGGCCGACGCGCCGTGGTAGGTCGAGTTGCCGTTCGAGAAGAAGCCCACCAGCCCCGGCGAGGTGAAGCCGGCCTGCTCCAAACTCGGCACGAAGTTCGAGCGCGCGTCGATGTCGTCGAGCGTCAGGGCGAGCGCGTCGAGCTGCGCCTGCGACGGCTGCTGGAAGAAGGTCGGCAGCCCGCCCAGACTCGGCGAAGCCTTCGGCTGGCGGTTGAAGCGGTTCTGCGTCAACAGGTGTATGCCGCGCGTCCCGAGGTAGCGCGCCTCGAACGACCAGTCGTTGAGGAACTGGCGCTGGAAGGAGAGCGACCACGTCAGCGAGTAGGGCACCTGCTGGTCGGGGATGAAGGAGGCGGTGTTGGCGCGCGCCGCTTCGGGGTCGCTGCCCACGTCGACGGGCGTGGGCGGGATGCCGCCGCCCGCGAGGAAGCCGGGCAGCGCCGCGTCCGGCTCGACGGCGTTGGTCTGGTTCGACTGCGGCGGGAGCGCCAGAATGTAGAGGTTGTCGAAGACGTAGTCGTAGGCCATCGAGAAGCCCGCGCGAATCGAACTCTTGCCCTGCGTGCCGAAGGCGCGACCCAGAAGCCCCGAGCCGAAGTTAGGCGACCAGACGAGCCCCACTTTGGGAGCGAAGTTCCACATCTGCTCCTTCGGCTCGCGGAATTCGAGCAGGCCGGGCACGTTGGCGATGGCGTTGAGCGCCTGCAGGTTCGCGCCCTTCGGCACCTCCTGATAAGAGTAGTTGACCCCGAGGTTGAGCGTCAGGTTGTTGCGCACGCGCCAGTCGTCCTGCGCGAAGGCGTAGAGCAGGTGCTGGTCGCCGTAGTAGGGCGACGCGCCCACCGTCCGCTCCGCGAGGAAGTCGGGGCTGATGTCCTGCAGGAAGAGGTCGAAGGTGTTGTACTGGTAGTCGCCGCGCTGGCGCTGGACGAACGACTGCGGCGCGATGACGCGTCGGAAGTCGCCGCCGAACTTGAACGAGTGGTTGCCCTTGAGCCAAGTGATGTTGTTGACGACCTGATAGTTGTTCTCGACGTAGGTCTGCGGCGCGTTCGGGTTCGGGCCGATGTCGATCCCGAGGTCGCGCAGGCCGATGTTCGGGAACTGGTCGAGCCCCGGGAACGAGAGCCCCGACGGAATCGTGATGGGCTGCGCGAAGCGCCGGTAGGCGAGCCGCGTCTCGTTAATCAGGTTCGGCGTGAAGTTGTGCAGCAGCGTGTAAGAGAAGAGCCGCCCCGGGATGGGGAGCGCGACGAAGAAGGCCGGCAGGTTGGCCGTCGTGTCGATGTCGGCCGTGTTGGTCATCGTGAACCGGAAGCGGTGCTGCGTCGTGGCCGACTGGTTGAAGTCGACGTTGCCCACGATGTGGTTCTGCTTCGTGAAGTTGGGCGAGGGGACTGCCACGTCGCCGACGGGGATTTGGATGACCTGCGCGGCCGGGCACTGGCCGCCCGAGCGCGGGACGAGGCAGAAGGGCACGGTGCCGGTCTGCGTCGGCGCGACGGGCACGTAGGTGTTGAAGATGGCGCGGTTCGTCGGCGAGAGGCCGGCGAGCGAGTTGAGCGTGGCGAAGCCCGCGGCCGTCGGGGTCGTCAGCCCGCCGACGCCCGCCGCCGAGCCGAGCTGCAAACGCTCGTAGCCGAAGTAGAAGAACAGCTTGTCGCGCCCGCTCCAGTAGCGGTCGCCGCCCTCGCCGAAGCGCGGCAGGTAGACGGGGCCGCCGAGGTTGAAGCCGCCGCGGAAGAAGTCAGAGCGCGGCATGAAGAGGTCGCCGTCGGCGCGGTTGCGCGTGATGCCGGCGGCCCTCTGGAGCGTGTCGATGGCGTTCAGGTGGCGGTTGCGGATGAAGCCGAAGGCCGAGCCGTGCAGGTCGTTAGACCCGGACTTGGTGACCGTGATGAACTGCCCGCCGTTCGAGCGTCCGAACTCGGCCGAGAACTGGTTCTGGAGGAGCGAGAACTCCGCGACGTTCTCCGGCGAGATGTAGACGGTGGGCCCGGTCACGTCCTTGCGATTGTTGTCCACGCCGTCGAGCATGAAGTTGTTGTTGCGGGGGCGTTGCCCGCCGACCGAGCCGCCGGTGCCGACGCCGACGCCGCCCGCCGAGGCGACGTTGGGCGCGAGCAGCGCGAGGTTGTTGACGCCGCCGCCGAACGCGCCGCCGACGTTGGTGATCCCCAACTCGACGACCTGCCGCTCGCCGAACGACTTGGCGAGCGTGTTGTCGGTCGTGTTCACAAGCTCGGCCCCGGCGGCCGAGACTTCGACCGTCTCGCCCTGAAGCCCGACCTGCAACTGCACCGGCAGGTCGGTCGTCTGGTTGAGCTGGACGCGCACGTCGCTGAGCGTCGTCGTCTTGAAGTTGGCGGCGGAAACCTCGACCGTGTAGTCGCCGGTGAGCAGATTGTTGAACTGGTACTCGCCGCTGTCGTTGGTCTGCGCGCTCTGCGACTGGTTGGTCTGCTTGCTTGTGAGCGTCACGCGCGCGCTGGGCACGGCCGCGCCGTTCGGGTCGGCGACCACGCCGCGCACGTTGCCTGTCGTCTGTTGCGCGGCAACCGTCGCCGCGAGACTTGTCGTGAGCGCGATGACGCCCAACAAGGCACACGTCGCCCTGAGCAAATTTGCTCGTTTCATAACTCTTACTCCTTGTTTCCTTCCGAGCCTTTGGTGTCCCGCCGACGCCGTCCAATCGTTTGGAAGGCCCCGGCGGGTCAGCTTTGTTGCGCGGTGGGCGCCCGCTCCGTTACGGACTTTTAAGACAAGAAGCGTGCCTGACGGGTGCGGTCAGCGCGGGGTGTGTAAAGTGAAATCTTCGCCGGAAGGATATTCAGAGAATCCGCGCCGCCGGATTGCCGAAATTGGATAACGCCGAGCCGCGCTGCAAAAATCGGCGCTCGCGGCGCGTCCAGCAATTCGCACGCGCGCGTCCGCGCTCCGGGAGTAAATCCGAAGTCGCTTAGGAGGACGCCGGGTCGGGTCGGTTCAGGGAAGGAGGTTCGAGATGAGTTCGCCGAGCCACTCGAAGTCGATGGGCTTGGTGACGAAGGCGTTGCAGCCGGCGGCGACCGCGCGCGAGCGCAGGTCTGCGTCGTGGTGCGCGGTGACGGCGATGATGATGGTCTCTTTGAGTTCGGGGTTGGTGCGGATGCGCTGCGCCGCGCTGAAGCCGTCGAGCACGGGCAGATTCAGGTCCATCAGAACCACGTCGGGGCGGACGCTCTCGGCGACCTCGACGGCGCGCTCGCCGTCCGAAGCCTCAAGGATGTGATAGCCCTTCTGTTCGAGCGCGAGGCGCATCGCGAGGCTCGTGTCCTCGTAATCCTCGACGACGAGGATGGTCAAATCTTCGGGCTCCCTCTCGGACATTGGTGGATGATTCCTTAAACCTTTATTCTTTTCAACCGGAGGGCGGCAAAATAATCGTTCCGCAACGACAATGCAACTCCGCCGCGAGATACGCGTGGTAAACATTCACCCGCGCCTCGACGCGGGCGCCGAGCCCTCCCAGCTTTGCAATACTTTATAGAGAGATTACCGAGGTTACCCGACTTGAAGAGCGAGCAGGATTACCGTGTCCGAGAGTGCGTCCACCGCGCGAGCGGCGCGCCGGGCTATTTTTACCGCGGCAGCATCTACGTCAAACACCTCCAGCGCCTGCCGTCCGACGCGGCGCTGCGGGCCGCGGCGCGCGTCACGCCCTTCTTCTGGGCCGACGCCGCGCACATCCACGTCTGGCTCTGCCGCGACTGCGCGGACGAGCTGGGACTGTCGGAGCGCGAGTCCGAGGCGGCGTAAGGGTTGACTCAAGCAGGCAGAGGTTTCCCGCAGCGGTTGCAGAAGCGCGCGGCGGGGTCTTTCTGCTGCGCGCCGCACGCGGCGCAGGTGTGCGCGGCCTTCACGCTCGCGCCGCAGCCGGCGCAGAAGGCGGAGCCCGACGAGATGGTCTTGCCGCAGGAGCCGCAGCGGCCGGGCATCGGCGGCACGTAGCCGCCGGCCTTGCGCGCGATGTGCGCCTCGATGACGCTCCAGGTGTCCTCCGTGACCTTGTGCTGCCAGTACGCGCCGAGCGCGGGCAGGGCGAGGAGCGGCGGGAAGACGACGAAGGCGACGGCCGCGATGGCCGCCTTGTCGAGCCACTTCTGCATCCCGATCTCGACGCGCGTGCCGCCGTGCTCGGGCGTGATCTTGATGGTGAGCGCCGCCGAGAGCCCGGTCAGGTCGCGGAGCGTGCTCGACTTGCGCGCCTGAAGGACGGCGGTCGCCGAGACCTGCATCGTCTGGACTTCGTAAGCCTCGTTGGCGTCGAAGAGCGCGCGCAGCTCTCTCTGTAGCGGCGCCACGTCGGCCTGAACGCCCGGGTAGAATCTGCTCTCCATAAACTTTTTCCGCCTTCCTTTCGCGCCCTATTCTACGACACAAACGGCCGCGCGGTTCGGGGCCGTCGAAATAAGTCGAAACAGGTCGAAATAAAAAAGGCGGCGCGGCTTTATCAGGAAGCACGCGCCGCCACGGTCTCTTCGGCCGAAGTCGAGGGGCGACTCCGTCGTCTCTCTTCGCGCTCAGTTGTCCTTCTTCGCGGCCTTCGCCTTGGCCTTCAAGTCTTCGGCGTTGACGCCGCGCTCCCTCGCGGCTTCGGCGATCTCCTTCGCGGCCTCAAGCGCGCGGTCGAGCTGGTCGGCCTCCGCCTCTTCGGTGACGCCCTCGCGCAGCTTCGTCAATTCCGGCAGGATGCGCCCGGCCGCCTGCCCGAGCATGTAGAGCGACTTGCGCAGGAGCGGGCTATCGGGGTCGTGGCTGGCCACGTCGTCAACGTTGACGACGGCCTCGTCGAGAATCTTCGAGATGTCGTAGAAGAGCTGCGCGCGCGTGCCCTTGACCTCGCCCCACTTCTCCTTCTCCTTCGCGGCGGCCTGCGCGGCCTCGGCCGGCTTGGTGACGGCGAGCAGGCGGCGCTCGGCGGCCTTGATGAAGACGCCGGTGCGCGCGTCGAGCACCTGATTGTCGCGCACCAGCTCGATCTCCTCTGGCGTCAGGTGCTCGCGGCTTCGCTGCGCCGAGGCGACCGACGCGAAGGCCGGGCAGAGGCAGAGCGCGAAGAGAAGGGGCGCGGCGGCGCGCGCTCTGTAGCGGCGGCGTGCGCGCGTCGGAGTGTGGGGGCTATTCATGACTGCTTAAAAGTGGGACGGCTAACGCCGCTGGTCGGGTTTCTTCTCATCCTCGGGGCGCGCGACGGTGTTGCTCGTCGCGCGCTCGCCGGCGGCGGTCGTCACGGCGGGCTGTTTCGGCTCGCGTATGACGGCGTCGTCATAGAAAGCGCCGAGCGCCCTGTCGCGGCTGTCGCGCACGAAGTCGATGGCGTCCTTCACGTAGACGGCGTGCTGCGAAGGGAGCCCGCGCCGGATGGTCTCAAGCCGCGTGACGTGCGTGCGGAGCGTAATCTCGACGCGCTTGTAGATGTCGCGCAGCTTGTTGCCGGCCCGCCCGGGTCTGTGCAGGTAGTCGATGGTATCGTCGACGACCGCCTGATAGACGCCGAT
>JBEVKV010000119.1:0-4979 GCA_040509515.1 Pyrinomonadaceae bacterium | reverse complement strand
GTCCGGCCCGAAGGCCGACGACGCGCCGCCTGTCTTTCTACCGACTACTGTCTACCGTCTTCTGTCTACTCTCTGTTGCCTTTTGCGTTTTCCGCTCCCGCCGCCTATCCTCTTGCGCGTGGCGACTGCGGAGTTGAAAGCGGGGGGCGACGAGCAGCTTCTGGCGGCGTGCCGCCGGGGCGACGACGGCGCTTGGGAGGTGTTGGTGCTGCGCTACCAGCGGCTCATCTACGCCATCCCGCGCCGCGCCGGGCTCGACGAGGACGCCGCCGCCGAAATCTTTCAGGACGTTTTCACGACCCTCCTTGAGAGCATCGAGAACATTGAGCAGCCTTCGCGCCTACAGGCTTGGCTCGTCACGACCGCCAAGCGCAAGACGTGGCGCGTGATCGGCCGCGCCAAGTCGCTCCGCCCCTTCTCGTCCGACGAGGGCGAGGCCGAGGGCGAAATGTACGACATCGCCGACGAGGGCGTGCTGCCGGACGAGGCGCTCACGCGTCTCGAAGAGCAGCACCTCGTCCGCGCCGCGCTCGCAGACCTCGGCGGCCGCTGTCAGACGCTCCTCCAGATGCTCTTCTACGCCCCGGAGCCGCCGCCCTACTCCGAGATCGCCGCCGCGCTCGGCACCTCCGAGGGCAGCATCGGCCCCACGCGCGCGCGCTGCCTCAAGAAGCTGCTCGACATCCTGAAGAAGAAGGGCTTTTCTTAAGCGGCGGCCGGTAAAAGCCGGTAAAAGGTGGCCGGGTGGTGTTTTTTCTCACCGTTTACCGCCCGCCGTTAACAATTTACCTCCCCACGTATTTTTCGCCGCCGCCCCCGCACTGTCCTGTCGAGCGGGCGCCAGAGCGGACGCGCCCCGGTGGAGCGGAAAATGAGACTGACCCCACGACACATACCTTTCGCGCGGCTGGCCGATTTGGCCGAAGGCCGCCTGTCGCCTGAGGAGGCGGCCGCAGAGCGCGCGCATCTCGATGCCTGCACGCGCTGCGCCGGGCAGGCCGCGCAGCTCGGCCACCTCGCGGCGCTGATGCGCGCCGACACGGCGGAGGACGCGCCACCCGCGCTCGTCGCCGACGTGGTGCGCATGTTCCGCGCGCGTCGCGTGCGGGCGGACGAGCCGGGGCTCCTGCGCCGCCTCGTCGCCGCGCTCGCCTTCGACAGCAGCAGCCTGACGCCCGCCTTCGGCGTGCGCTCGGGGCAGGCCGCGCCCGCGCGCCAGATGCTGTTCAGCGCGGGCGACCTCGACGTTGATTTGCGGCTCGCGCCGGGGGCGGAGGGCTGGACGGTCTCGGGTCAGGTGCTCGGCCCGTGCGCGGGCGGCGAGGTCGAGCTTGTCGGAGACGACGGCTCGACGGCCGCGCGCGCCTCGCTCAACGAGCTGTGCGAGTTTACGCTGCTGCCGCCCACGCCCGACGGCACCTACGCGCTCCGCCTGCGCTTCGACCAGACCGAGGTCGAGATTCCCGAGTTGAGTTTGAGGGCTTAAGAGACATCCGGCCGGCGGCGAAGTTGACCGCGCAGACACGGCGACACGGCTTTAAGAATTTGAAATTTCAAGTTTGAAATTTCAAAGCGGCCGGGCTTCCGTGTCTGCGCGGTTAACCCTTCTTCCACGACGACGGACGACCCGAAGATGAACAGGGCGGAACTGGTCTCGCGACTGGTCTCGGCCGCGGCCGACGGCGAGCGGCGCTCGCTGCTCGCGGGGCACGCGGCGCTGGCCGACGTGTCGCTGGCCTACGCGCTCAAAGACGTGTGCCTCGAAGCGTGGAGCGGCGACTCGCAGCGCGCCGTCGCCGCCGCCGCCGCGCTCGAAGCCCTCGCCTCCGAAAACGACTCCGAGGAGATTGCCGCGCTCAGCGACTGGGGCTCCGGCATCGCCGCGCTCGTCGGCGGGCGGATGGAGGATGCCGTCCGACGCCTCGACGACGCCGAGTCGCGCTTCCAGCGCCTGTGTCAGCCGCACACGGCCGGCTCCACGCAGGTCAGCAAGCTCATCGCTCTCGCCATGCTCGGCCGCTACGAGGAGGCCATCGAGACGGGCCTGCGCGCGCGCGACCGCTTTCTCGAACACGGCGACCTGCTCGCCGCCGGCAAGGTCGAGAACAACATCGGCAACATACACTTCCGCCGCGACCGCTACCGCGAGGCCGAGCAGTTCCAGTCGGAGGCCCGCGCGCACTTCGCGGCCGTGGGCGACCGCGTCCAACTCGCCAAGATAGACAACTGCCTCGCCAACACACACGTCGCGCTCCACCGCTTCCGCTCCGCCGAACAGCTCTACCAGCAGGCGCTCGACTACGCGGAGGGCGCGGGTCTCGCCGCGACGCTCGCCGAGATCGAGGGCAACATGGGCGCCTTCGCGCTCTTCCAGGGACGCTACGACCGCGCGCTCGATCTGTTGGAGCGCTCGCGCCGCCGCTACGCCGCGCTCGGGATGCCGCACCAGTCGGCCATCGCCGAGCTTGAGCTGGCCGACGCCTACCTCGAACTCAACCTCTCGGCCGAGGCGCTCGCCGTCTACCGACGCGTCGCGCCGACCTTCGCGGAACTCGGCATGCGCGCCGAGCAGGCGCGCGCGCTCGCGCAGGGGGGACGCGCCGCCATCCTGACGGGCGACGCCGAAGAGGCGCACGACCTGCTCGAAGAGGCGCGCAAGCTCTACGCCGCCGAGGACAACATGGTCGGCGAGGCTTACGTCACGCTCACAGAGGCTCAGATGCGTCTCGCCGAGGGCGACCACGTCTCGACGGCCGTGCTCGCGGCGCAGGCCGAGGCCCCGCTCGCGCGCGCGGGGACGTGGCGGCGTCTGCTGCTCGCGCGCTGGCTGCGCGGCGAGGCCGCGCGCGCGCAGGGGCAGGAGCGGCTCGCGCAGATTCTTCTTGAGACGACGCTCCGCGAGGCCGAGGCGCAGGCGCTCCCGCAAATCGCCGAGCGCTGTCACACCTCACTCGGGCTGCTCGCGTCCGCGCGCGGCGCGACCGAACAGGCCGAGGCTTCTTTCAAGCGCGCCGTCTCGCTCATCGAAGACTTGCGCGCGCCGCTGCCCGCGGAGGAGTTCCGCACGGCCTTCGTCGCAGACAAGCTCGCGCCCTACGACGAGCTTGTCCGGCTCTGCCTCTCCGACGGCCGCACGACCGACGCGCTCTGCTATACCGAGCGCGCACGCTCGCGCGCGCTGGTCGAGATGCTGAGCGGCGCGCTCACCGTCCGCCCGCGTCCGCGCGACGAGTTCGAGGCCGCGCTCTTCGAGCAGTTGGACGCGCTGCGCGAGGAGTTGAACTGGTTCTACAGCCGCATCAACCGGCCGCCCGAGGGCGACACGGCGCGGGGCGCGGCCGCCATGCAGGCGCTCCACGACGCCGTGCGCGAGCGCGAGACGCGCACGCTCGAAATCATGCGCCAGCTACAGCAGCGCGGCGGCGCGCCCGCCTTGGGACGCACAGAGCCGCTCGACGTGCGGGGCTTGCAGCGGTCGCTCGGCGCGGACACCGCGCTCGTCGAGTACACGAGCCTCGGCGGCGAGCTGCTCGCATTCGTCGTCACCGGCGAAAGTATCGAGGTCGTGCGCGGGCTCTCCGACGAGAAGGCCGTGGCCGAGGCTCTCGGGCAGTTCCGCTTTCAGGTCGGGAGCCTGCGCTACGGCTCCGCGCGGATGCGCTCGCACCTCCCGGCGCTCGAAGGGCGCGCGCGACAACACCTGCGGACGCTCTACGACCTGCTGCTCCGGCGCGTCGAGCCGCTGTTGGGCGAGCGCCGGCTCGTCGTCGTCCCGCACCGCACGCTCCACTACGTCCCGTTCCACGCGCTCGACGACGGCGACTCCTACGTCGTCGAGCGGCGCGAGGTCTCCTACGCGCCGAGCGCGTCGGTGCTCGGCTACTGCCTCGCGCGACCTGAGCGCCCGTTCGAGCGCGCGCTTTTGATGGGCGTCGCCGACGAGCAGACACCGCGCGTGCGCGACGAGATAGAGGCGCTCGCGCCGCTCTTCCCCGAAGCGACGGCGCTGCTCGACGAACGCGCGACCGTCGGGGCGTTGCGCGAGCGCGCGCCCACGGCCGACCTGCTCCACCTCGCCTGCCACGGCCAGTTCCGACCCGACAGCCCGCTCTTCTCTTCGCTCCGGTTGGGCGACGGCTGGCTCACCGTGCGCGACGCCTACACGCTGGACGTGGGCGCGTCGCTCGTCACGCTCTCGGCCTGCGAGACGGGCGTCAGCGCCGTCGCGCCGGGCGACGAGTTGCTCGGGCTCGTCCGCGGCTTCTTCTACGCCGGCGCGGCGTCGCTCGTCTTGAGCCTCTGGACGGTGGACGACGAGGCGACCGCCGAGCTGATGAAAGACTTCTACACCTCGCTCCGCGACGGCCAGCGCCCGGCCGCCGCGCTCCGCGCCGCACAGCTCCGCCAGATGCGCGAGCGCCCACACCCCTTCTTCTGGTCGCCCTTCGTCCTGACCGGCCGCTGGTAGCCTGCGTCACACAAATTTTCTTCATTTCCGGTGTATTTTTTACCCGGCGGCGGGCACTGTCTGGCGGGAGAGAGGCATCAAAAGCGGTGGACTTTTCCAGCGCCGGCCGGGTCCGACATCCGGCCGAGTTCCGAGTCGCACCGAAATCCCGAAGTTACTGAATAGGTCAGGAATTTTTAAGGAGTTCCTCCGTGATGTCCCGCAACTTCTTTCGTCCCCTCGGGGTGTTCGCGCTGCTGGCGACCCTGCTCCTCGCGGGGCTGCCCGGCAGCCGCGTCTCACGCGCCTCTTCCGACTCGGTCGAGAACGGCGAGGAGTCGTACATCCCCAACGAGATTAACGTCAAGCTCCTGCCCGCCGCGGGAACCGACATCTCGTTCCTCACGTCGCCGCCTTACGGTCTTGCGCTCATCGAGCAGTTCGGCAACCGCCCCATCTACTCGCTGCGCCTGACGGCGAATTCCCCCGCGGGGCTCGACTCGAAGGCGCTCGCCGCCAAAGTCCTCGCCGA
>JBEVKV010000118.1:0-10018 GCA_040509515.1 Pyrinomonadaceae bacterium | reverse complement strand
TGAGGCGTCAGTTAGCCGTGGTCACTTCCGGCTGGTAGCAGACCATCGTCGTGCAGTCCATGCCCCTCGGGCATGAGCACGGGTAGGTCGGCGGCTCCTTGTAGCCGGGCGAGACGCGGAAGATGCCCCAGATGCCTCCGTCGAACTGGAAGGACTGGAACGTGCGGTAGAGGTAATCACCGGGGACGGCGAACGCGCCGCCCGCACCATGCTTCAGGAGGAAGTCGAAGTGGCTTCCCGGCCCGATGCCGAACTGCGCGCCCTTCCACTCGGAGAGCGGGTTGGAGCCGATCACCGTGGAGTTATTGGTGTAGGGCTCCTCCTCCCAGATGTGCCCGTGAACCATCAACACGTTGTTGCGGTTGTGGCCCGTGGGCTGGAGCAGGCGGATGCGCACGTCCTGACCCGCGGTGGCCGTGAAGACCGGCGTCTCGGGGTCGAGGCCGCCAATCTGCGAGTTCGACAGCACGTTGGTGAAGTCGTAGTCGCGCGTCGGCGTGCGCGGGTCGGGGGCTTCACCCGGCTCCGGCTCGCTGTTGAGCGGCGTGTCGGGGGCGTAGCCCATGCGCTTCCAGAGCGGCTCGGTGCGGTAGTTGACCGCCTTCTGCGCGGAATCCTCCGCGTCCTCGTCGCCCGCGAGGTTCGGCACCGCGACGCTCGTCGCCCCGCCGAGCGCGGCGGACGAGTACGGGTCGGTGTTCGCGCCGAAGCCGTTGTAGCGGAGGTTGACGTCGTTCTGGAAGACCATCACGAACTCGCGGAAGCTCGTGCCGTCGGCCTTGTAGACCGTCGCCTGCGAGCGCGAGCCGAAGTCTTCGGCCCAGCTCGACCCGGCCGGCTCGATGATGAGCGAGCCGAACGCGCCCTTGTTCGAGTGCTTGATCGGGTCGGACGAAGTGAGCCCGGTCGCGCCGAACTCGATGGGCGTGAAGACGCCGGTGTTGGTGCCGTTCGAGGTCACGTCACCCGCGTACCACTGGTACTTGGTCGAGAAGCCCGGCTTGACGGTCTGCACCGGGTTGAAGCCGACGTTGACGCCGTTCGAGCGCGTCACGTCGAAGAAGAGGTTCTGCGGGTGCAGACCCACCTCGGCCGACGGCCTGACCTGGTTGGCGTTGAAGTTTTCGACGATCATCGGCATCGTGTTGAAGCCGGGGATGTCGAGCGCGCCGGTGGTCGGCAGCTTGTTGGTGAGCGTCACCTCGACGCAGTCGCCGGCCTTCGCGCGGAGCACGAGCGGCTCGCGGGGCACGCCCTTCTTGAGCTTGCCCGTCACCGCGTCGATGTCGGTCGAGCGGACGAACATGATCGCCGTCGGGTCGTGGAGCTGGCCGCCGTTGGCGGTGCGGCTGTTGTAGATCAGCGTCCCCTCTTGCAGCACGTCGCGCGCGAGGATGGCCGTCACGCCGAAGGACTGCGGGACGAGCCCCTTCGGGCAGACGCCGTTGAAGTCGCCGGGGTTGACGAAGGGCGCGCCGCCCGTCGTGTTGCTCGGCAGCTTCACGAGGTCGGTGCGCGTCGCCTTGTAGGCGCGCATGATGCCCCACAGGCCGTTCCACTGGTCGTCCACGCTAGAGCCCGGACGGTAGAGGTAGTCGGCCGTGTCGCCCTGAAAGTTCTTGGGCAGCTTGGGCACGACGAACTCGTAGTGCTCGCTGATGCCCATCATCTGGTTGTTGCGGTAACCGGAGTTGTTGTTCGCGTCGGCAACGGGGTCTTCGGGCGTGCCGGGCTCGAACTTCCACTTGATGCCCTGCACCTCGAAGTTGTGACCCTCCTCGTGCGCGCCGACGAGGATGCGAATCTGGACGTTGTCGTCCTCGTACGCCCTCAGCAGCGGCGTGTAGGGGTCGCCCGGCTTCACGTCCTTCGAGAGCGCCGGGTAGAAGGTCGGCTGCGTGTTGAGCCGCGCGTCGGCGCGCGTCGTGAGCGAGCGGTAGACGTGCGAGAGGTCACCCTCTTCGCCGCCCGCCTGCGTGTTGGTCGAGGGGTTGCGCACGCGCAGCGCGACCGGCTCGTTGCGGTAGTTCACAGACATCGTGCCCGGGTCGGAGGCCGAGACGGCCTCGGGGCACGGGAGCGGGACGCCGCCCGGGCACTCGTCGGCCTTGCGCACGATGTAGGGCAGGCCGACCTCGTCCTTGAAGGGCGGGTTGATGGCGCGCGCCGGGTCGGGGATGGGCTTGCCGGTGCTGTCGATGCCGCCGCCCGCCTCGTAGGCGAGCTGGAAGTCCGCGAACTCAAGCAGGAACTCGCGGTAGCTCTTCGAGCGGTCGACCGTCAGGATGTCGGCGCGCCACGTCGTCGGGCCGCCGTCGGAGCGGCCGGCGATCCCGGCACCGCCGAAGACGACGCCGGTCTCGGGGTCGCGCCACTGCGAGCCCTGCGGCTCGATGACGAGACCCGAGTAGAGGCCCGTCTGCTGGTGCGTCGAGGGGCCGAAGTGGTCGTGCGAGAAGACGGTGCGGAGCGTGCGATCCTTGCCGTTGTTGTTGAGCGTGGCGTCGGCGTACCAGCGCTGGATGGTGGTCTGCGCGCCGACCGTGCCGAGCGTCGGGTGCGCCCTGGCGACGGGGCACGTGAACGTGTTGTCGCGCGGGTCGCCGCTGTCCTTGCCGACGCAACTGTTCTGCTTGCGGATGGCGTGGATGCGCTCGATGACCTCCTCGGGCGAGAAGGTGCCGTCCTCGTAGTTCCAGCCGTTGCCCGCGCCGTCCGACGAGGTCACGTCGAACTTCACGAGGTGGATGTGCTGCCCCATGATGTCGGTCGGGGTGCGCACCTGGAAGTCGTCCAGTTCGTAGTAGCGCGGGACGAGGTTGGTGTGGTGGAACGTGATGCAGTCGCCCGTGTTGGCGCGGAAGAAGAACGGCTCCGGCGCGCGCGTGCCGGCACGCGTGGCCGCGACATCGCCCCAGAGGGTCAGGATGCGCGCCTGCGGGACGTGCCACCCTGCCTTGTTGATCTTCATGTCGATCTGGATGTCGGCCGCCTTGTAGGTGCGCGGGGTGCCGGTGGCGGTCTGCGCGTCGGTGATGCAGGGGTCGGCGTAGGGCGCGCCCGGCTTGGCGGGCAGGCCGTTGGTCAGGAACTTCGCGCCGCTCGTGCCGTCGGGCAGGTACGTGGCGTGCGAGGGCTGCGCGTGGAAGTTCATCGCGGCCAGCTCGGTGGCCGTGCCCGCCTCGGGAATCGGCTGGGCGATGGCGGTGATCAAGTCCTTCGAGAAGTCGAGGCGGTTGTGAACCTCGGTGTAAGTGCCGCCCGTGATGATGTGGCGCGGCAGGCCGCCGTCGTCAACGGTGTCGAGCGGCGGGTGCGGCGGCCGGTGGCCGGCGACGCCGGGGATGTAGAAGGGGAAGCCCTGGAAGTTGGCCGTCGGGGCCGGCGCCATCGCGAGCGTCGGGATGGGGACGAGCGCCGGAATCGGCGTGCCGGACTTGATCTCGCCGTCGGGCAGCGCGCGCGCGCCCGCCGCGACCGTGCCGTCGGCGTTGAGCGCCGTGCCCTCTTCAAAGGCGTCGTGCGCGCGCCACAGCTCCCACATGCCCTGCGCAAAGTGCGGGTAGAAGTGGCAGTGGAAGATCGAGTCGCCCGGGGTGCGGTTGCGGTTGCCCGTGCCGCCGTGCGCGATCTCGGTGGTGAACGAGTAGCCCGGCCCGAGGGCCTGACTGTCGAGGTAGCTGGAGTTGTCGTCGTCGGGCGTGCGCAGCCACTGGTGCGCGTGGAGGTGGTGGATGTGGTGCTCCTTCGGCCCGGCGTGGAGCACGCGCATCTTGACGTGGTCGTTCAGGTACGAGTGGTGCACGTTCGACGGGTCGTCGGGGTAGAGCACCTTCTTCGCGACGAGCCCGGTCGCCGGGTTGCTGGCGTTGGCCGGGAGGTCGACGAGCTGCGCCGGGTCTCCGATAGTCCACGCCGAGAGGAAGAACTCCTCGTAGAGACACTCGGTGCAGTCCTTCATCGGGCCGAGCTTCAGGCGGTTGGCCAGAATCTCGGAGCCGACGCCGGCGACACCGTAGTTGATGCCGAAGCCGTCCTTGACGCTGTAGAGCGTGTGGCCGAGGACGGGGTCTTCGTAGAACTTGGGGAACGCCTGAACGGCCTTGATCTCGTCGTGGTAGACGACGGTGAACTCGCGGAAGGGCTGGTTGCGGTTAGGCTCCACCGGGTTCGGGCGGTAGGTGCCCGCGGGGAAGTTGCCGCGCCCCGGCCCCGTGATGATCGCGTTCAGGTCGGAGTGGACGATGTTGTTATTGGCGTCGAGAATTTTGAGAATGGGCGTGCCCAGCACGCGGCCGCCGGTGTTGCCCTTGGTGTAGGTCGCGTCGTAGTTGATGACGGGCTGGTCGCCGCCGGTGCGAATCTGCGCGCCCAGCGAAGTCTTCTGGGTGGCCGCGGCCATGTCGGACTTGGTCAACTGGCTGCGGTACCACTCCGAGCCCGCGGGCTCGACGTTGACCGCGCCGAAGAGACCGTGCGCGATGGAGCCGCCGTCGCCCTCGCCGCCGGTCGTCGCCGCGGTCGAGTAGAGCAGGTGCGAGCCCTCGCGCTCGGCGTAGAGCGTGTAGGTGGCGGTGCCGCCGGGGCTCACGAGGCTGCTCGTGTTCATCCCGACGTTCGAGCCGTCGTCGCTGATGCCGTTCACGAGCTGGAGGCCGGCCACATGAATCGAGGCGGAGCGCGTGTTCGGCTGATCCTCGTCGGTGCGCATGATGGAGAGCAGGTTCTGGAAAAGAATCTGCAAGCAGTCGCCCACGTTCATGCGCAGCGTGAGCGGGCGCGGGCGCTTGTACTCTTTGAGCTGGACGTTGCCGGCCACGAGCCCCGAAGCGGCGTCGATGGGCTTCACGTCGTTGCGGAGGGCGAACATCATCCCGCCCGGGTTCATCGCGCCGAGCCGGTTGTAGACAATCGGCTGGTCGAGCGCCACCACGTCCGCTTTGATGGTGCGTTTACACTCCGGCCCGATTGTAATCGGGGTCGGGTACGGCGTCGGTTCCACGATTGGGGTCGGCAACGGCCGCGGCGTCGGGCTCGGATAGGGGTATATCAGGCCGGAGCCGTCGTCGACCGGCGCTACTGCCGTCGACGACGTTTGCGCGTGCGCGATCCCGCCCAGCGCTAACAGCATCAGCAGGAGCGCGGGGCCGAACAGCCGACGTGCCTTTCGGTGTCTGGTCAGATTCTCGTTTCTCATGGGCATCCTTCCTCGAAGGTGAGAGGCTCAACAGGTATGTAGGCGGCGAATCGTGCCCACGCCTCAGCGCGCGACACGCGACACACTCTCGCGAATCCCCACAGCGGGGAACAGGTGCGGAAGTGTCGCGCTGCGTCCCGGCTCCCGGCGGCCGGCGAACGGCGCCTCGGCGGAGGCCGGCAGCGAGTGCCACCGAACAGATTAATAAGTGATTTTCATCTGTGGCCTGCCCCTCGGCTCGCCGTGCGCGGCTCTCTTTCTTTAGAGCCGCGGCGAGAAGGAGCTGTGCCTATTCATCGTCTGACCACCGGAAGGAAAAGTACGGGATGCTCGCCTATCAGGAGGCGGCGCGCATCGGTGCAGTGGCTCAGCGACGCCGAGATGAGCAATCGTCATGCCCGAAGGCGGAGACCCGGCGAACCCAACCACCGACGGCGACGGCACCGCCAGCCCGGTTTCAATTTAAAACATAACCCCCGGCCTATGTTTCAACGCGCATCACGCCATGCCATCCCCCAACGCGAAGCGAGCGGGCGACGGTTCGGCCGACCCTCGAAGCGCTTCACCCGTCAACGCTCACTTCATGCCCCGCTATATATTCCGGCCTCCGACCCGGCGCGTGCGCGCCGTCGGGCGGAACAAGATTTGCCATCGCACGCGCAGACCGCCCTTCATTCCGCCTCTCCGGTCATCAGAGGCAAGCCCGTTAGCGAGGTCATGATGCGACACAGAAAACGAGTTGACTCAGGCGGGCGCGCGCCCTTTCGCGCGTCGCTCAAGGCCGCGGCGCTCACGCCGTTTCTGCTCGGGGCGCTGTTGGCTCTGACACTCGGCGCACACCGCGCGGCAGCGCAGCAGGCCGTGACCTCGGCCACGCTCGGCGGCTACGTCGAGGACGCGAACGGCGCGACGCTGCCGGGCGCGAACGTGACGGCCACGGCCGTGGACACCGGCCGCCGGCTGACCTCCGTCAGCGACGGCGAGGGGCGCTACCGCTTCGCGTACGTGCCCGTGGGAACCTACTTGCTCAAGGCGGAGAAGGCCGACTTCGCCCCGCTCACCGTGCGTCTGACCGTGACCGTCGGGCAGGCGCTCGACCTGCCGCTGCGGCTTTCGCCCACGGGCATCGCCGAGAGCGTCGAGGTGACGGCGACCGAGGCCCCGGTTGTCGAGACCGCGCGCACGCAGGTGGCCGAGACGATTGTGACGGGCGAGATCGGCAGCCTGCCCCTGAACGGGCGCAACTACCTCGACCTCGCCGCGCTCACGCCCGGCGTGTCACGCACCAACCCGGTCGCCAACCAGCGCTTTCCCGAAACCTCGGCCGTGCCCGGCGCGGGGCTTTCGATCACGGGACAGCGCTCCATCAATAACGGCTTCGTGGTCGACGGACTCTCTTCGACCGACGACGCGGCCGGTCTGGCGGGCACCTTCTACAGTCAGGAAGTGATACGCGAGTTCGAGGTCGTCACTTCGGGCGGCGTCGCCGAGTTCGGACGCGCGTCGGGCGGCTTCGTCAACATCGTCACGCGCTCGGGGACGAACGACTTCAGCGGGCGTGTCTACGGCTTTCTGCGCAACCAGCGGCTCGACGCGCGCGCGCCGCTCTCGCCCTCGAAAGACCCGCTCACGCAGGCGCAGTACGGCGCGAGCGCGGGCGGGCCGCTCAAGCGCGACCGCACCTTCTTCTTCTCCAACTACGAGCGGACGCGGCTCGACAACGTCGTCCCCGTGACCATCACGCCCGGGGCGGTCGCGGCCGTCAACGCGCGCCTCGACCAACTCGGTTTCGCGGGCCCGCGCATCTCGACCGGGATGGCCGCGACGGGCTTCGACTCTTCAAACTTCCTCTTCCGCCTCGACCAGCAGTTGGGCGAGTCGAGCCAGTTCGCGGCGCGCTACAACCTCTACGACGTTTCGAGCCACAACGCGCGCAACGTCGGCGGTCTGAACGCCGTCAGCCGCGGCACGGGTCTGGAAAACCGCGACCAGACCGTCGCGGCGAGTCTCGCGACGACGCTGTCCGCCGGGGCGCTCAACGAGGCGCGCTTCCAGTTCACGCGCAGCCGGCTGGCCGCGCCGGTCAACGACGAGGCCGGGCCGGCGGTCAACATCTCGGGCGTCGCCAGCTTCGGCACCGCGACGTTTTCGCCGACGGCGCGCGGCCTCGACATGTTCGAGCTGTTGGATAACGTGACGGCGCAGCGCGGCGCGCACTCGCTCAAGGCGGGCGCGGGGCTCCTGTACGAACGCGCGCGAATCGACTTCCCCGGCGCGTTGCAGGGCGTCTACACCTTCACCTCGCTCGCGAACTTCCTCGCGGGCCGCTACGCGACCTTCCAGCAGGCGTTCGGCGAGGCGAGCCAGTTCCAGTCGAACCCGAACGTCGGGCTCTTCGCGCAGGACGAGTGGAGGCCGCGCCGCGACCTGACCGTCAACCTCGGGCTGAGATACGACGCGCAGTTTTTGCCCGACCCCATTGAGACGGACGCGAACAACTTCGCGCCGCGCGCCGGTGTGGCCTACTCGCCGGACTTCCTCGGCCGCGACCGCCGGACGGTCGTGCGCGCCAGTTACGGAGTCTTCTTCGACCGTCTGCCGCTGCGCGCCACCTCGAACGCCTTGCAGCGCGACGGGTCGAAGTACCGCGTGGCCGTGCTCCCCTTCGGCGTCGCGGGCGCGCCCGTCTTTCCCACGCCGCTCGAAGCCTTCCCCGAGGGCTTGCTCGTCAGCGTCACGACCATCGACCCGCGCATACGCTCCGCGTACAGCCAGCAGGCGAGCCTGCAAGTCGAGCGCGAGTTGTCGGGCGCGATGTCGCTCTCGGTCGGCTACCTGCACACGCGCGGCGAGCACATCGTCGTCTCGCGCAACGTCAACGTGCCGCGCTTCCCTGCCTCGGCGGGCGTGCCCAATCTGGGACGCCCCGACGCGCGCTTCGCCAACGTCTCGCGCTACGAGTCTTCGGGTGACAGCTACTACGACGGGATGGTCGTCTCCTTCAAGCGGCGCTTCGGGCACAGTGCGCACGCGCGCGTCTCCTACACCTTCTCGAAGGCGATTGACGACGTTGGCAACGCCTTCTTCTTCACGCCGCAGGACAACGCGAACCTGCGCGACGAGCGGGGACTCGCCGACAACGACCAGCGCCACCGGCTCGCCCTCAGCGGCTCGTTCGACGCGCCGAGCGCCGGGGGCGGCGCTTCGCTCTGGCGCAACGCGCTCGCGGGCTTCCAGCTCAGTTACATCTTCCAGTACGCTTCGCCGCTGCCCTTCAACGTCCTGACCGGCAACGACCGCAACGGCGACACGAACGTCAACGACCGCCCCGCGGGCGTGGGGCGCAACACCGGGCGCGGCTTCGACACCGCGTCGCTCGATCTGCGCCTGAGCCGCCGCTGGCGTCTGACCGAGCGCGCCGGCTTCGAGGTCATCGCCGAGGGCTTCAACGTGCTCAACCGCGCGAACCTACAGCTCCCCAACAACGTCTTCGGCACGGGGCCGACGCCGCTCCGGAGCTTCGGACAACCGACCGCCGCCGACAACCCGCGCCAGATACAGTTCGGCCTGCGCCTCGACTTCTGACCTGAGCTTCCGTCGGGAGCCTCACCCAAAACGCGATGATGAAGAACAAGCTTTTCGAGTTTCTTTTCGGGACTCCGGCGAGAGTGATGTGCGCGGCCGCGGCTTTAACGCTCGCGGTCGCCGGCTGCGAATATGTGACCGTTTCGACGCCCACGCCGGACGCGCCGAAGGCGACCGCCGCGGCCGAGGTCGCCGCCGCGGACGCGCGCCGCGTGCGCGTCTCGGCCGAAGGCGTCAACGCCGCGGAGCCCGCGGTCGCGGCCGCGCCGGGCGGCGCGGTCTACGTCGCGTGGGTCGGTCACGGCGCTGGCAAAGAGGCCGACGTGTGGGTCGCGCGCTTCGACGACAAGGGGAACCGCGAGGGCGAGCCCGCGCGCGTCAACCCCGTGGCCGGCGGGGCGACGGCGTGGCGCGGCGACCCGCCGGACTTGACGGTCGACGACGACGGCACGGTCTACGTCGCGTGGACTGCGCGCGCGGCCGAGGCGGGTCACGCGACGACGCTCTACCTTTCGGCTTCGCGCGACGGCGGGCGGAGCTTCGCCCCGCCGGTCAAGGTCAACGACGACGCGACGGTCGGCGTCCACGGCATGCACTCGATGGCTGTGGGGCGCGGCGGGCGCGTCTATCTCGCGTGGCTCGACGAGCGCAACCTGCATCAGCACCACGAGGCTCCGAAGACCGTCGAAGGCGCGGGCGCGAAGAAGGCGAGCGGCGGGATGCACGGCGAGCAGAATCGCGAAGTCTTCTTCGCCGCCTCGGGCGACGGCGGCCGCACGTTCTCGCGGAACCGGCGCGTGGCTTCCGAAGCCTGCCCGTGCTGTCAGACCGCGCTGGCGGTCACCGGCGACGGGCGCGTCCACGTCGGGTGGCGGCAGGTTCTGCCGGGCGACATGCGCCACATCGCGGTCGCCTCCTCCGAGGACGGCGGCGAGACTTTCGCCGCGCCGGTGGTCGTGAGCGACGACCGATGGGAACTGCGCGGTTGTCCCGTCTCGGGGCCGGCGCTCGCGGCCGGCGACGGTGGCGGTTTGCGCGTGCTCTGGTTCACGGCGGGCGAGGCCGGGCGTCCGGGGCTCTACAGCTCAGAGTCGAGCGACGGCGGCCGCACCTTCGCGCCCCGCCGCCTGTTGAAGGAAGGAACTTTGCGCGGGACGCCGCTGCTGCTCGCGGACGAGCGCGGCGGGCTAACGGCACTCTTCGAGGGCGCGAACGAGTCGGGCGCAAACGGCCTCT
>JBEVKV010000117.1:0-7633 GCA_040509515.1 Pyrinomonadaceae bacterium | reverse complement strand
CGAAGAGTGGCGGGTGGATTACAACGAGCGGCGACCACACCGGAGCTTGCAGCACCTGACACCGGCTGAGTTCGCGGCGAAATGCGGCTCTAACCAACCGGCGGAACTCTCATTATAGTTGCACCTCTGTTGGGGAGGAGGTCACCACAGGGCCATGAACCTTTCATTATTCCTCTCTCAAAAGTGATAAGCGGTCAGCCTAACAAAATATTGACATTTAACCGCAAAGCTCATATTTTCCTTCTGTCCTAATCAGTCGTTCCTGCTGACGAGAACATCTCTTGTTAGCCTCACGAAACCTGCTGGTTTTATTCAAATAATTTGAGTGATAGTGCATGTGCTCAAGGAATCATGACAATGAGTGAATCTCCTGCCAACAAGGTGTTTGTGGTGCACGGCAGAAATATTAAAGCCAAGGAACAGATATTTATCTTTCTTCGTGCCTTAGGGCTAGAACCAATTGAATGGGAGCAGGCTGTGAGTCTGACAGGCATGGCAGCCCCGCATACTTTGGACATCGTTAAGGCCGGGTTGGAGGTTGCTCAATGTGTGGTGGTTCTTTTAACTGGAGATGAGATTGTCAAGTTGCGGCCTGCTTACGGCGTAGAGCCTTACAGGCTACAGCCGCGGCCTAATGTATTGCTGGAAGCCGGGTGGGCGCTTGGGGTGGCAGGACAGCAACGCACAATTCTTGTCTGCTTCGAGGAGATAAGACGCATCTCTGACATTGATGGTTTGAACTATATTTTATTGAGCAATAATTCTGACAGTAAGAATGCTTTTGTTTCACGTCTTAAAAATGCCGGCTGCGATGTTCATGAAGAGGGGCGTTCGGATTACCTGTCGGCGGAACGCGGCGGGAATTTCGACACAAGCTATATCTCGCCTGTCGATGAGGTCGACGGTTTTGACCGCGGCAGGTTTACAGAAGTTCTTGCCGATAGCGCGCTTAGTTTTGCCTTAAGTAACATCAACCTCAACAAGAATCTCAGCACAGACCTCAGGCGCGGGGGAACCATAGAGCTTAAATACCATTACCTGGGTGTCACGTGTGCAAAGCATTGGCTCGCTTTATGTCAAAATTACGATTACGGACATAAGGAATTAATCGAATCTATTGCCACACATTTTGATGAAGTCATTGATATTTGCAATTTTGGGAGCAGCTCGGTCGATTTAATAAGCTTAGGTTCGGGGGATGGACAGATTGATGTTCGCCTGTTATCCAAATTAACAAGAAGCATCCCAAACTTTGAATATTATTACTGTATAGATATTTCATTCGAGCTTTTGCAGCAAGCTGTGGCTCACATTGTCGAGTGCTCAGATAAGCAATATTTTGGGAAGAGATTTCGCATAAAAGCTATTCACGGTGACTTTATTGAACTAAGACGCCTAGCTCCGATTTATACATTTGACGACTCAGTAAATTTCTTTACATTGAACGGGAACACACTGGGTAATCATAACGAAGCTGATTTACTTCAAGCCATCCGCGAAGGCATGGAAACAAACGATCTACTCTTCCTTGATGTACGGTTACACAAGTTGGATAGCTGGGATGGGTGTCGCGCGATTACAGAAGAGGAAAAGCAAATCGTCATGAGCGGCTATAGTAACCCTCTTAATACTCGGTTTGCCTTTGGGCCGTTAGAGCGAGCTACCAGTCTGTCATATGAGGACATTAAATTTGACTACGATATCAACCAAATGATTACCTGTGTCCCAAACTCTCTTAACTTAATTATCTATTGCAATGACCTTAATGCAAAAATATTGAGTAGCAATCAATCTGTTAGATGGAAGCGTCTTAATTTAGCAGCCACCACCTTATATTCGTATTCTTCTCTCGTACAGTGGCTCCCGACGCGTGGTTTTCATTTAATTTGGCATAAAGCCCACAAAAATATTGGCTTATTTCTGCTAAGAAAAATTTAGATTACCGGCACCCTGTAGCGCCGCCGCCAAAATCTCGCAAACGCTTGCGGCCGACGTTCTATTATTAGCAGCGGTCAAAATTCCATATTGCGAAGTACGTCGTGAAGGGCTCCGGAATAACGTTGCGTACCAGAAAAAATAAGTTGCGTACTCTCTTAGTCGCGTTGTGGGAAAGGGCCGCGGGCGATGCAGGCTCAGCCGAACATCACAGAGGTTCTGGAGAGGTGGAGCAACGGGGAGCAGAGTGCGCTCGACGAGTTGGTGCCGCTGATTTACAAGGAGCTGCGGCGGCTGGCCGGTAATTACATCAGGCGCGAGCGGCACGACCACACGCTGCAACCCACCGCCCTCATCAACGAAGTCTTCCTGCGTTTGATCGATCAGGACGACATCAGGTGGCAGAGCCGCGCGCACTTCTTCGGGATCGCGGCGAGGTTGATGCGCCGCATACTCGTAGACCACGCGCGCAACCAGCAGGCGGCGAAGCGGGGCGGCGGGCAGTACAGCCTCTCGCTGAGCAGGGCCGACCGGATAGCGGGGCGGACGAGCGTCGATCTGCTGGCCGTGCACCTCGCCCTGCAGGAGTTGGAACAACTCGACCCGCAGCAGGCGCGCGTCGTCGAGCTGCGTTTCTTCGGCGGGCTGACCATCGAGGAGACGGCCGAAGTCCTCTCGATCTCACACGCCACGGTCGAGCGCGAATGGAAGATGGCGCGCTCGTGGCTCCGGCACGAGTTGGAAGGTTGAGGCCGCCCGCCCGCGAAGAGATTTCAAAAGCCCTCATGACCCCGGAACGCTACCAGCGTGTTAAAGAACTGTTCCACGCCGCGCTGGAGCGGCCGGCCGAAGAGCGCGCCGCTTTTCTGGCGGAGGCGTGCGGCGGCGACACGGCGCTGCGCGCGAAGGTCGAGGCGCTCGTCGCCGCCGACGAGCAGCCCGGCAGTTTCATGGACGCCCCCGCCTACGCGGTCGCCGCCGAGACGCTGGCGGAGAACTCCACGGGCGCGCTCGTCGGGCAGAGCGTCGGCCACTACCATGTCATGGCGCTGCTGGGCTCGGGCGGGATGGGCGACGTTTACCTCGCGAGGGACACGCGGCTCAGGCGGAAGGTCGCGCTCAAACTGCTCCCCGATTATCTGACCGACGACGAGAGTCGCATCCGGCGCTTCAGGCAGGAGGCGCGCGCCGCTTCGGCCCTCAACCACCCGAACGTGCTGACGATCTACGAAATCGAACAGGCGGACGGCAGGTACTTTATCGCGACGGAGTTCGTAGAGGGCGAGACGTTGCGGCAACGCTTGAAGGGCGGGGGCCTCGGGCCGGGCGAGGCGCTCGGGGTCGCGGCGCAAATCGCGGGCGCCCTCTCGAAGGCACATCAGGCGGGCATCGTCCACCGTGACATCAAGCCCGAGAACGTCATGCTCGACGCCGAGGGGCGCGTCAAAGTATTAGACTTCGGCCTCGCGAAATACACACGGCCTTTCAGCGGCGACGCGGGCGACGGCGCCGACACGGAGAGCGTCCACACCGTGCCCGGCATGTTGATGGGCACCATCGCGTACATGTCGCCCGAGCAGGCGCGCGGGCTCGCGGTCGATGCGCGGACGGACGTGTGGAGTCTGGGCGTCGTGCTCTACGAGATGCTGGCGGGGCGCGCGCCCTTCGTCGGGCAGACGCCGAGCGACGTGCTCGCCGCCGTCCTTGAGCGCGAGCCCGAGCGGCTCGCTAAAGAAGGCTCCGGCGTGCCCGACGGGCTCCAAAGAATCGTCGGAAAGGCTCTACAGAAAGACCGGGAGAAGCGGTATCAGACGAGCGGAGAACTTGCGCTCGACCTCGAAAACCTGCGCCGGGAACTGGAGGCCGGAGCGGGCTCTGGAAGAGTCACGCCCGGCAGCACGGCCGTACGGAAGTCGCCGCCCGCCGCCGCCCGCGCGACCCGTAACAGGAGCGCGACCGTGCTCGTGGTCGCGGCCGTGCTGCTGCTGGCCGCGGCGGCAATCATCGGCGCGTGGGCGTGGCGCTCCCCGAATCCCGTGACGAACGCGACGACGCCCACGACTCCCGACGCCGAGCCGGAGCGGAGCCTCGTCTACTCGATACTGGTTCAGAAGTACCGCGACGGGAGGCCGTTTGAAGACCCGTTCCGGCTCGGCGGCGAGATTAATTTCGAGCGGGATTATCGCGTGCGTCTGAGCCTCAGCAGCCCGCAGGACGGCCACCTCTACATCCTGAACGAGGGGCCGTCGGAGCAGGGCCGTCCTTCGGCCTACGTGATTCTCTTCCCTTCGCCCACCGCCAACGAAGGCCAATCGCGGCTCGGCGCGGGCCGGCAGGTTCAGGTTCCAGAGCGGAGTTGGATACAGTTCGACGCGGAACAGGGGACGGAGAAGCTGTGGCTGGTCTGGTCGGCCGAGAGCGTCCCCGCGCTCGAAGCGCTGAAGCGTTACGCCAACCCGCGCGACCGTGGTCTGGTCGGCGACCCCGGTCTGAACGACGCGGCCAGAGATTTCCTTCTAACACACCAAAACCCCCGGCCCGCGGCGTCGAGGGACGAGGATAAAAAAGAGGTCGTCCTCACGTCGAACGGTGCTATACTCGCGCACCTCTTGAGGCTTGAGCATCATTAATGTTCCCGGCGGCCTCTCAACTTATCCGACAACCGAGACGCGCTTGATAACTTACGGGACGGCCTCGGCCACGGCCTGACGACCGCCCGGCTCACGAAACTTAAAATTCTCACTTCGCCTCGATTATTTTTTTTGAGGCGGCCGCCCTACTTTTCCCGCATTAGTAAGTAGCAACGGTTCGGCGGCCGCGACCAACGGCCTCCGACCCTGCGATTCCGGGACGCGCTTCCGAGCGGAAAGGCTTCCGCGACAGGTCTCGTCCATGAACACTCGCCTCTAAAAGAAGGAGACCGCCATGTCCACACACGCAACCGCCAAACAATCGGAGCCGGTCGGCGAAGACGTACTTCCCACGTTCTGGGTGCAAAGGATCATCAGCGACAATCCCGTGCTGCGCATCTTGAACAGTGTGGCGTTCAGCGTCACCAACCCTCCGCCCAGAAACGAGCCCGGGAGGATTCCAATCAGCGGCAAGGTGGACATGATGCCGCCGACGCCTCCGATTCCCTTCGAGGGGTTCTACGATGCGGGCCGCATAACTTACACCCTGACGCTCGAAGACGTGCCCTACACCTTCGACGGCGTGGTCTCTACGACCGGCACCTCGATGGGCGGCATCATCCTCGCGCCCGTCAACCGAATAGCCAACGGCCCTGACGTTGACGAGGACGAGGGCAGTTGGTCTGCTCAAGCCCGCGGCGGCGGCGAGGACGACCAGCACGGGGCCGGCAAGGGCGGGTCGAAGAAGGGTCACAAGTAACACTCGCGCCGACGCCCGCGCGCGCGGAAACTTAATCTGGTGTGAGGGGAATGATCGCCCGGCCGTTTTCGCCGGGGCGGTTGTTTCCCTCGCCCGCGTTTCGCCTCGCCTCGCCGGAGACATGCATTCAACACCCCGGAACATCTTTCGCCTCGTCACACTTCTGCTCACGCTCCCGGTCTGCGCGCCCGCGCGGCAGGACGCGAGGCCCGCGCCCGCGTTGGGTCGGCCGCTCAGGGTGAGCATGAGCGGGGGCGAGACGCACCTCTATCGCGTTGCGCTCGGCGCGGGGCAGTACCTGCGCGCCGTCGTCGAGCAGCAGGGCATAGATGTGGCCGCGGCGCTGATAAGTTCCGACGGGCGGCGACTGCTTGAAATCGACAGCCCCAACGGAAGCTACGGGGCGGAGCCGCTCTCGTTCGCCGCCGCGGACGCGGGCGACTACCTGATCGAAGTGCGCTCGCCGGATAAGAGGGCGCAGGCCGGGTTCTACGAGCTGCGGATCGAGGCGCTGCGCGAGCCGACGCCCTCGGACTTGGCGCGCGCGCGCGCCGAGCGAACCTTCGCCGAGGCGCTCAAACTCAACTCGCAGCCCAACGCGCAGGCGAAGCAGGAGGCGCTGGACAAGTTTCAGGCGGTCACGCCCGTCTTTCGCTCTCTGGAAGACCGCGGCATGGAGCTTTTCGCGCTCAGGCTCGCGGGCCTCGTCTATCACTCTTCGGGGCGGCTGCAACCGGCGCTGAGCCATTACAATCAGGCGCTCTCGCTCAGCCTAGCCCTCGGCGACCGCCGCGCCGAGGCGCTGCTGCTCAACAACATCGGCGGCGTCTACGACATTCTGGGTGAGCCGCAACAGGCGCTCGACTACTACGGCCGCGCGCTCCCGCTGCTCGAAGCCCTCAACAACACGGGCGTGCGCGGCGACGCGCTCAACAACATCGGCGTCATCCACTACCAGCTCGGCGACGTGCAGCGCGCGCTCGACTACTACAACCGCGCGCTGCCGCTCAGGCAGTCCGGCGCCAACCGCCGCAAGGAGGCCGACACGCTCGACAACATCGGCCTCGTCTACGCCGCGATGGGCGAGGCGCGGCGGGCGCTCGAACACTTTGAACGTTCGCTCGAACTGCGGCGCGCCGCGAAGGACGTGCAGGGCGAGGCGAACACGCTCGACGACATCGGCTTCGCACACGCCGCGCTGGGCGAGACGGCCGAGGCGCTCGTCTATCACGAACGCGCGCTGCCGCTCAGGCGCACGGCGGGAGACCGGCGCGGCGAAGCCACCACGCTCAACAACATCGGCGCGGTGCGGGCTTCCCTGCTTCAGCCGGCGGAGGCGCTTGAGCAACATCAGCAGGCGCTCGCGCTCGCGCGGGCCGTGGGCGACCGTCACGAGGAGGCCGTCGCCCTCGCCTCCGTTGGGAACGTCCACGCGCGCGCGGGGCGTCCGCGCGAGGCGCTCGAACACTACGGCAAGGCGCTCGCGACCTTCCGCGAGTTGGGCACACGGCGGTTCGAGGCGCGGACGCGCCAGTCAATCGCCGCCGTCGAGCGCGACCGCGGCAACCTCGAAGAGGCGCGCGCGCAGATGGACGCGGCGCTCTCGATAATCGAAGACATCCGCGCGCAGGTCGCCAACACGCAGCTCCGCGCCTCCTTCTTCGCGTCCAGACAGGACGCGTACGAGTTTTACATCGACCTGCTGATGCGGATGCACGGCCGCGAGCCTTTGAAGGGCTACGACGCGGCGGCGCTACAGGTCAGCGAGCGTGCGCGCGCTCGCGGACTTTTGGAGATGCTCGCGGAGTCGGGCGTCGATCTCCGGCAGGGCGTCGAACCCGCGCTGCTCGCTCGCGAGCGCGAGCTTTCTCAAAGGCTCAGCGCCAAGGCCACGCGGCTGTTGACCATGCTCGGCCAGCAGAACAGACAGGAGCAGGCGGCCGCGTTGAAGAAGGAGGTCGGCGCGCTCGAAGAGGAGTACCAGCAGGTTCTGGGAGACATACGCCGCCGCAGCCCGCACTACGCGGCCGTCACCCAGCCGCGGCCGCTCGGGCTGCGAGAGATACAGCAGCTTTTAGACCCGGACACACTCCTGCTCGAATACTCGCTCGGCGCCGAGCGCAGTTACCTCTGGGCCGTGACTCGCGACGGACTGCGGAGCTTTCAACTGCCCGGGCGCGAGCGCGTCGAGCAGGCGGCGCGGCGGCTCTACGAACTGGTGACAGCGCGCAGCGTCACGAACAAAGGGGAGAACGCGCGGCAGAGGCAGGAGCGAATCGGCCGGGCCGATTCGCAAACGCACGAGGCG
>JBEVKV010000116.1:0-5301 GCA_040509515.1 Pyrinomonadaceae bacterium | reverse complement strand
GACGCTGCAAGCTGACCGCTTGGCTTTTTGGAATCCGGTCGTGATTAAGCATCTTCTTCAGACATCAAGACGGGCGAGGTGAAGCGATGACGTTGGCTCTAACGGTGCTCTTTGCGGTCAGCCTCTACAGCAGAACCGGCAGGTCTCGATAAACGTTTTAGAAGACGGTCGCATCCTTTTGAGTGAAGAGGTTCGGCGGGACGGACACGCGTTCGTCCCGCCGAACTTTTTTTGCCCGGCCCCGGCGTTGCCCGCACGCGCCGGACGCGCTAACCTTCCCGCCGTGCGCGCCCGAACTTAAACAACACCCCGGAGAAGAATGATGAGCGAAGTGGTCGTGACTTCCCTTTCAAACCTGCGCAACGAGGTCAGCTACGGCGACGGGCGGACGCTCGTCACGGACGAGCCCGAGGCGCTCGGCGGCGAGGGCGCGGGGCCCGACCCGTACACGCTGCTGCTGGCGGCGCTCGGCAGTTGCGTCTCGATGACGCTCACGCTGTACGCGCGCCGCAAGGGCTGGCCGCTCGAACGCGTGCGCGTGCGTCTGCGCCAGCGCCGCGTCCACGCGAAGGACTGCGCCGAGTGCGAGAGCGACGCCGAAGGCTTTATCCATCACATCGAGCGCGCCGTCGAGTTGGAGGGAGACTTGGACGAAGAGCAGCGCGCGCGCCTGCAAGAGATCGCGCACCGCTGCCCCGTCCACCGCACGCTCACCAGCGAAATCGCCGTCACCGAATTAAAGTGAATGGGCCGAAGTGAGCGGCGCGCCCCCGCGTTCTTGCCTGCGCGGCCGGCGGCTGTTTAAATGTTCGGCGTCAGCTCTTTCGCACACGCGCCCTTCGAGATGAATCCGATGAAACGTCTGCCCCTGATTCTTTTACTCTCCGCACTCATTCTGTCCGCCGCCAACTGAAAGTCCGAGAGCACGCCCGAGCCCGAGCCGGCCGCGCCCGGCGCGAGTCCCGAAGCGGCCGGCGGCGCCGCTTCAAACCCGAACGCCTCGGCGACGCCGCCGCCCGGCGCGGTCGAAGTCTCTGAGACGACCTTCCAAAAAGAGTTGGAGCAGAACCCCGGCGACCCCGTCGCGCACTACAACCTCGGCACCGTCTATCTCGCGAGCGGCAAGTTCGACGAGGCCGCCGAGCAGTTCAAGGCCGTCGCGGCGAAGGAGCCGCAGAACGTCGATGCGTTCGCCAAGACGGGCATCGCCTACGCCTCCGCGAACAAGCACGCGGAGGCGGCCGACGCCTTCAAGTCAGCGCTCAAGCTCCAGCCGAACAACGCGGAGCTGCACCGGCGGCTGGCCGAAGTCTACGAGAAGTCAGGCCGCGCGTCGGAGGCGGCGGCGCTGCGCGCGAAGTTGCAGCGACTTGAGCCGAACGCCGCCGCGAAGGGGCTTTACCAGGCGGGCAAGTACGTGGAGGCTCTCGGCGAGTTGCGCAAGAGCGCACCGCGGAACGCCGACAACTTCTACCTCGAAGGGCTCGCGCTCCTCAAACTCAAGCAGCCGGCCGAGGCGGCGTCCGCCTTCCGGCAGGCGACGCGCCTCGACCCGAAGAACGCGGACTACTTCTTCCAGCTCGGCAACGCGCGCGACCAATTGAACCAGCAGGAGGAGGCCGCCGCCGCCTTCCGCGAGGCCGCGCGAATCAACCCGCAGGACGCCGACGCCCTCTACAACCTCGGCAACACCTACGACAAGCTGAACCGCCCGCAGGAGGCGGCGACGGCCTTCGCCGCGGCCGTGCGCGTCCGCCCCTCGGACGCCGACGCGCGCTTCATGCTCGCCTCCGTCCAACTCAAACAGGGCAACCTCGCCGCCGCCAACGAACAGCACGAGGCGCTCAAGAAGCTCAACCCCGAGACGGCCGAAAAGCTCCAACGACTCATCGCCATCTCATCCCCGCCGCAGAAATAGCTCCCCGCGCGGCGACCGACGCCCGCAATCTAAGACTGACCTACACGGAGCTTATCCGGCAAGAGTACGGCGGGAACAACTGCGTGATCAGCGCGGGCTTCGTGGAGGGAGAAAATAAGCCGGAGGTAGCATGTCTACCTCC
The DNA here is from genome assembly GCA_040509515.1 of Pyrinomonadaceae bacterium. Taxonomy (GTDB): domain Bacteria; phylum Acidobacteriota; class Blastocatellia; order Pyrinomonadales; family Pyrinomonadaceae; genus QHXN01. The sequence continues at coordinate 3,241 of JBEVKV010000116.1, read as the reverse complement.
GGCTTGAGAAGGATGGTGTCGAGCCGACCGTGCTGTTACTGCGCCCCGACGAGTTGCAATCAAACGCGTGGGTCGCAAGCGGCCTGGACTTTCACCGGCAATACGCCTGACGCGCCTCAGAACACAATACAGGCGAGATTGCTGTTATAGAACCGGTCGTTGGTTTGGACACACCACCGGTACGTATTGCCGCTGACGTGAGCTGACAGCGGAGGCGGTGTGGCTGACCATCCGATGTTTAAGCCGTAATCGCAGGAATTTGTCGAACTCCCTGGATGTCCTACCAGGCTGGTGCTGTTATACCCGCCCGTGTAGTCATAGTACTTACCGGTGGTCTGATTCTTGAATGTTACGTTTATCCAAGAATAGCCGTTAAAACAGAAATCGAAACCAGTACCCCACTGGACATCCGAAGCGCTTCCGCTGAAAGCCGTAGGGACTCCCGAGCCTCCGGGTTGAGCGATCGTGATGGTCGGCGGTGAAGCGTCGCTGATGTGGAAGTCGCCGCCTGTCGTGCGGGAGCCGTCAGGCCACTGAATATAGATGTTGGTATCGGTCTGATTACTCGACCCGCTCCAGGGTCCGGCGGTGGCGTTCCCACTGGAGTTCGTACATATCCAGTTCGGGCCGACGAGCTGAGAGCCGTTACGGAAGCTATAGAGTGTGCCGCAAACATTCGGCGGGGCACCGGTGATGTTGTAAGTGAATGTACTATTCACCCAAGCATACGGGCCATTACTGAAGTAGGCGGTACCCCCTGCATAAGGCACGGCCCTGAGAGGTCGCGCGTTTAGAACATTTCTGCCCCATAGCGCCAGATTGTTGTAGTCATCGAAGCTTTGGGTGATTTTGACAAGTGTCCTTTGCTGCCGGGGAGCACCATATGTCAAGCCGCTATGAGGTTGGCCGGCCACAAGACAAAGAGACAGGACGACGAGTGAGAGTAGACTGATTCTTCGCATGACTTTCCAGCTCCTTTCAGGTGAGTGTGAAGAAAGCAAAGACGATTCGTCATCTTTCGAGGTGCTTTCGGGTGAGAAAAAATGGACGCCTGAATGAGGGGTGATGAGGCAACTCATCCCCGAGGGTCGGTTTGGGGGGACGGAGGAACTCTACAACTCATATCCACGGCCGTCAATAGATGATTTGACCTGACCGCTAATCACTTTTGGCCTCCGCACACTTTGCGCGGCTCCTTCCCCGGCAAGGAAACCTGAGGGTGACGCCCCACGCTCAGCTCGCCACTCGGCGTAGAAATTTTATGAAATTCATCAACGATAGGGAGAGGTAAACAGTGCCGATCATCAAGCGCTCGGCTTTATCTGTCGAGCGTCGGTAGTTTGTTCAATCGGCTCACGGTATTTCTTTCGGTCAATCTTATCCAAAAAGCTGTCGAGCTTCTTAATTAATGCTAGGACGGGGAAACCTTACACATGTATCAAGCGTGCATTCACGGCGGCCTGCGCCGCGGCGGGGATCACGGGGCTGAGGTGGCACGACCTGCGCCACACCTTCGGGACCCGGCTGGCCGAGGCAGGGTGCAGTGAGGCGACGATAGCGGAGCTGATGGGGCACACGGACCCGAAGACGACCAGGCGCTACACGCACGCGACCGACCGGGCGAAGCACGCGGCGGTAGAGGCGACCAAGCCGCGGACACAGGGCGTAGAGAATGAGCCGGCGAAGGTCATCTCGATACAGAAATGAGAAGCCTGCCCCATCTATGCCCCGAAGCAGAAACGGCCGCCCACGCGGGCGACCGTAACTGGTTGACAGGGTTAATCGGGATGCCGAGATTTGAACTCGGGACCTCTCGCACCCCAAGCGAGCGCGCTACCAGGCTGCGCCACATCCCGTGACGGCGTTTAGTATCTCCGGAAACTTTATTTTGGTCAAATGAGGCGGGCGCGCCGTGCGCTCAGCGGCGCTGCGAGTCGGCGCGGGGGTCTTCGGCTTCGAGCAAGAGCATGATGTCGCGCAACTGCTCGCGCAGGCGGCGGAGCGCGGCGCGGCTCTCGTCCGAGGCGGGAGGCTCGGGCTCTGCGGCGTAGGCGCGCGGTGCGGGCGCGGCGGACGCGACCGACTCAGAGGCGGGGCGCGTCTCGACGAAGGGGCGCGGTGTCTCTTCTATCTCGGGCGGCGGCGCGGGGACGAGTTGCGGCGCGGGCGGAGCGGTGGACGCCTGCGCGCCCATCTCGGGGGTGACGACCTTGAGCTTGCTTGCGCCGCGTAGCTCGTTCGTCAGACGCTTCTTCGCGCCGGCGATGGTGTACTGGTCTTCGTAGAGCAGTTCCTTGATGCGCAGAACCATCTCCACGTCGCGCTTGCGGTATGTGCGCTGCCCCGCGCGGTTCTTCTGCGGCGCGAGCATGGGAAACTCCGACTCCCAGTAGCGGAGCACATGCGCCTGTATCCCGGTGATGTCGCACACCTCCCCGATCTTAAAGAAGAGTTTTTCGGGGATGGAGACGGCTGCTCGGTTCATAATCGAAGGAAGTCCCGCAACGGGTATGCGCCGACAATGGTACCCGCGGCTCAAACCCTTGTCAACGTTATTGTTAGCGAGCGGGGCGGGTCAGCGCTCGGCGGGGTCGAGCATGACGAGGCGGTTGACGGGGTCGAAGGCGAGTCGGAAGGGGCGGAGCGCGTCGCGCCCGAGGATGACGGGCGCGCCCTTTTCGGAGCGCAGGAGCAGGTCTGTGGGGACGCCGCGCAGCACGAGCGGGCCGATGCTGACCGTCGCGGGGCGCACGCGCCGCGCAGACACTTCCCCGCCCCCGAGGTCGCGCGCCCCGCGGCGCTGACGCCCTTCGGTCGCGAGCACGCCGAGCGCGCGCGCGGCCGTCTCGTTGACCGCGAGGCCGAAGCCCGAGCCCGTGTCGAGCAGCGCGCGCCGGCCTTCGGCGAGCATCACGAAGGGGCGGCGCGCGCCGCCTTCGGTCAGCCAGGGCACGACGGCCCCGCCCCCCGGCGTCGCGCCCGCGCGCAAAGGCTGTGTGCGCGGGTCGAAGAAGCTGAGACGGCCGGCCGGGATGTCTATGACGAAGCCGAGCGTGCCGAAGACTTCGGAAGGGTCGAGGATGCCGTCCACGTCCGAGGGCAGCCCGGGCGCAATGACGAAGAGGCCGCGCGCCGGCAGACTGTTCTCGCGCGTGCCGAGGGCGACGGTACGTACAAAGGCTTTCTGTGCGCCGCCCCTGCGCGCGCCGCTCAGGCCGCCGATCTCGATGCCGCGCCCGCC
>JBEVKV010000115.1:0-38367 GCA_040509515.1 Pyrinomonadaceae bacterium | reverse complement strand
GGTTGGGTTTGAGCGGCAACGCGTGGAGCATGCCGACGGCGGGGGGCTTCATGTACTGGGGCAGGCGCGCCTCCAAGACGCCGGGGCGGTGGGGTATTAGCGGGCGCGCGCGCGCGCGCCGCAGCGGGTTGTTGCCGTAGTCCGTCCAATCCTCGTCGCGCGTCTCCGGGGCGGGGAAGGCGAACGGCGCGCGCGCGCCCTCCTTTTTGTCCGCGGCGCGCAGCAGCACGTCGAAGCGGCCGTCCGCGCCGTGCCGCGCCCAACTAATGTCTATGTCGTAAGCGAGTTCGCCGCCGAGCGCGTACAGTTCTTCCGGGTCAATGCCGGAGGCGACGCGTTCGGCGAGCGCACGCAGCTCGCCGGCCGTGTGCGCGCTCTCGTCGTCCGAGAGCAGCTCAAGGGTCTTGACCTCGGCGGCGAGCCGCGCGTTAGGGACGCGCGCCAGTGCGAGCGTGTCGGGCCGCTCCGCGACGAGGCGGAGCCGCAGCGCGTCGAGCGTCAGCCCCTCCGCGTCCCAGTCGAGCCACGTCGGCGACTCGCCGCCCGGCTCCGGCGCATCGCCGACTTGGCCGACGTGAATCAACACCTGATAGCGGAAGCGCGTCAGCTCGTTGTGATACCGGCCGCGCTTGGGGCGCACCTCGACGTGGCCGGCGTGCGGCAGTCGCCGCCGGAGCGTGAAGAAGAAGGCCGGGGCGACGGCAAGCTCGTTCTCCTGCGCGGCGCGCGTCCGCACCTGCTCGCGCAGTTGCGCGAGCGGCAGCGAGGGCGATGCCTTGAACAACTGAACCGAGGCGTGAAAGGCTTCGAGCAGCGGCAGACTCCGCACGTCGCCGACGAAGATAAAGCCGCCGGGTCTGACCGCCCGCGCCGCGCCTTCCAGCACGCGCAGCAGGTAGCCGATGTCCGGAAAATACTGGACGACGGAGTTGAGGATGACGGCGTCGAAACTCCGCGGCTCGATGCCGTCGAAATTGTCGGCCGCGCGTTGGAGGAGCGTTACTTCGGCCTCGATGTCGCCGCGCGCGAGGACGTTTGCGCGGACGTATTCGAGCGCCACCTTTGACACGTCCGTCGCGCAGTAACGCTCGCAGCCGGGGGCGAGGCGCGCCAGCAACATCCCCGTTCCGCAACCTATCTCAAGCACGCTGCGCGGCGCGGCGGCGCGGACGGGCGCGAGCGTGTCCTCCAGCCAGACGCGCATCTCTTCGGCCGGCAGAGGCTCGTCCGTGTAGTTGCTGTTCCAGCCCGTGATGTTGAAAGACGGGTCGGGCTGAGCCGAGGGCTGGCTGTAGATGTGGTCATCGAAGATTTTCTGCCAGTGCTCCACCTGCCCGGCGTGCAGGCCGCCGCCCGGCGCTTCTTCCGCGTCCGCGCCCGTCTCCGACGCGCCGACCACGTAGGCCACGAGGCGGCGCTCGCCGGGCCGGTCTTCGCGCGCCAGCACGACGCACTCGCGCACCGACGGGTGCTCTTTGATGACGGACTCGATCTCGCCCGGCTCGATGCGGTGGCCGCGAATCTTGACCTGCTGGTCGACGCGACCCACAAACTCTATGTGGCCGTCTCGGAGGAAGCGCACGAGGTCGCCCGTGCGGTAGAGCCGCGCGCCGGGCTCGGCGGCGAAAGGGTGGGGGACGAGTTTCTCGGCCGTCAGTTCCGGGCGGCCCAAGTAGCCGCGCATCAACCCGTCACCGCCGAGGCACAACTCGCCGGCAACGCCGACGGGGACGGGTCGCAAATCGCCGTCGAGCACGTACGCCTGCGTGTTCGTGATGGGACGGCCGATGGGGACGGTCGCCGCGTCTGACGGCACCGCGCCGACGGGGTGCCACGTCGAGAAGGTCGTGTTCTCGGTCGGGCCGTAGACGTGCAGCAGTCGATGCGGCTTGCCTCTAGTCAACGCCTCGCGCACCGACTTCGGGTCGGCGGCCTCGCCGCCGAACAGCAGGCAACGGAGCGGGCCGAAGGCTTCGGGCCGCGAGGCGGCGATCTGGTTGAACAGCGCGGTGGTGAGGAAGAGCACGGTGACGCCGCGCTCACGGATGTGTGCGGCCAGCGCGGACGGCGAGAGGGCGGTGTCGCGTGGGACGATGTCGAGCCGCGCGCCGTGCAGCAGCGCGCCCCAGATTTCAAAAGTGGCGGCGTCGAACGTGGCCGTCGAAGCCTGCGCCACGCAGTCCGCGGCCGACAGCTCGACGTAGTTCGTTTCGCAGACGAGGCGGTTGACGGCGCGGTGGTTGACGGCGACGCCTTTGGGTCTCCCCGTCGAGCCCGAGGTGTAGATGACGTAGGCGAGACTGTCAGGAGTCGTCGAGGGCGTCAGGTTCTCCGCGCTCTCGCGGCCTATCTCTTCACGGTCGCCGCCGTCGAGGCAGACGACCTGCGCCGCGGAGTCGGGCAGCGAGCCCAACTGTTTTCGCTCGGTCAGCAGGACGCGCGCGCCCGCGTCGTCGAGCATGAAGCGGAGACGCGGCTGCGGGTACGCCGGGTCGAGCGGGACGTAACAGCCGCCGGCCTTGAGCACGGCGAGGAAGGCGACGACGATCTCGGGCGAGCGCTCCATGAGGACGCACACCATGCTCTCGTGCCCGACACCCAGAGCGCGCAGGCGTCGGGCGAGGCGGTTGGCGCGCGCGTTCAGCTCGGCGTAAGTCATGCGCGTGTCGTCGGAGATGACGGCCGGGGCGTCGGGCGTGCGCGCGGCCTGCGCCTCGAAGAGTTCGTGGACGCACCTGTCGCGCGGGTAGACGCCACGCGTGTCGTTCCACTCGGCGAGCACCTGACGCCGCTGGGCCTCGGTCAGCAGCGGCAAATCGGGCAGCCTCGTGTCGGGGTCGGCGACGACGCCTCCGAGCAGGTTGCGGAAGTGGCCGAGCAGTTGCTCGACGGTCGCGGCGTCGAACAGCTCTGTGCTGTAGATGAGGTTGCCCGAGAGCACGCCGCCGCCTTCCCACAGGTGAAACTCCATGTCGAACCGCGTCGCGTCGCTGCCGAGTTCGACCTGTTCAACTTGCAGGCCGGGGAGCGTGAACTCTTCGAGCGGCGCGTTCTGGAGAGAGAACATGACTTGAAAGAGCGGGTTGCGGCTCAGGTCGCGCTCGGGTTGCAGCTCCTCGACCAGTCGCTCGAACGGCAAGTCCTGATGGGCGTACGCGCCGAGCGTCGTCGCCCTCACGCGCCCGAGCAGCTCGCGGAAGCTCGGCCGCCCCGAGAGGTCGGCGCGCAGCGCCAGCGTGTTGACGAAGAAGCCGACCAGACCTTCGACCTCGCGCCGCGTGCGGCCGGCGATGGGAGCGCCGATGACGATGTCGTCCTGCCCCGTGTAGCGCCTGAGGAGCGCGTCGAAGGCCGCCAGCAGCGTCATGAACAGCGTCGCGCCCTCGCGGCGGCTGAAGGTCTTGAGCCGCTCGGTCAACTCCTCCGGCAGCTCGAAGCGCCGGTCAGCGCCCTCGTAGCTGAGCGCGGCCGGACGCGGCCTGTCCGTGGGCAGTGTGAGGACGGGGAGTTCGCCGCCGAGCTGCCGCCGCCAGTAGCGCAACTGCTCCTCCAAGACTTCGCCTCGCAGCCACTCGCGCTGCCAGACGGCGAAGTCCGCGTACTGCACGGGCAGCTCTTCGAGCGGCGAGGGCTCGCCCCGCAGGTACGCCGCGTAGAGCGCGGAGAGGTCGCGGAGGAAGACGCCGACCGACCAGCCGTCGCTGACGATGTGATGCGTCGTGATGAGCAGGACGTGTTCCCGCGCGCCGAGGCGGAGCAGACGCGCGCGCGTGAGCGGGGCGCGCGAGAGGTCGAACGTCCGGCGCGCTTCTTCGACGGCGAGGCGTACGGCCTCCGGCTCGCGCCTCGCCTCGGGCAGACCCGTAAGGTCTGTCACCTCAAGGGCGGGCGGCGCGTGTTCGTTGACGAGCTGCACGGGACGCCCGCCGTCGGTCGTAAAGCTGGTGCGCAGCGCCTCGTGGCGGCGGACGATTTCGCCGAAACTGCGCTCAAGGGCGTTCACGTCGAGGTCGCCGCTGAGGCGCAACGCCTCGGGGATGTTATAGAACGGGCTGTCGAGCGCGAGGCGGTCTATGAACCAGAGGCGCTGCTGCGCGAACGAGAGGGGGAAGGCGCGCGCGCCGTCCCGCGCCGCCACGCGGATCGGGGTCAACTCTCTGGGCGCGTTGGCCCCCGACCCGGCCGCGACTTCGTCGTCGGGGTACTGTTCGCCGAGGTAGGCGCAGAGGGACGCGATGTCGGGCGCGTTGAAAAGCGCGATGACGGAGACGACCGCGCCGAGACTTTTCTGAAGAGTGTTGATGAAGATGGCGGCGTGGATGGAGTCACCGCCGAGGTCGAAGAAGTTGTCGTGGACGCCGACCTCATCGACGCGGAGGATGGCGCGCCACATCTCGCACAACATCCGCTCAAGCGCCGTGCGCGGCGCGACGTAGGTCTGCTCCAGTTGCGGCCTCGCCCCGCCGGGGGCGGGCAGGCGTTGGCGGTCGACTTTCCCGCTCGGCGTGAGCGGCAGCCGTTCGAGCGAGACGAAGGCGGACGGAATCATGTACTCGGGCAGCCGCCCCTTCAAGTACCGCCGCAGGGCGTCCGCCTCCGGCGCGGTCTCGCCCGCGGGCGTCGTGTAGGCGACCAGCCGCTTGTCGCCCGGCCCCTCCTCGTGCGTGACGACCGCGGCCTCGCGCACCTCAGGGTGTGCGGCGAGCGCCGACTCGATCTCACCCAGCTCGATGCGGAAGCCGCGCACCTTCACCTGCCGGTCGCCTCGCCCGAGATGTTCCATGAGGCCGTCGGGGCGGAAGCGCGCGAGGTCGCCCGTCCGATACAGGCGCGCGCCGGGCACGTCTCCGAACGGGTGCGGGACGAACCGCTCGGCCGTCAGTCCGGGCCGGTGCAGGTAGCCGCGCGCGAGGCCGACGCCGCCGACGTACAACTCGCCGACGACGCCCGCGGGGACGGGCCGCAAGTCGCCGTCGAGCAGATAGACCTCCATGTTCGACATGGCGAGGCCGATGGGGAGTTTGCCCGACGTGTCGGCGCACTCGACGATGGTGGCGCAGACGGTCGTCTCCGTCGGCCCGTAGGCGTTGAAGAAGCGCCGGCCGTCGGCCCAACGGCGCGCGACCTCCGGCGGACACTCTTCGCCGCCGGCGATGAGCGCGCGCAGGGCGTCGAGCCGCGCGTCGGGCATGGCGGCCAGCACCGTCGGCGGGAAGAGCACGGTGGTGACGGCCTGCTCGCGCAGCAACTCGACGAGCGCCGGCCCGGGCATCAGGGTGGTGCGCGGCGCGAGGACGAGCGCCGCGCCGGCCGCGAGCGCGGTGAAGATTTCAAAGACGGACGCGTCGAAACTGTACGGGGCGAACTGAAGGACGCGGCTCTCGGGTCTGACGTCGAAGACGCGCGCCGCCGCCGCGGCGAGGTTGCAGACGCCGCGGTGCGCGATCATCACGCCCTTCGGCCGACCCGTCGAGCCCGAGGTGTAGATACAGTAGGCGAGGTTGTCGGCCGTGGCGGCGGGCGCGAGGTTCGCGCCGCTCTGCCCCTCGACGGCCTGCCGCTCGTCGTCCACGCGAACGACCCGCGCGCGGCCGGCGTGCGGCGGGTCGGCGAGCCTCCGCCCGGTGAGCAGCAGGCGTGCGCCGCTGTCCTCCAACATGAAGGCGAGGCGGTCGGCCGGGTACGCCGGGTCGAGCGGCACGTAAGCGCCGCCCGCCTTGAGCACGGCGAGGATGGCGACGACCATCTCCGCCGAACGCTCGAAGTGGAGCCCGACAATCTCTTCCGGCCCGACACCCAAAGCCCGGAGGCGGCGCGCGAGACGGTTGGCGCGAGCGTTCAGTTCGGCGTAGGTGACGCGCGTGTCCCCGAAGACGAGGGCGAGGGCGTCGGGCGTGCGCGCGGCCTGCGCCTCGAACAGCTCGTGGACGCACGCGCCGTCGCTGTACGGCGCGCGCGTCTCGTTCGCCTCGACGAGCAGGCGGCGGCGCTCTTCGTCGCCGAGGATGTCGAGCGCCGAGATGCGCCTGCCGGGGTCGGCGACGACGCTCTCCAGAAGGGTCTGGAAGTGGGCGAACATGCGCTCGACGGTCGCGGGCTCGAAGAGGTCGGTCATGTAGTTCCAGTAGGCCAGCAGGGAGCCCTGCGACTCTTCGATTGAGACCACGAGGTCGAAGTAAGACGTGCCGATGTCCACGTCGAGACCGCTGAGGGAGATGGTCAGCTCGGAGGACGGCATGTGGTCTTCCACCGGCGCGTTCTGTAGAACGAGCATCACCTGAAAGAGCGGCGAGTGGCTGGCGCTGCGCTCGGGCCGCAACTCGCCGACGAGTTTCTCGAAGGGCACGTCCTGATGCGCGTGGGCTTCGAGCATCATCTCCCTGACGCGCCCGAGCAGTTCGCGGAAGGTCGGGTCGCCGGAGAGGTCGGCGCGCAGCACGATGGTGTTGACGAAGAGCCCGATGAGCCCCTCGGCTTCGGGCCGGCTGCGCCCCGAGATGGGCGTCCCGACGCTGAGGTCGGTCTGCCCCGTGTACCTGTAGAGCAGCACGTCGAAGGCCGCCAGCAGCGCCATGAAGAGCGTCACGCCCTCCCGCCGGCAGAGGTCGTTCAACTCCCCGGTCAACCGCCCCGACATCGGCAGGCACAGCGCGCCGCCGCGGTGCGTCAGCACGGAGGGGCGCGGGTGGTCGGTCGGCAGGCGCAGAGCCGGCGGGAGGTCGCCGAGCTTCTCCTTCCAGTAGTCGAGCTGCCGCCGCATCACCTCGCCTTGCATCCACTCGCGCTGCCACGCGGCGAAGTCCGCGTACTGAATCGGCAACTCCGCGAGCGGCGAGGGGCGGCCCGCGGAGAAGGCGTGATAGAGCGCGCTCAGCTCGCTCATGAGAATGCCCAGCGACCACGCGTCGCCGATGATGTGGTGCAGCGCCACGACGAAATAGTGCTCCTCGGCGGACACCTTCAGGAGCGTGGCGCGCACGAGCGGCCCGCGCTCAAGGTCGAAGGGCTGCCGCGAATACTCGTCGGACTGACGGCGGAGTTCGGCCCAGAGTGCGTCGCGGTCGTCCGCGGCCGGCGGCTCGACGACGGGAATGCCGACGGTGAGCGACGGCCGGACGACCTGCACCGGCTGGCCGTCCCGGATCGTGAAGGTCGTGCGCAGCGACTCGTGACGCCGGATGACTTCGTTGAGGCTGCGCTCCAGCGTCTCGACGTTGAGCACGCCGAGCAGTTCGTAGACCACGGGTAAGTTGTAGGTGGCGCGGTCGGCCCCGACCTGCGAGAGAAACCAGAGCCGCTGCTGCGCGAAGGAGAGCGGCGCGGGGCCAGTCTCCTGCCGGCGCGCGATGCCGGTCTCGCCCGCGGCCTCGCCCGCCTGCGCCTTGCGCGTCAGGCGCATCGCCAGCGCCGCGCGCTCCTTCGGCGACAGGGCGGCTAATCGTTCGGAAACGTCACTCATGACTGCACACGCTCTCTCTCAACGGAATGCCCGGCCCCATTGACTCGGCACGAACCGGGCGACGGGGTCGCGGTCAAAGCGAATTGGGCGAGGCGCTCAGCTCGACGCCCGGCAGCTCGTCAAGCAGTTGCGCGATGTTCTGCTTCTCGTGGCGTTCGATGACGCGCTGGGCCACGACGAGCGACAGGCCGCCGACCGTCGGCGACTCGAAGATGTCGCGCAGTTGCAGCTCCACGCCGAACGACTTGCGCAGGCGGGAGATGACCATCGTGGCGAGCAGCGAGTGGCCGCCGAGGTCGAAGAAGTTGTCGTCGATGCCCACCTGCCGAATGCCGAGCAACTCCTGCCAGATGCCGGCCACCTCCTGCTCCAACTCGTTCTCGGGGGCGACGTAGGCGCTCGCCAGCTCGGGACGCGCGTGCATCTCCGACGCCTCGATTCTCTGCTCCGGCTCCGCGACGGCCGCGGGGGAGGGCTTGACCCAACGGTCGAGCCGTGACTGCAAGTCGCCGGTCGAGACCACCACCTGCGAGGCCGGCGGCATCGAGAGGATGCGGCCGAAAGCCTCCGCGCCTTCGTGCGGAAGAATCCACAGCTCCTCGACCTTCGACAGCCGCGACTGTTTCTCGTCCGCCGCGCCGTCCAGATTCCAGCCGTCCCAGTTGACGCTCGTCCAGTTGTCGCGCCCCCGCTGGTTGTGTCTCTGCACCAGCGCATCGACGAAGATGTTCGACGCCGCGTAGGCCGTGAAGTTCAGCCCGCCGAGGACGGAGGAGAGCGAAGAGAGCACGAGGCAGAAATCGACCTCCCGGTCTCGCAGGATTTCTTCCAGCACCAGCAGGCCGCGCGCCTTGACGCGGAAGTGTCGCTCGCAGTCGGCCGGGGTCATCGCAGCTATCTCCTTGTCAACGTCGTCTCCGTTGAGCGCCGCGCCGTGGATGACGCCGTCGAGCGCGCCGAATCGTCTCTCTGCGTGGTCGAGCGCGGCGCGCATCTGCCCAACGTCCGACACGTCGGCGCGCAGCACGAGCACTTCCGCGCCCGACGCTTCCAACTCCCGCACGCGGCCGATGCGGTGACTCACCTCGTCGTCTTCGCCGTGCGACGCGAGCCACGAGTCCCATTCGTCACGCTCCGGCAGGCCGCCGCGCCCGGTCAGCACGAGCCGCGCCCGCGCCGCCCGCGCCAGATACCCCGCGAGCACCAGCGCGACGCCGCTCAACCCGCCCGTGATGAGGTAGACGCCGCGCTCGCGCAGCCGCGTCGAAGACTCTTCGGGCGGCACTGACTCAAATGGCTCGAACGTCTCGAACGTCTCGACCCGCTCGAAGGTCTGCGCCCAGCGGTGACGTCCTCGGTAAGCAATCGTCGTGTCGCCGCCGTCGGCCGTCACCTCGCTCGCCAACTGCGCGGCCAGCCGCTCGCGGCCGAAGCTCCCGGCCGGCGGCACGCTCACGTCGATGGCGCGACAGTCGATGCCGGGGTGCTCCTGCGGTATCACCCTGCACGCGGCCAGAACGGTGGCCTTCTCCGGGCGCAGCACGTCGCCGTCGCCCACCTCCTGTGCGTGGTTCGTGACGACCGTGAGGCGTGGACGAGTCGCCTCCGAATTTTCCGCCAGCGCCTGCGTCAGAAAGATGAGGCTGTAGAGTCCCAACTCCTGCGCGCGCTCGAACTCTGCGTTCTCGGCCGGCGACTCTTCGTCCGCCGTGACGCCCCACAGGTGAACGATGCGCTCGGGCGTCATGCGTTCGGCCGCCAGCGCGCCGAGCAGCGTTTGATAATCCTCCTTCCGACGCGGGTCTATCGTGTAGTCGCGCTCGCCCACTTTCACAAACCGTTCGCCCGCGCGGACGGTGACGACCCCGTCGCCCGCCGCCGCGAGACGCGCCGCCAACTCCGCGCCGAGGCCGCACTCGTCGGCCATGACCAGCCAGCCGGGCCGCGATTCACCGCGCACGGCCGCGCCGGGCGGAGGAAGACGTTTCCATGAAGGCACATAGAACCATTCGGCGACGGGGTTTTTGCGAAGCGCCGCGCGCCGCGCCGTCGTCGCCTCGCGGGTCGGCGCGGCGTGCGGCTCGACGTAGTAACGCTTGCGCTCGAACGGGTAGGTCGGGAGTGTGACGCGGCGGCGCTGCTCGCCGGCGTTGAAGCCCGACCAATCGACCCGGCCGCCGGCCAGCCAGAATTTGCCGAGCGTGGTCAGCAGCGTCTCGACATCCGTGCGCCGTTCGCGCGGGTGACGCATGGAGGTCAGAATCACCTGCCCGGCGCTCTTCTCCGGGTGCTGTCGGGCGTAGCCGCTCAGCGTATGTCCCGGCCCGACCTCAAGCAGAATCCGCTCAGACTCACGCAGCAGCTCGCGGAGCCCCGCGTCGAAGCGCACGGTCTGACGCAGGTGTCGCGCCCAGTAGCGCGGGTCGGTCGCCTCGGCAGTGGTCACCCACGTACCGGTCACGTTGGAGACGAAAGGGATGCGCGGCGCGCTCGGCTTCACGCGCCGGACGAGTTCCGCGAACTCGCCCAGCATCGGCTCCATCATCTCCGAGTGGAAGGCGTGAGAGGTGTGGAGCAGTCGCGAGTCAATCTCTCGACGCCCGAGCGCGGACTGGAATTCGCCGACCGCCTCGGCCGCGCCCGCGACCACGCAACTGTCCGGCGCGTTGACCGCCGCCAGCGAGAGCCCCGGCGGGAGCAGCGCGTTGACCTCCCTTTCCGACAGCGGCACGGCGAGCATCTGTCCCGCGGGCAACTGCTGCATCAGTCGCCCGCGCTCGGCCACCAACGTCAGCGCGTCGTCGGCTGTGAACACGCCGGCCAGACACGCGGCCACGTACTCGCCCACGCTGTGCCCGATCATCGCCGCCGGCCTGACGCCCCACGACATCCACAGTCGCGCCAGCGCGTACTCGACGACGAAGAGCGCGGGCTGCGTGACGAACGTCTGCTTCAACAGCCGCGCCGCCTCTTCCGCGCCCGCCTCCGCGGGGTAGAGCACGTCGCGCAGGTCGAGGCCGAGGCGCGGCCGCAGCAGTTCCGCCTGTCGGTCAATCAGTTCGCGGAACAGCGGCTCGGCCTCGTACAACCCCTGCGACATCCCCGCGTGTTGCGCGCCCTGACCGGGGAACATGAAGACGTTGGGGCGGTGTCGCGGCTCCTGAAAGTTCGTGAGGAGTCTCTGCGGGTCGCGGGCGTCGAGCGCCGCGGCCGCGTCTGCGGCGTCGCTCGCGACGAGGACGCGCCGGTGCGCAAACTCTCTCCGGCCGGTCTGCAACGTGTAAGCAACGTCGGCCAGATTGGCGTCTGCGTGCGCGTTCAGGTATTCGCCGAGGTTCGCGGTCGCCGCCTCAAGCGCCGTACTCGTCCGCGCCGACAGGACGAGCAGTTGCGCGGGGCGCGTCTCGCCGGAAGGCGGGTCGGGCGGCGACTCTTCGAGGATGACGTGCGCGTTCGTCCCGCCGATGCCGAAGCTGCTCACGCCCGCGCGCCGCGGCGCGTCGGCCGGCTCCCACGGCGTCAGACGCGCGTTGACGAAGAAGGGGCTCTTCTCAAAATCAATCTTGGGGTTGGGTCGCTCGTAATGCAGGCTCGGCGGTATCTCGCCGTGTTTGAGCGCGAGCACGGTCTTGATGAGGCCGGCGATGCCTGCGCCCGCGTCGAGGTGGCCGACGTTCGACTTGAGCGACCCGATGGCGCAGAAGCCGCGCCTCTGCGTGCCCGCGCGGAAGGCTTGCGTGAGCGCCGCGACCTCGATGGGGTCGCCGAGCGGCGTGGCCGTGCCGTGCGTCTCGACGTAGGTAATCGTTTCGGCTTCGACGCCGGCCAGCGCCAGCGCCTCGGAGATGACTTCGGCCTGACCGTCCACGCTCGGCGCGGTGAAGCCGACCTTGAGCGAGCCGTCGTTGTTGACGGCCGAGCCCTTGATGACGGCGTGGATGCGGTCGCCGTCGGCGCGCGCGTCCGACAGGCGCTTGAGCACGACGAGGCCCGCGCCCTCGCCGCCCACCGTCCCGCGCGCGGCGGCGTCGAAGGCGCGGCAGTGCCCGTCGGGCGACATGATGCCCTCCTCCTGATAGAGATAGCCCTCCTTGTGCGGGAAGGTGATGGAGCCGCCGCCCGCGAGCGCCATGTCGCTCTCGCCGTTGAGCAAACTCTGGCAGGCGGCGTGGACGGCGACGAGCGAGGTCGAGCAGGCCGTCTGGACGTTGATGCTCGGCCCCTTCAGGTTGAGCTTGAAGGAGATGGTCGTCGGCACGAACTCGCCGTGGTTCCCGATGTCCACCTGATATGCGCCGACCCTCTCGATGAGGTCGGCGCGCGAGGCGAGGTTGGCCGTCAGGTAGCTGCCCGCGCTCACCCCGGCGTAGACGCTGATGCGGCCCGGGAACCTTTCGGGGTCGTATCCCGCATCCTCGAACGCCTCGACGGCGCATTCGAGCAGCACGCGGTGCTGCGGGTCGAGCATCTCGGCTTCGCGCGGGTTGTAGTCGAAGTAGGAGGCGTCGAACTCTTCGACGCCTTCGAGCACGGCCTTAGCCGGGACGTAGTTGGGGTCGGCCAGCTCCTCCGCGCCGGCCCCGTCCGCGCGTAGCTCTTCCGGCGTGAAGAAGGTGACGGACTCGACGCCGTTTCGCAGGTTGCGCCAGAACTCTTCGAGGTTCTTCGCGCCGGGGAAGCGGCCGGCCATGCCGATGACGGCGACCTCCGAAGCCTCGTGCTCGTCGACGGGCTCGTCCGCCTCCGCTTCGTGCCCGTCGGAGAGGTGTTCTTTACTCGTCATCGGTCGCCCCCTTCTGCTGCCGCCTGACTTGCTGCCGTTGTCGCAGGTGTCTCTGCCTGTCCAACGCCTCGCGCCGCGTCTGCGCCGTGTTCCGGGCCGGCGCGGCTGGTTCCGCCGCCGCCGACTCGCGGCTCAGGTGTTCGGCCAGCGCGCTGACGGTCGGGTACTTGAACATGTCGATGATCGAGACCTCGGCCTGCAAGACTTCGCGCAGCCTGCTGTGCAGGTGCACGAGCAGCAGGGAGTGCCCCCCGAGGTTGAAGAAGTTATCGTGGACGCCGACCTTATCGACCTTGAGCGCCTCCTGCCAGACGCCCGCCATGACGCGCTCAATCTCGGTGCGGGGCGCGACGTAGGTCTCCTCCAATTCCGGCCGCGCGCCGTCCGTGTCGGGCAGTCGCCGCCGGTCTACCTTGCCGTTAGGCGTCAGCGGCAGGGCTTCGAGCGTGACGAAGGCCGAAGGAATCATGTACTCGGGCAGGGTGTCCTTGAGGTGTCGTCGCAGCTCGGCCGTCGTCGCCGCGCGCCCCTCGCTCTCGACCACGTAGGCGACGAGGCGGTTGCTGCCGTGACCGTCGGGCCGAGCCACGACCGCCGCCTCGCGCACAGAGTCGTGCCGGCTGAGCACGGCCTCGACCTCGCCCAGTTCGATACGGAACCCGCGAACCTTGACCTGCTCGTCGACGCGCCCGAGGAACTCGATGTTGCCGTCGGGCAGGTAGCGCGCGAGGTCGCCCGTGCGATACATGCGCTCGCCGCCCGCCGCGGCGTAAGGGCTCGGGGTAAAGCCTTCGGCGGTCTGCGCGGGGCTCCCGTGGTAGCCGCGCGCCAGCCCCGCACCGCCGATGCACAACTCGCCGGCCACCCCGATTGGCACGAGCCGCTGCGACTGGTCGAGCACGTAGATGGCGGCGTTCATCACGGGCCGCCCGATGGGGACAGCCCCCGCCCCCGTCCTCTGCGCGCCCCTCTGCGGCTCGTAGTTGCTCGCCGTGATGGTCGTCTCCGACGGCCCGTAGGCGTTATTCCACGCCACCTGATGGCCGACGGCGCTCTGCCATTTCGCCAGCGACTCCGGCAGCGTCTTCTCGTTGCCCACGATGACGCGGCGCAACTGCGCGGGCACGCGGCACCCGCGCTCTGCGACGGCCGTCGCCCACTCGGCCCAGAAGGACGCGGGCAGGTTGACGAGCGTCACGCCCTCGTCTTCCAAAAATTGCACGAACTGTTCGGGCGTGATGACGGAGGGGGCGGGGTGCATCACCAGCCGCGCCCCGCTCAGCCACGCCCCGAAGAACTCTTCGGCCGCCACGTCGAAACTCAGCGAGGCGAACTGCAGAATGCGGTCGCGCTCCGTCGCCCCGTGGTGCGTGATGAAGGCGTAGGCGGCGTTGACGAGCGAGCGGTGCTGGATGAGGATGCCTTTGGGTCGACCCGTAGTGCCCGAGGTGTAGACGAGGTAGGCGAGGTTGTCGGCGGCCGCCGCGCGCGCCGGGTTCTCAACGCTCTCTTCGGCGACGCGCGGCCACTCTTCGTCGATGAGCACGATTCTCGCGGAGTGTCCCGTCAACTCGTCGGAGAGTCGCCGCGTGGAGACGAGCATCGAAACCCCCGCATCTTCCAACATCTGGCGCAGGCGCTCGGGCGGATACAGCGGGTCGAGGGCGACGTAAGCGGCCCCGGCCTTGAGCACGCCGAGGAGCGCGACGGCCATCTCCGCCGAACGTTCGAGCAGGATACCTGCGCGCGCCTCGGGCCCCGCGCCCCGCGCGCGCAGGTAGTGCGCGAGCTGGTTGGCGCGGCGGTTTAAGTCCGAGTACGTGACCCGCTCGCCGTCGAACGCGAGCGCGACGGCCCCGGCCAGCCTCTCGGCCTGCGCCTCGAACAGCTCGTGGACGCACTTGTCACGCGGGTACTCGCGGGCCGTGTCGTTCCATTCGACGAGCAGTTGCTCCCGCTCGCGCTCGGTCAGCATCGGCAGCGCGAGCAGTGGACGGTGCGGGTCGGCCGCGACCTCTTCCAGCAGACGCAGGTAGTGCCCGAGCATGCGCTCCGCCGTCTCGCGGTCGAAGAGGTCGGTGTTGAATTCGAGCCCGCAGACGATGGCGTCGTCGCGCTCCATCAGGTCGACGGTCAGGTCGAACTGCGCCGACTTCGTTTCGTCGTCCGTGAAACGCATCAGCACGTCGCCCAACTGCCTCGACGGCATCGGCGCGTTCTGCAAAGAGAACATGACCTGAAAGAGCGGCGTGCGGCTCGTGTCGCGTTCAGGTTGTAACTCCTCGACCAGCTTCTCGAACGGCACGTCCTGATGCGCGAACGCGCCGAGCGTCACTTCGCGCACGCGGACGAGGAGCTGCGCGAAGGTGAGTTCGGGCGCGAGGCGCGTGCGCAGGACGAGGGTGTTGACGAAGAAGCCGATGAGATTCTCGACCTCAACCCGGTTGCGGTTGGCGATGGGCGTGCCGACGACCATGTCCTCCTGCCCCGTGTAGCGGTAGAGCAGCGTCTTGAAGGCCGCCAGCAGCGTCATGTAGAGCGTCACCCCTTCGGCGCGGCCCAGCTCCTTCAGACTCTTCGTCAGCTCCGGCCCGATCTCGCGCTCAATCATCGCGCCCCGGTAGCTCTGCACCGGCGGGCGCGGCCGGTCGGTCGGCAGGACGAGCGCGGGCGGCGCTCCGCCGAGCGCCTCACGCCAGTAAGCGAGTTGCTGCTCAAGCTGTTCGCCGCTCAGCCATTCGCGCTGCCACACGGCGAAGTCCCTGTACTGGATGGCGAGCTGCGGCAGCGCCGCCGGCCGGCCCGACGCGTAGGCTTCGTAGAGCGCGGCCATTTCGGCCATCATGACGCCGATTGACCACCCGTCCGAGATGATGTGGTGCATCGTCAACAGGAGCTGGTGTTCGTCCTCGCCGAGTCGGAGGAGGCTTGCGCGGACGAGCGGGCACCGCGACAGGTCGAAGGGGCGCAGCGACTCCGTCTTGTGACGCTTGGCCTCAAGCGCCCGCTCGTTCTCGGGCCATCCGCTCAGGTCGTGGACGGGCATGGCGAGCGTTACGTGCGGCGTTATCGACTGCGCGGGCTGGCCCTCGACGGCCGCGAAGCTCGTCCGCAGGGACTCGTGCCGCCGCACTATCTCGTTGAGGGTCTGTTCCAGCGCCACCACGTCGAGCCGCCCCTGCAGGTGGAAGTGTGCCGCGATGATGTAGGGGCTGTTGGGCTCCATGACGTTGAGGAACCAGAGCCGCTGCTGCGCGAAGGAGAGCGGGAAGGGGCCGGACTCCCTGCGTCGGGCGATGGCTTCGCGCGGGGCCGAGGCGTCGGCGCTTCGCCTGAGCTGCATGGCGAGCGCCGCGCGCTCCTCGGCCGAAAGCCCCGAACTGTTCTTGGTTGCTTCGCTCATGTTCGCTTGCACCTTTAAGCCTTCCCGGCCGACGAACGGGTCGGGGATGAAGCTCTCCGCCGTCAGCCCGGGGTGATTGACGTAGCCGCGCGCCAGCCCGGCCCCCGCCACGTACAACTCGCCCGGCACGCCGACGGGCACGGGCCGGAGCTGCTCGTCGAGGATGTACGCACGCGTGTTGGCGATGGGGTGACCGATGGGCGGCGTCGCGCCGGCGTGCGACGCACGCCCGACCGCGGCCGACGTGCTGACCACAGTGTTCTCCGTCGGCCCGTAGTGATTGACCAAACGGAAGGGCAACTCGCACGCGGGATGGCGGTGTAACTTGTCGCCGCCCGTGAACAGGTAACGCAGCGCGTGTTCGTGCGTGTCGCCGGGCGCGTCGGCGGAGCCCGCGGCCGTCTCGAACAGCGTCAGCAGCGATTCGGCCTGCGGCGTCGGGAGGAAGCAGTGCGTGATGCGATTGCTCCGCAGCCACTCCCAGAGCCGCGCGGGGGAGAGGACGGTCTTCTCGTCCGCCAGATGGATTGACCCGCCGGTCGTCAAGTACGGCCACACTTCCCACACCGAGGCGTCGAAGGACTGGCCGGCGACCTGCGAGGCGCGCGCCCGCGCGTCGAGCCCGTAGCTCTCGCGATGCCACGCGGCGAGGTTGACCAAACCCGCGTGCGGCACGGCGACCCCTTTCGGCCGACCCGTCGAGCCGGAAGTGTAGATGACGTAGGCGAGGTTGTCGGGCCGCGCGGCGCCCACGGTGTGGCGGTCGCCCTCGCCCGCGTCCCACTCGGATTCCGCGTCGAGGCAGATGACCTGCGCGCGCCCGCGCGGCAGCGTGTCGAGCAGACGGCGCTCGGTCAAAAGCACGGGCGCGGCCGTCTCTTCGAGCATTAGCCGCAGGCGCTCGCGCGGGTAACGCGGGTCGAGCGGCACGTAAGCCCCGCCGGCCTTGAACACGCCGAGCGCGCCCAGAATCATCCACGGCGAGCGTTCGACGCAGACCGTGACCAGCGTCTCGGGGCCGACCCCCGCCGCGCGCAGGCGGCGCGCCAGCCGTTCGGCGCGCGTGTCCAGTTCCGCGTAAGTCAGTCGCACGCCGTCCGAAGCCACCGCGCACGCGTCGGGCGTCAGCCCGGCCTGCCGCTCGAACAGCTCGTGGATGCACGCCTCGCGCGGGAAGTCTCGTCGCGTGTCGTTCCAACGCGAGACCATCCGGCGGCCTTCGGCCGGGGTCAAAAGCGCGAGTTCAGACAGACGGCCGTCAGGCGCGGCGACGATGCTTTCGAGAAGCACCCCGAAGTGCGCGACCATGCGCTCTATGGTCGGGGCGTCGAAAAGGTCGGCGCTGTACTCGACGGCCATCTTCAACTCGTCCCCGGCGTCCTCGACGAGAAGCGCAAGGTCGAATTTCGAGGACGCCGTGTGAACGTCGAGGAGCGCCGAGTCCAGCCCGGCAAGTTCGAGCGGCCGTAGCGGCGAGTTGTTGAAGGCGAACACCACCTGAAACAGCGGCGCGTGGCTCAGGCTGCGCTCGACCTGCAACCCCTCGACGAGCCTTTCAAACGGCGCCTCCTGATGGGCGTAAGCCGCGAGCGTCGTCGCGCGCACGCGCCCGAGCAGCTCGCGGAAACTCGGGTCGCCGGAGAGCCGGGTTCGGATGACCACCGTGTTGATGAAGAACCCGATGAGGTTTTCCGCCTCGGCGCAGTCGCGCCCGGCCAGCGGCGTCCCGACGTTGATGTCGGTCTCGCCCGTGTAGCGGTGTAACAGCACGTTGAAGGCCGCCAGCAGCGTCATGTAGAGCGTGACCGACTCGCGCCGGCTCAAAGCCTTGAGGTCGCGCGTCAGCGGGGCCGGAAGCCTTGCGTAGAGCGTATCCCCCGCGTAGCTCTCGACGGGCGGGCGGGGCCGGTCGGTCGGCAACTGCAAGACGGGACGGCTGCCCTCCAACTGCTCCCGCCAGTAGCGCAACTGCTCGTCGCCGGCGCCGTCGGCCAGCCAGCGGCGCTGCCACGCGGCGAAGTCCGCGTACTGGACGGGCAGCGCCGGGAGCGACGACGCGAGCCCGCGCGCGCGCGCGGAGTAGACGGCGGAGAGTTCGCGCGCGAGCACGTCCAACGACCAGCCGTCGCTGATGATGTGGTGCATCACCACGGCGAGCAGGTGCTCCTCCGCGTCGAGGCGCACGACGACGGCACGCCACGGCGGACAACGCGTCAAGTCGAAGGGCGCACTCGACGCCTCTCGCAGCGCCCGCCGCGCGGACTCCTCGCGCGCGCCTTCGTCAGCGTCGCTCAAGTCCACGAGCGTGAGCTTCACCGTCGAAACGTTGTCGATGACCTGCGCGGGCTCGCCCTCGACCTCGACGAATCTGGTGCGCAGCGTCTCGTGACGTTCGGCCAACTCGGCGAGACTCGCTTCGAGCGCGGGCAGGTCGAGCGCCCCGCGCAGACGCGCCGCCAGCGGGAGGTTATAGAAGGAGCTTTCGGGCTTCATCTGGTGGAGGAACCAGAGGCGTTGCTGCGCGTGAGAGAGCTTGAAGGTGTTGCCCTCATCCGTCCGTTCCGAAGTGGGCGGCGCCACCCGCGTCCCGCGCGCCTGCCGCGCCCCGATGCCGGCGGCGAGCCGCGCGACAGTCGGAGAGTCGAAGACGTCGTTGACGGATACTTCCGTCCGCAGTTCGCGGCGCAGGCGCGAGACGAGCTTGGCGGCGAGCAGCGAGTGGCCGCCGAGGTCGAAGAAGTTGTCGAAGACGCCGACCGAGGCTAGGCCCATCACCTCGCACCAGACGCCGGCAATCAACTCCTCGACGATGTTCCGGGGCGCGGCCGACTGTCGCTCGTCGTGAACGGCGGCGGGCGGCGGCGCGGGCAAACGGAGGCGGTCAACCTTGCCACTCGTCGTGAGCGGCCATTGCCCCAGCCAGACGTAAGCCGACGGCACCATGTAATGCGGGAGCCGCTCTCGCAGGAAGGCACGCAACTCTCCGTCGGTCGGCCGGCCGCCTCCCGCGTCGTCGGTCAGGAGGTAAGCGGCCAGCCGCCTGTCACCCGGCGCGTCTTCGCGCGCGAGGACGACGGCCTCGCGCACCGACGCGTGTTCGAGCAGCGCGGCTTCGATCTCTCCCAGCTCGATGCGGACGCCGCAAATCTTCACCTGATGGTCGATGCGCCCGACGTACTCGATGGCCCCGCCGGGAAGGCTCCGCGCGAGGTCTCCGGTTTTGTAGAGTCGCCCGCCGGCCTCGGGCGAGAAGGGGTGCGGGATGAAACGTTGGGCGGTGAGCGCCGCGCGGTTGAGGTAGCCGCGGGCAAGGCAAATCCCGCCGATGTGCAGCTCGCCGGCGACGCCGGCGGGAACGGGCCTCAGTTGTTCGTCGAGCAGGTGAATTTCCGTGTTGGCGATGGGGCGGCCGATGGGCACCACGCGCAAGTCGCCCGCGCGCTCGCACTGCCAGAAGGTGACATCGACGGCCGCCTCGGTCGGCCCGTACAGGTTGTGCAGCTCCGCGTCGAGGTGGCCGAAGAAACGTCTCTGCAGGTCGTACGTGAGCGCCTCGCCGCTACAGACGACGCGGCGGAGCGAGCCACACCTGCTCCTCAGCTCCGGCTCTTCGAGGAAGACCTGTAGCATTGAGGGCACGAAGTGGAGCGTCGTGATGCGCTCGGCTTCGATCACGCCGGCGAGATATGCGTTGTCGTGGTGGCCGAGCGGGCGGGCCACCACCAGCCGCGCGCCCGTCATCAAAGGCCAGAAGAACTCCCACACCGACACGTCGAAGCTGAACGGCGTTTTTTGCAGCACGCGGTCGGTCGCATCCAGCCCGTACTCGTCCTGCATCCAGAGCAGGCGATTGACGATGGCGCGGTGCGTGTTCATCGCGCCCTTCGGCTTGCCCGTCGAGCCCGACGTGTAGATGACGTAGGCGAGGTTGTCCGCCGCGATGCCGACCGCCGGGTTGTCAACGGCCTCCGCTTCTATCTCGCTCCAATCCGCGTCGAGGCAGATCGCGCGCGCGCCGTGTGCGGGCAGGATTTCGAGCAGCCGCCGTTGTGTGAGCAGCACGGGTGGGCGGCAATCCCGCAGCATGAAGGCGAGCCTTTCCGCGGGGTACGCCGGGTCTAGCGGCAGGTAGGCGGCGCCGGCTTTGAGGATGCCGTAGAGCCCGACGACCATCTCGATAGAGCGCTCGACACAGATGGGGACGATGCTCTCGGGCTCGACCCCCGTGCGGATGAGAAGACGTGCCAGCCGGTTGGCCCTCTCGTTTAACTCCCGGTAAGTGAGACGCCGCCCCTCAAAGGTGACTGCGACCGCGTCGGGCGTGAGCGCGGCCTGCGTCTCGAACAGTTGGTGGAGACCCTCGGGCTGCGGGCGGGCGGCGGACGTTTCGACGCGCTGCTCCGCCGGTCGTCTCGCCTCCGCCCGCGCGAGCGACGGCGGCTCAGCCGCGTGAAGCAGCGGCGCGCCGGGACTGCTCACATTTTTCGTCATAGGAATGCCCGTTTTATCCGCCCGACTCTGTCGAACCTGAAGCAGCTAATTTGCGAACCTTCTTTAGCGGGAGAGATGGCGGGGCGCGAAAATTGGGGTCAAGGATTAGCGGAAAACGTCGGCCGTTGAAGAACCCGCGCGCGGGTTGCCCCTTGAACCTCCTGGTTGACTAAAGCGGCCGTACTCGCGCCGTCTCCGCAAGGCTTGTCATAAAGACCGCGGCGGCGCGAAGACACCGCAAAAGGGCCTTACTCTTTTCAAGGCCACGGTGTGTAATTTTACGAGGACAAGGGCAAGAGCCACGAACCGAGGGCAGGTGAAATACCCTCTTAAGGCTTCAAGACCGGGGGTGCGACGAAAGCACCAATGCGGGGCAAGACTTCCAACACTTAACTCGTCGAAATGCGTCCGGAGCGGCCAACGAACCCGCTCAAGTTTTCGGCGGCCGAATCATAAAATCTTCGGAATACGGGTCTCCACTTTGATATATTCAATGACGATTTATCGAACCGGGGCGATTGATCGCAAGATGCAGCAGCGCACCGCGGGAGAAATTTTTGAGGGGGGAATCATACACCCATTCCGGGTGTTGTCAAGCGAGAAGGGTTTTGTATGAAGGGTTGTCATCTGCTCTCGGCGGCGCTAATAATTTTGGGCTCGGCCTCTGTCTGCTTTGAGCGCGTGGCGGCCCGGCAAGCGCACCGGGCCGCGCACCCTTACGCTTCCGACAAGCCGTTGAACGAGCCGACGCTCTTCGCGGAAGGGGTCATCTCCACCGGCGAGTACGACTCCCACCCCGCGTTCACGCCCGACGGCAGGACTCTCTATTTCTTAAAGAGCACTCCCGACTTCAGTTTTTGGACAATCGTCGTCTCACGCTTCGACGCGGGGAAGTGGGGCGCGCCCGAGGTGGCTTCGTTCTCGGGGCTGTATAGCGACGCCGACCCGTTCATCACGGCCGACGGCTCACGCCTGTATTTCATCTCCAACCGGCCGGTGCCCGGCAAGACGAAGCCCGACATGGACATCTGGATGGTGGAGAAGACGAGCGGCGGCTGGGGCGAGCCGAAGAACCTCGGGGCTCCCGTCAACAGCGAAGGCAACGAGTGGTACCCGACGCTGACGCGCGACGGCACGATCTATTTCGGCTCAGACCGCGCGGGCGGCAAAGGGAGGACGGACATCTATCGCTCCCGCCTCGTCGAAGGGAAGTACGGCGAGCCGGAGAACCTCGGCGAAAATATCAACACGCAGTTCAACGAGTTCGAGCCTTACATCTCGCCCGACGAACGCTTCCTCATTTTCATGGGCGGCGGACGGGCCGAAGGGCGCGGGGGCTTCGACCTCTACCTCAGCTACCGGCGGCAGGGCGTGTGGACGAAGCCCGCCAACCTCGGCGATAAGGTCAACTCCGAGGGCAACGAGCTTTCGCCCATGATCGCACCCGGCGGGAAATATCTGTTTTGGACGAGCACGCGGGGGGCCGGGTTTGGTGAGAGGCGGCAGGAAAAACATCTAACTTACCGCGAGTTGGAAAAGAGGTTGAGGGGGCCGGGTAACGGCCTCGGCGACATCTATCAAATCGCCCTCAGCGCCTTGAACATCGAGCCCTAAAGGCGTCGCCCGACGAAGACGCCCGTCGGGCCGGCCGCGCCCCGCGCCCGTCCGGCTACTGTCCGAACCTCTTCCTGTAATCGTCGGAGAACGGGAATCGTCGCGGGTAAGAGGCGCGTGAAACCACTTTGAGGCCGTTTCAGACATCTAAGAGAAGGCAATCATGGGTCACGAAAGGGGCTGTATTCCTGCCTCCCGGAGTGACCGATATCAGAAGGTCTTCTGTTTCAAAGGGGGATTTATGAGTTCATTTAAAGTTTCTCCCGGCCGCCGGCTCAGGTCGGGCGCAGTTAAAAGTTTTCTGGCGGTGACGGCCCTCGCGCTCTCATTCGGCGTCGGGGCTGAGCGTCGCGCGCTCGCTTCGGTCGAGCCGGGGCCGACGCCCGACGTGACGGCGGTCGCCGCGGGGCAGGCCGTCAACTCTTACTCGGGGGTCGTGAAGCGCGTCGCCCCGGCCGTGGTGACCATCAACGCTCAGCGGCGCGTGTCCGCCCGACAGGGGTCGCCGTTCGGCGACAACCCGCTGCTCGAAGAGTTCTTCGGCGGGCAGGGGCGCGGGCGGCGGCAGCAGCCGCAGCGGGAGCGCCGCGCCGCCGCGCTCGGCTCGGGCGTAATCGTCAGCGCCGACGGTTACATCCTGACGAACCACCACGTCGTTGACGGCGCCGAGCAGATTAAGGTCGAGTTGAATGACGGCCGCACGCTCGACGCGCAGGTCGTCGGCTCGGACGAGCCGAGCGACCTCGCCGTCCTCAAGGTCAGCGGAAGCAACCTGCCCACGCTTCGACTGGGCGACTCGGACAAGGTCGAGGTGGGCGACGTGGTGCTCGCCGTCGGCAACCCGCTCGGCATCGGCCAGACCGTGACGACCGGCATCATCAGCGCCAAAGGGCGGCAGACGGGTTCGGGCGACGGGAGCTTCGAGGACTTCCTCCAGACCGACGCGCCGATTAATCAGGGCAACTCGGGCGGCGCGCTCGTCAACACTTCGGGCGAGCTGATCGGCATCAACTCGCAAATCCTGTCGCGCTCGGGCGGCTCCATCGGCATCGGCTTCGCCATCCCGTCGAACATGGCGGGCAGCGTCATGGAGCAGTTGGTCAAGACGGGCGAAGTGCGGCGCGGCCAGCTCGGCGTCATCGTGCAGAAGGTGACGAGTGACATCGCCGACAGTCTCGGGCTCGGCGAGGCGCACGGCGTCATCGTCAGCCAGGTGCAGCCGGGCAGTGCGGCCGAGCGCGCCGGTCTCAAGCGGGGCGATGTCATCACGGCGCTGAACGGCGCGGCCGTCAACGACCCGAACGCCTTCCGCAACCGCGTCGCGGGCGTGCGGCCCGGGACGGAGACGCGGCTCGACCTCGTGCGCGGCGGGCGCGAGACGCAGGTGCGCGCCGTGCTCGGCGAGTTCAAGGTCGAGAAGGCGAAGGCCGAAGTCGAAGAGGATTCGGCGCAGGTGCCCTCGAAGGAGGACACCGGGAGACTCGGCCTCGGCGTCGAGCCGTTGACCCCACAGGCGGCGGGTCGGGGCGGCCTGCCGGCCGGGACGCGCGGGCTGGTCGTGACTGAGGTTGACGACGCGGGCCCGGCCGGGGACGCCGGTCTCGAACGCGGCGACGTGATCGTCGAGGCCAACCAGCGACCCGTCAACTCGGCCGCCGAGCTGAAATCCGCCGTCGAGAGCGCGGGCACGCGCCCCGTGCTGCTGCTGGTCAACCGCCGCGGCGCGACCATCTACATGACCGTGTCGCCGCGACAGTAAGTCCGGCGAGTGGCTCGATTCAGAAGGGGGTGGGGCTTAAAGGCTCCGCCCCCTTTGATTGTGATCTTCATGAGCAGCCGGGCGGCAGCTGCGTCCTATAACATTGGAATTACCGCCCGGCTTTGTCTATGAATTTGCGTCTGCCTATAATGCGCGACGAGCCGTCTGTTTTTTAGTGACGGGAATGCTCGGGCTTATCGGACGCGGGAGAGTTAACTCGAATATAACGCGCAGTCCCATGCGAGGAGGAAGAATGGAACGTAAGGCAGCATCCGATTATCCGCAGGAGTTGTTAGACCTGTTTCACGAATACCAGCACGGCGACATCGACCGCCGCACCTTCCTCGAACGCGCGGGCAAATTCGCGGTCGGCGGTCTGACCGTCGCGGCGATTTTCGAGGGGCTGAGACCTAACTACGCTTGGGCGCAGCAGGTGCCGGCAAACGACAAGCGCATCAAGGTCGGCTACGAGGTCGTGCAGTCCCCGGCCGGGAACGGCTCGATTAAGGGGTACCTCGCGCGGCCGGCGAAAAATGGGAAACTGCCCGCCGTGCTCGTCATCCACGAGAATCGCGGGCTCAACCCTTACATCGAAGACGTGGCGCGCCGTCTCGCGCTCGCCAACTTCGTCGCCTTCGCGCCCGACGGGTTGACCTCGGTCGGCGGCTACCCCGGCGACGACGAGAAGGGCGCCGCCGCCTTCCGGCAGGTGGACGGGAAGAAGATGACCGAGGATTTCGTCGCGGCGGCAAAGTGGCTCAAGGCGCGTTCAGATTCCACGCGCAAGCTGGGCGCGGTCGGTTTCTGCTTCGGCGGCGGGATGGTGAACCAACTGGCGGTGCGGCTGGGCGCAGACCTCAACGCAGGGGTCGCTTTCTACGGCCGGCAGGCGGGCGTAGACGACGTGCCGAAGATTTCCGCGCCGCTGTTGTTTAACTACGCGGGCAACGACGAGCGGGTCAACGCCGGGATAGCGGCTTACGAGGCGGCGCTCAAGGCCAACAAGAAGACCTACGCGTCGCACATGTACGAGGGCAAGCAGCACGGCTTCCACAACGACACGACGCCGCGCTACGACGAAGCGGCCGCTAAACTTGCGTGGACGCGCACCCTCGAATGGTTCAACAAGCACCTTCGATAACGCCTGAGGACGCGGCGCGCGCCGAGGCGGGGGCCGGTGAAGGCGTCACCTAGATGACGTATTCGCCGGCACGGGCTATCGCCGCCAGCGCCTTGCCGTAAAAATCCTCGCCCCCGAAGTTTCCCGATTTAAGAACGACGGGCAGGCGGAACTCTCCCAAAGAGAAGCAGAGCGGGACGCCGGGCTCGATGTTCTTCCCGACCCGCAACGCCCCGAGTTTTAAGTGACGACACAGGGCACCGGAGGTCTCGCCGCCCGCGACGACGAGGCCGCCCGCGGGCTGCGCTTCGAGCGTCTCCAATGTTAGCCGGGCCAGAGCGTCGGAGACGGCTTCGCCGAGTTCGCGCGCGGCCACGCCCCGGCCCGCCGCCCAGCCCTGCGCCTCGCCGACTTCTACGGGCGCGCCGGAAGAGGTCAGAAGGCAATGGCGTCCCCCGGCGAGTTCGTCCCGCAGGCGCGCGACGAGCGCCGCGCGGTCGAAGCCACCGCCCAGAATCTCCTCCGGCCGCACGCGGCTGACCGAGACGCCCTGCCGGGAGAGCCATTCGTTCTGCCGCCGCGTGGCCTCCGAACAACTGCCGGCGACGACGAGACACCCGACGGCATCCGCCCCCTCAAACGTCGCCGGACGCGGCGCGCCCGCGCCTTCAAACAGCCCGCGCTCCCGCCAGACTTCGGGCATCCACCTTCCGAAGCCGGAGCCGCCCGTAATCAGCCGCAGCCCCTCGGCCGCGCGGCAAATCACTTCCATGTGTCGCTCGCTCAAACAGTCTACAAGCGCGATTTGAACTCCGTCCCGGCGCAGCTCCCCGAAGTGCTCTTTGAGACTCTCGGCCCCGGCCTCGACTTCGGCGTACGGGGCCAGCCCGACCTTCCGCCGCGTCTGTCGGCCGAGGAGTTCGACGAGGTTCGGGTCGGTCATCGGCGTGAGCGGGTGGTGGCGCATGGGCGAGTCGCTCAGCAGCCGGCCGTGCACAAAGTGATAGCCCTGATAAGTCGTCCGCCCGTTGACGGGCAGCGCGGGGACGGCGACGGTGAACTCTTCAACGAGTTCGTCGAGCGCCGCGTCTATCGTCTGGCCGATGTTGCCCTCGGGTGTCGAGTCGAAGGTGCTGCAATATTTTATCTGGAAGAGTCGCGGCGCGCGCGCGCGCAACACGCCGATGGCCGCGCGCGTGCGCTCGTAGGCGACGGACGGGGCGGCGTTGCGCGTCCCCTCGGCCATGACCACGGCCTGATAGCCTTCGCTCCAACG
Source organism: Pyrinomonadaceae bacterium (assembly GCA_040509515.1). Taxonomy (GTDB): domain Bacteria; phylum Acidobacteriota; class Blastocatellia; order Pyrinomonadales; family Pyrinomonadaceae; genus QHXN01. Next base: position 12,462 of record JBEVKV010000115.1, on the reverse strand, counting down.
CAGAAAATCTTCGGCCGAAGGCAGGTCAATGATCAGGAGCGTGCGGACGCCGTGCTCGGCCAGCATCCCCGCGAGGTCGCTGGCGCCCGTGTCGTCGTCCGCCACGGCTGCGAACAAAAGTCTGTCCATCTCGATGTCGGTTTTTGAAGCGCCGTCCCGAAGAGTGTCTAAGCGCCGCGGCCGCGGCCGAACGCTTCGCGGATGGCTTCAAGGCTGGTGTGCAGGCTCGACAGGACGGGGACGCCGACGCGGCCGTCTACTTTCGGCAGGATGCGGGCCATCGAGACCTGCGCGAGCACGACGACGGAGACGCCCCTCGCTTCGAGCCGCGAGACGGCTTCAAGCAGCAGCTCGTCGTGCCGCTCGGCGTCGCCCGAGAGCAGCGCGTCGTAGGCTTCGGGGGCGACCTCTTCAACTATCTCAATTTCGCTCCCCGCCTCTGCGGCGGCTTCCGTCAGCAGCTTGCGGGTCGGGCCGAGCGTGGGCGGGAAGGTCGCGGCGACCCCGACGCGCCCGCCGACGCGCGCGGCGCTGCGCGCCATCGGGTAGTCTATCTTCAGCACCGGCAGCTCGAAGCGTTCGGCTATCCGGGCCGCCATCTCTTTCGAGACCGAGGAGCACGTAATCATCGCCGCCTCCGCGCCGTAAGTCTCGGCCGCGGTCTTGACCATCTCCGTCAGCCTTCCCTGCGCGGTCGTAAAGTCTTTGGCCGCCAGCAGCCGCAGGAGTCCGTCGTCGAGCAGGTTGGTAATCTCAAACTCGGGCGCGGCCTCCGTGTAGAACTGCATCAGCGGGCCGACGGCGGCCGGCGATGTGTGTATGAAGGCTATTTTCCTTTTTTCCATCGCGAAGGCTGCCGGGTCGCGGACGCCGCTCGACGGCGCGCGTTTCCCAAAGGGGGGTGGCCGAGCGGCAGTCATCATACAGCAGAGCACGTCGATACGTAACCGCCTCGACGTGCGGCGCGCGCGGCGGAGACATTTTTGACTTCTCACAGACTTTATGATTTTCTATCCGCGCTTTCACACCTTGAAAGACCTTCGCTGCCAATGAAAAGAATCCTGCACACGTTATGTTTAGCGGGGGCTCTCTGCGCCCTCTTCGCGGCCTCGGGTTGTCAGACGGGCGACCCGGGCAGCGCCCGGCAGGGCGGCGCGGCCAAGCGCGTCGGCGTCACGCTGCTCACGCGCGAGCACGAGTTCTACCGCGAGCTTGAGGCGGGCCTGCGCGACGCGGCGGCGAAGGCCGGCTACGAGGTCATCGTCACCTCGGGCGACTTCGACCTCGCCAAGCAGCAGTCGCAGATAGAGAACTTCGTCGTCCAGCGCGTGGACGCCATCGTCGTCTGCCCCGCCGACTCGAAGGGCATCGGCCCGGCCATCGACCACGCGAATCAGGCCGGCATCCCGGTCTTCACCGCCGACATCAAGGCGCAGGGCGGGAAGGTCGTCTCGCACATCGCCTCGGACAGCCTCGCGGGCGGGCGGATGGCGGGCGAGTACATCGCCAAAGCGCTCGGCGGGCAGGGCAGCGTCGGCATCATCGGGCAGCAGGAGGTGCAGTCGGGGCTCGACCGCGAGAACGGGTTCAAGGAGGAGATCGGTAAGCACTCGGGCATGAAGGTCGTCGCGGTTCTGAACGGCAAGGGCGTGAGGGATCAGGCGCTCAAGGCCGCCGAGGACATGCTACAGGGGCACCCCGAGATAAAGGGCATCTTCGGCATCAACGACGACAGCGCGCTCGGCGCACTCTCGGCCGCGGAGGCGCGCGGGCGCAACGACCTCGTCATCGTCGGGTACGACGCCACGCCCGAGGCCGTGAACGCCATCAAGCGCGGCAGCCAGCTCAAGGCCGACGTGGCGCAGCAGCCGCGCGACATCGGCGCGAAGACCATCGAGGCCATCGTGGCGCACTTCGGCGGCGGGCAGGTGCAGGCGAACATCTCCGTCCCCATCAAGGTCGTGGACGCCGAGTCGCTGAAGTAAAGACCGGAGACAAGGATGAGCGAGGTTGTCACAGACCGCGCGGCCGGCCCCGGCGGGCGCTACTTCAGCCGCCAGCGGCTCGCGGAGTACGTCATCGTGGCCGCGATAGTCGTCGAGGCCGTGGTCTTCGCCTCCATCGCCCCGCAGTTCCTCTCCGTCCCGAACCTCGTCAACGTCGCGCTGAGCATCGCCATCACGGGCATCCTCGCGGTCGGGATGACGATGGTGATTCTCACGGGCGGCATCGACCTCTCGGTCGGCTCGGTCGTGGCGCTCGCGGGGGTGGTCGCGGCGATGCTGGCCGCGGCGGGCGGCTCGGCCGGGGTGGCGGCCGGCGTCGCCGCCGCGCTCGCCATCGGGCTCGGCGTCGGGCTTTTCAACGGCGTCGTCGTCGCGCACTTCCGCGTCCCGCCCTTCGTGGCGACGCTCGCCATGCTGACCATCTGCCGGGGCCTCGCCTTCGTCCTCTCCGGCGGACGCTCAATCGGGAACCTGCCCGAGAGCTTCAACTTCGTCGGGCGCGAGCGCGTGCTCGGCCTCCCGCTCCCCGTCATCCTGATGGCGCTCGTCTTCGTCGGCGGCTGGTTTCTGCTGCGGCGCACCGTCATCGGGCGCTACATCTACGCGGTCGGCGGCAACCGACGTGCGACCTTCTTCGCGGGCGTCAACACGAAGCGCGTCATCGTCCTCACCTACGTGCTCAACGGCCTGCTCGTCGGGCTGGCGGGCTTCGTCCTCGCCTCGCGGCTGGGGGCCGGCATCCCCAACTCGGGGATACAGTATGAGCTGGACGTGATCGCGGCCGTCGTCGTCGGCGGCACCTCCCTGACGGGCGGGCAGGGGAGCGTCGTCGGCACGTTCTGGGGAGCGGTCTTCATCGGCGTCCTGAATAACGGCCTGAACCTGTTCGGGGTTGACCCCTACATGCAGAAGATCGCGCTCGGCGTCGTGCTGCTGCTGGCCGTCTTCGCCGACCAGGCCGGCAAGACGCGCAGGGCCGACGAAGTCTAAAGGCCGGCCGTCTCCCGCCGGGCTTCTGAACGCGCCCCGACAAGCTTTCCGGTAAACTCCGTCTATGACGACAGGTTCATACATCGCAGAGCACTTCGCTTCGCACCAGCGCGTCGTCGAAAAGTGTTTCGAGCGGCTGCTCGACGAAGCCGAAGAGGTCGGCGGCGTCCTGACGAGCGCGCTGCGCGACGGCCGCAAGGTCATCGCCTTCGGCAACGGCGGGAGCGCCACGCAGGCCAGCCACCTCGTCGGCGAACTCCTCGGCCGCTTCAAGGCCACGCGCCAGCCCTTCCCGGCCGTCGTCCTGTCGAGCGACCCCGGCACCGTCACCTGCATCGCCAACGACTTCGGTTACGACGCGCTCTTCGAGCGGCAGGCGCAGGCGCTCGCGCAGCCCGGCGACGTGGCCATCGGTTTTACGACGAGCGGACGCTCTGAGAACGTCCGTCGCGGGCTCGACGCGGCGCGCGCGCGCGGGGCGGTCACGGTGGCGGTGGTCGGCGGCGCGGGGCTCGTCGGCGGGACGGCCGACCACGTCCTCGCCGTCCCGAGCGACGAGACGGCGCATGTGCAGGAAGTACACCTCATGCTCCTGCACGTCTGGTGCATACGCATCGACGAGGTGTTGGGAGAGGTTCAGTCTTGAGCCCGGCGCAGAGGGGCGTCTGATGTCGGAAGAGAAAGAAACGTGTAGAGGGGGAGAGTTGTCGCGTCGCGGCTTCATCCTCGCGGGCGCGGCGGCGCTCGGCGGCGCGGCCGTCGGCGGGCTGCCCGTCATCGCGCAGACACAGGGGCGCGCGGCGCGGCGCGTGCTGCACGTCGTCGGCCACTCGCACATCGACGCGGCGTGGCTGTGGCCGTGGCGCGACGGCTCGAACCTCGTGCTGACGACGATGCGCAGCGCGCTCGACCGGATGCGTGAGACGCCCGACTTTCGCTACAGCCATTCGTCTTCGGCGCACTACGCTTGGGCCGAACACGCCGACCCGCGTATGTTCGCCGAGATTAAAGAGCGCGTCCGCGAGGGGCGCTGGGAGCCCGTCGGCGGCTGGCCCGTCGAGCCCGACTGCAACATCCCCTCGACCGAATCAATCGCCCGCCACTGTCTCTACGGCAAGAACTATTTTCAGCGCGCGCTCGCGACGGATATTCAGATCGGCTTCAACCCCGACAGCTTCGGCCACCCGGCGGGGCTCCCGACACTGCTCCGCGCCGCCGGTTATCGTTACTACGTCTTCATGCGCCCGCAGGAGCACGAGATGAAACTCCCGCTCCTCTTCTGGTGGGAAGGGCCGGACGGCTCGCGCGTGCTGGCTTTGAGAATCCGGCGCGGCTACAGCGAGGGCGCTCACCGCCTGCGACTCGCCGCCGAGAACAATTTCCAAACGGGCTTCGACCACGCCGCCTTCTTCCTCGGCGTCGGCAACCACGGCGGCTCCGTGACGAAGGAGCAGATTCGGCAGGTCGTCGAGATGCGCTCCGACCAGACGTTGCCGGAGCTGCGCTTCAGCACCGTGCGCGAGTTCTTCGCGGCGGTCGAAGCGTCGCCGGCCTTCGCGAGTCTTCCGGTCGTGAAGGGAGAGTTGCAGTATCACTCGCGCGGCGTCTACTCGGCGCACGGCGAGGTGAAGCAGCTCAACCGGCGCGCCGAGCACTGGCTCGGCCGCGCCGAAACGGTCTCGCTCGCCGCCTCGCTCGCGCACGGGCGCGAGTACCCCGCGCGCGAGTACGCGGACGCGTGGGGGCGCGTGCTCTTCAACCAGTTCCACGACATCATGGCGGGCACCGCGCTCAGCACCGCCTACCGCGACACGCGCGACCAGATGGGGGCGGCCTCCGACGCGGCGCTCACGAACACGGTCGGGGCGCTCGAATCGCTCGCGCGCCGCGTGGACACGCGCGCGGTCAAAGAGGGCGCGGTCTTCGCCTTCAACCCGCTGCCGTGGCCGCGCAAATGCCTTGTCGAATATCACACCGAGCGCAATCCCGGACTCAACCCGTGGATTCCGACCCCCGCGGGCGTCGTGCCCATCACGCACCTTGAAGCGAAGGACGGGGCGAAGACGCCGCTTCAGTTCCGCCCGTCCGACAGCATGACGCAGGTCTACCCGCGCATCTCGGCGTGGGTCGACCTGCCCGCCTGCGGTTACAAGGTCTTCGAGGTCGCGCACGGCGCGACGCCTCCTGAGACGCCGCCTTACAACGACTTCTTCGCGTTGAACGAGGAGGGCTTCGGCATCTCTTCGCTGAAGTCCGCCGACGGCCGAGAGCTACTGGCCGCGCCCGTCGGACTCGTCGTCATCGCCGACCCGAGCGACACATGGGGGCACGGCGTCGTCAGCTACCGGCAGGAGGCCGGCCGCCCCCGCTTCGTCTCCGCGCAACGCGTCGAGGACGGCCCCGTCATGCGTCTCACGCGCCACCGCGCGCGCTGGCAAAATTCCGACATCGTGATGGACGTGGCGCACTACAAGGCGCTCGACGTCGTGGAGCTGCGCTTCTACATCGACTGGCACGAGCGCGAGCAGATTCTCAAGCTCGAAGTGCCGACGGCGCTCGCCAGCCCGCGCGCCTTCGCCAAAGTCCCCGGCGCCGTCGCCGAGCGTCCGCCGATGGGCGTGGAGGAGCCGTATCAGGACTGGGTCGCGGTGCAGGGCGAGGTCGGCCGCGAGGAGTACACCGTCGGACTCGTCAACGACTCGACGTACTCGTACGACTGCAAGGGCGGCGTGCTGCGCACCGTCCTCATCCGCTCGGCGCCGTTCGCGCGCCACGACCCGCATCAGGTGCCGCACAACGACGCGGACGCGTGGCAGGATCAGGGGCGTCAGGAGCGACGTTTCTGGCTCGTGCGCGGCCGCGGGCCGCTCGCCGCGCTCGAACTCGACCGCCTCGCGCTTGAGTTGCAGACGCCAGCAGAGTACGTGATGGACTCGGCGCACGAGGGGACTGAAAGCTGGGAACGCTCGTTCCTCAGCGTCTCGCCCGGCACAATCGAGGTGCTGGCGCTCAAGCGCGCCGAGGCGGGCGAGGGCGTCGTGCTCCGCGTGCAGGAGCGCGCGGGTCGCGCCACGGAGCTACGCGTCGAGAGCGCCGCGTTGAGTCTCAGCCACCGCGCACAGCTCAAACCGTGGGAGGTCAGGACGCTGCTCGTCGAGCCGCAGCCCGGCGGACGAGCGCGCGTGAGGGAGGTGAGCCTGCTTGAGCGTTAAGCCGGCCATCCGAGTCGCCCTGCCGGCGCTGCTGTCGGCGCTCTGCCTCCTGTGCGCAGCGCCGCGCGCGTTCGCGCAGTCCGACGAGGTGGAGGCGCAGCCGTTCGTCGCGCAGACGCGGCGGCTCGTCGAGGCTATGGAGTACCTCGGCGAGCCCTTCGGCCCCGAAGACCGGCGCGCGCTCGAACGCGCGGCCTCGGACGAAGACGCCGCGCGCGGCGTCGCGGCCATGCAGGCGGTGCTCGACCGCCGCGTCCTGCTCCGCGTCGAGATCAGCCCCGAGTCGCGCGTCCGCGTGGCGCGCGGGCGCGCGGAGGCGACGCTCGTCGAGGCCGGCTGGCGCAGTTTTCTCGTCAAGGTCGTCAACGAGGCGGGCGTCACGGCGCAGCTCCGCGCCGAGAGCCCGCAGGCGCTGCCCGTCTACGCGCGCGGCGAGTCGGACATCCCCGGCGGGTTCAGCATCAACCCCGTCCCCACTCGGCGGATCACGCCGCGTCAGGTGGCCGACCGCTGGCTCGAACTCTCGATGTTCGACAAGCCGCCGCTCGCGGCCCGCCTCTCGGGGCTGCGCGTCGAGTACCGCGTCATACAGCTCTACAGCCGCGACCGCGGCCGGCGCGAGGCGCAGCTCGCCGTCAACGTCGGGCAGGGGTCACAGGACATCGGCTTCCGCAACGACGTGCCCGTCCTCTTCAACTGCCTCCCGTCCTACGACGTGACCCTCGGCGTGCTCGACCACGACGGACGCCCCACGGTCGCCTCCTTCGTCATACGCGACCGGCAGGGTCGCCAGTACCCGGCCAAGACCAAGCGGCTCGCGCCAGACTTCTCGTTCCACCCGCAAATCTACCGCGCCGACGGCGAGCGCGTGCGGCTGCCGGCCGGCGAGTACGGCGTCGAGTCTTGGCGCGGCCCCGAGTACGTGGCCGAACGACGGACTCTCCGTGTCGTCGACGGTTCCGCGCCGAACCGTTGGCAGTTCCGTCTGAGGCGTTGGATTGACCCGGCGGCCTCGGGCTGGTACTCGGGCGACCACCACATCCACGCCGCCGGGTGCAGCCACTACGAAGCGCCGACGCAGGGCGTCATGCCCGAGACGATGATTCGCCACATCCGCGGCGAGGGACTCAACGTCGGCTCGGTGCTGACGTGGGGGCCGTGCTACTACTTCCAGAAACAGTTCTTCGAGGCGAAGACCAACAAGCTCTCGACCGCGCAGAACCTGATGCGCTACGACGTTGAGGTCTCCGGCTTTCCTTCGAGCCACGCCGGGCACCTCGCGCTCATCGGCCTGAAGGAGCAGGACTACCCCGGCGCGCAGAAGATCGAGGACTGGCCGACGTGGGGGCTGCCCATCCTGAAGTGGGCGAAGGCGCAGGGCGCGGTCGTCGGCTTCGCGCACTCGGGCTGGGGGCTTCAGGTCGAGAGCGACAAACTGCCGAACTACGAGCTGCCGCCCTTCGACGGCATCGGCGCCAACGAGTACATCGTCGACGTGACCCACGACGCCGTCGACTTCATCTCGGCCGCCGACACGCCGCCCGTCTGGGAACTCAACATCTGGTATCACACGCTCAACAGCGGCTTCCGCACGCGCATCAGCGGCGAGACGGACTTCCCCTGCGTCTACGGCGAGCGCGTCGGCATGGGGCGCTCCTACGTCAAGCTCGACGGCGCGCTCGAATACGACGCGTGGGTGCGCGGCATACGCGACGGCCGCGCCTACGTCTCCGACGGCCGGAGCCACCTGATGGACTTTCGCGTCGGTGACGTGGAGGTCGGGACGCGCGGGAGCGAGCTGCGGCTCGACGCCCCGCGGAAGGTGCGCGTCGCGGCGCGCGTGGCCGCGCTGCTCGGCGACACGCCGGGCGAGCGCGTCGCCGGCCGCCGCTACGACGAGACGCCCTACTGGGACATCGAGCGCGCACGCGTCCACGGCATGCGCGAGGTTCCCGTCGAACTAATCGTCAACGGGCAGCCGGTCGCGCGCCGCAACGTCCCGGCCGACGGCGCCGCCCGCGAAGTCTCCTTCGACATCGAGGTCGAACGCAGCAGTTGGGTGGCGCTGCGCATCCTGCCCTCCTCACACACAAACCCCGTCTTCGTCCTCGTCGGCGGGCGACCCGTTCGCGCCTCGCGCCGCAGCGCCGAGTGGTGCCTGAAGGGCGTTGAACGGTGCTGGAGCCAGAAGTCCCCGCTGATCTCCGAACGGGAGCGGCCGGCCGCCGCACGCGCCTACGAGCACGCGCGCGAGACGTACCGGCGCATCATCGCCGAGAGCGACGTGGACTAGGGCGTGGGAAATTTGGACGGCGGGCGGAGTAAAATTCGTCTTACGCCGCCACTAAATTTGCATGAATGTAAAGTTGTAGTTTTCGCTTGCCATGTTCTCGCGCTGTTAGTAGTATCGCCCTACTTTGGTGGGCAGCCGAACAATCTCCCGCCGACGACAGTTCCCGGGTAATCGTTCCCAACAAAAATCCTAAGCATTCGGTCACCCCTTTCAGTTCTGTCTCAGGAGGATCTATGAAACGTAGCCTCCGCCGGCGCGTGCCGGCGATTATGTTCTGCGTGCTCGTGTCGGCGCTGACTTGCTTCGGGCAGGAGTTCCGCGCCACGCTGACGGGCCAAGTCCGAGACGCGGCCGGCGCCGCCGTCCCCAACGCGAGCGTCACGGCCCGGAACCTGTCCACCAACCAGTCCACCACGGCCACGACGACCGAGGAGGGCAACTACACGGTGCCCTTCCTCATCCCGGGCGACTACAGCGTGACGGTCGAGGCGCAGGGCTTCAAGCGCGTGGTCAACGAGAAGATCACGCTCCACGTCAGCGAGAAGATCAGCTTCGACGTCGACCTTGAGGTGGGGCAGGTGCAGGACGCCGTGACGGTCACGGCCGAAGACCCACTGCTCGAAGCGAGCACGGCCTCGCGCGGCCTCGTCGTCGAGAACATGCGGGTCAACGAGCTGCCGCTCAACCTGGGACGCAACCCCATCATGCTCGCGGTGCTCTCGCCGGGCGTGACCTTCAACGGCAACCCCCAGAACACCCGGCCGTTCGACAACGGCGACAACGTGCAGTTCTCCATCAACGGCGGGCTCAACCGCCACAACGAGTTCCTGCTCGACGGCGCGCCCAACAACGCCATCACCGACCCCGAGCAGAACAATCTGCGCAGCAGCAACAACATCGCCTTCGTGCCGCAGGTGGACGCGACCAACGAGTTCAAGGTCATGACGAACACCTACGACGCGCAGTACGGCCGCACGAGCGGCGGCGTCTTCAACGTCACCACCAAGGCCGGCGGCAACGAGTTCCACGGCACGCTCTACGACTTCGTCCGCCGCTACCAGCTCGACGCCAACACCTTCCCGCGCAACGCCGCCGGCCGCCCGCGCTTCGAGACCGAGGCCGGGACGGGGCGCAACCTCGGCGCGAACAAGCTGGACGACTACGGCTTCGTGCTGACCGGCCCCGTCATGCTCCCGCGGTTCGGCGAGGGCGGCCCGTCGCTCTACAGCGGCCGCGACCAGACGTTCTTCATGTTCGCCTATCAGGGCTACAAGCAGACGCGGCCCAACACCGACTCGACCGCGCGGACTCCGACCGCGCTCGAACGGCAGGGCGACTTCTCGCAGTCGGGCGTCACCATCTACGACCCGCTGACGACCACTTGCAACGCGCAGGGCGTCTGCACGCGCCAGCCGTTCCCCGGCAACCGTATCCCGGCCAACCGGATCAACACTATCGGCGCGAACATCGTCAACACGATGCCGCTGCCGAACTTCACGCAGGCGGGCTCGGTCAACAACTTCCTGCTCGGCAACAACATCATCTCGGACGACTATCATTCATACGTCGCCCGCGTCGACCACAACTTCAGCGAGAACTGGCGGATGTTCGGCCGCTACTACTCCAACAAGCGCGAGGAGTTCAACATCCAGAACGCGCTCGGCGTCGGCAACATCGGGATGGACGCACAAGACCCGCTCCTGCGCGAGAACCGCGGCGTGGTGCTCGACATGGTCGGCACCCTCAGCTCCACGACGATTCTTAATCTACGCACCTCATACTCGCGCTTCATACAGGCCGCTTTCCGCGAGCACGCACAGCCCTTCGACGCCACGCAACTCGGCTTCCCGTCATCGTTCTCCAACGCGCGGCCGACCTCCATCGTGCCCCGGCTTCAGATCGACCAGTACTGGGGCGGCGACACCTTCTTCGGCTGGGGGCCGCGCAACCCGAGCAACAACGTCACCAACGTCCTGACCTTCCAGGGCAACCTGACGCACATCCGCGGCCGCCACACGCTCAACATCGGCGGCGAGATGCGCGACCTGCGGCCCAACCAGCGCGGCGGCTCGTTCTCGTGGGGCGGCGGCTTCTTCCAGTTCGACCGCTCGTTCACGCGCGCCAACCCGACCGTCTCGGACAACACCGGCAACGCCATCGCCTCGCTGCTGCTCGGCTACCCGACCAGCGGCCGCATCCAGAACCTCGCGCAGCAGTCGTTCCGCTGGGGCTACTACGCCGGCTACGTTCAGGACGACTTCAAGGTCAGCCAGAAGCTGACGCTCAATCTGGGCCTGCGCTACGACTACGAAGGGCCGCCCGTCGAACGCTTCAACCGGCAGAACCGCGGCTTCGGGTTCGACCAGACGAGCCCGCTCGCCTCGCAGATCGCCGGACGCCCCGGCATCGCCGAGTGCCCGGCCTGCACCAACCTGCGCGGCGGCCTGCTCTTCGCCGGCGTGGGCGGCCAGCCCGACGAGGCGTTCGAGCGCGACCGGAACAACATCCAGCCGCGCCTCGGCTTCGCCTATCAGGCGACGCGCAACACCGTGGTGCGCGGCGGCTACGGCGTCTTCTTCTTCCCGCAGGCCGAGTTCGGCGGCTCGACCGGCTTCACCATCGACACTTTCCTCGCCCCGAACTCCACCGCCAACAACACCGCCGCCGGGTTCACGCCGTTCACCGACGCCTCGGGGCAGGGGCGGCTGAGCAACCCGTTCCCGACGGGCGTGGCCCAGCCGGCGGGCGCGACGCTCGGGCTGCTCACGCAGGCCGGCGGCGACATCACCTTCGGCAACCCCGACCACGAGATACCGCGCGTCCAGCAGTGGTCAATCGGCGTCCAGCACCAGTTCCCGTGGCAGATTCGGATGGATCTCTCCTACGTGGGGAGCCGCACCAACGACATCCTGACCGGCGACTGGAACGTCCAGAGGTCGGGCGGCATCGGAACGCGCAACATCAACGACCTGAGCGCGGCGCAGCTTGAGCAGTGCCGGCAGAATCCGACCTTCTGCAACGCGCAGGTGGCGAACCCGTTCGCGGGGCTGCTCCCCGGCACCGGCCTGAACTCCGCCACCGTCCAGCGCCGCCAACTGCTGCGCCCGTTCCCGCAGTTCAATCAGGTCAACATGGCCTTCGAGAACGTCGGGCGCATCTGGTACGACGGACTCCAGTTCGGCATCGACAAGCGCTTCGCGGGCGGGCTGACCCTCGTCAGCTCCTACACTTGGTCGAAGACGCTTGAGGCCATCAACTTCCTCAACAATCAGGACGCCGAGCCGACCAAAGTCATCAGCGGCAGCGACCGCACGCACGTCTGGGCCTTCAGCGGCGTCTACCTGCTGCCGGTCGGCCGCGGCCGCGCCTTCGGCGACGGGATGCACAGGGCGCTCGACCTCATCGCGGGCGGGTGGGAGCTGACCTGGATTGCAAGGTTCCAGTCCGGCAACCCCATCGGGCTCAACGGCGACGCCGACCTGCTCATCGACCCGAGCAACGGCAACCCCGACCTGACCGGGCTCTGGTTCAACAACTGCGTCCGCCGCGCGAACGGCAACTTCGTCGGCGGCACCAACACGACCTGCGACAACCCCGCGTGGCAGTTGCGCGCGTTGCGCGGCTTCAACGGGAACAGCACGGCCGACACGCTGCGCACGACGCCGCTGCGCATTTCGAGCCTCAGGGATCATTCGCCCCCGCAGCTCGACCTCGGGCTCAACAAGAGCTTCCACTTTACCGAAAGCACGCGCCTGCAATTCCGCGCCGAGGCTTTCAACCTGACGAACACGCCGTGGTTCAACGCCCCTGAGACCAACCCGAACAACGCGAGCTTCGGGCGGGTCAACCTCGGCAACCAGCGCAACTTCCCGCGTCAGATTCAGCTCGGCTTCAAGTTCATCTTCTAACAGAGCCGAGCCCGTCCGACGCCGCTCGTCCGACGCCAAAAGCAGAGAAGGCC
>JBEVKV010000114.1:0-15727 GCA_040509515.1 Pyrinomonadaceae bacterium | reverse complement strand
GGCCGGTGACGAAAGGTTAGAAGACCAGACGCGCGCCGACGATGATGCGGCGGTTGCCGCCGTCGGTCGTCCACTGGTTGAGGAACGCGCCGGAGTTGACCGCCGCGGTCGGGATGCCGAAGTTGCGCGTGTTCGTCGCGTTGAACATGTCGGCGCGCAGTTGCAGCCGCACGCTCTCGGCGAGCTGCGTGTTCTTGATGATCCCGAAGTCGAGGTTGCCGATGCCGTCGGCGCGCAGGATGTTGCGGCCGGCGTTGCCGAAGCGCTCGCAGGTCGCCGTCGGCATGAAGCGCGGCTGCGCGGCCGTTGAGTCGGGCGCGAGCGGCCCCGTGCACTGCAACTCGCGGAAGTACTGCTGCCCCTGACCCCGGATGAGGTTGAACAGCTCCTCGGCGTTCGTCGTCGGGAGCGCCGCGATGACGTTGGCGCGGATGGCGTTGCCGACGAGGCCGTCGATGCCGTTCAAAGCGCCGGTCGGGTCTGAGCCGTTGAGCGGCGTGAACGGCGCGCCGCTCTGGAAGGTGACGAAGCCGTTGAACTGCCAGCCGCCGAGGACGTGTCCGACGAAGCCGCGCTGGTCGCGGAACCACGGCAGCTCGTAGACGAAGTTGCCCGAGAGCCGGTGCGGCCGGTCGTAGGACGAGCGCGCCTTCTCGGCCCGCATGTCGCGCGGGTCTTGCGCCGTGGCGACCTCGCCGCCCGACGGGTTGAAGACCTCGGAGGCCGTGTCGATGAACGACGACCAAGTGTAGTGGAGGCCGCCCGAGAAGCCGCGCGAAAGGCGCTTGTCGAGGCTGACCTGCATCGAGTGGTAGTCGCTCTCGGCGGCGTTGGCCCGCAGACGGATGACGCCGAGCGTGCAGTTGGCCGCGCTGACGATGGTCTCGCGGCAAGGGTTGTTGACGGTGCCGGCGGCGCGCGCGGCGATGATCTGCGCGCGGATGGCCGGCGGCGTGTTGGGGAAGAGCGTCAGGTTGTCGGCGCGCGTGAAGCGCGTGTCCGAGACGAAGATGTTGTTGCTCACAACGCGCGGGTTGCCGTCGAGGCTCGCGAAGAGGTCGCGCCCCTTCGTCCCGACGTAGCCGACCTTCAGGACGAGGTCGCGCGTCAGCTCGCGCTGTAGCTCAAGGCTGAACTGGTCGTAGACGGGCGAGCGGAAGTCCTCGGCGACGATGGTGCGCGCGAAGGTCGCCGGGTTCAGTCCCGCCGGCTGCGCGGTCGGGATGGCCGAGAAGGCGCCGGCCGCCGGCAGGTTGATGGCCGCGACGAACGGGAAGGCGCTGGCGATGTTCAGGTTGAGGTTGATGAAGTTGCTGTCGTGCGTGCGCGCGTAGCCGCCGCGGACGACCAGCTTGTCGCCGCCCGTCAGCCAGTTGAACGGGCCGCCCTCGGTGCGCGGGTTCCAGTTGAAGCCGATGCGCGGCTGCCAGTTGTTGGTGTCGGCGCCGGGGACGGGCGTGAAGCGGAAGCGCTCGTCGCCCCCGTTGGCGGCGACGATGCGGTCGTTGACGGGGACGAGGTCGTCGAAGTTGTTGCCCGGCAGCTCGTAACGCAGCCCGTAGGTCAGCGTGAAGTTGGGCGCGAGCTTCCACTCGTCCTGCGCGTAGTAGTACTGGTCGTACCAGTAGTAATACTGAATCTCCTGCCCGCCCGGCAGCGGCCGGTTGACCTGCGACGCCTGGTCGGCCACGTCGTCAACGAAGTTCTGGAGCGTCCCGTAGGCGAGGCGGCCGCGGATGGTCGGGACGAAGAAGCTCTTGACCTGCACGCGGCGGATGTCGACGCCGAACTTGAAGCCGTGCGCGCCGCGCGTCCAGGCGAGGTTGTCCTGCACCTGATAGGTGTTGTTATTGCGGAACTGCGGGAGGTTGACCGCCAGCCCGATGCCCGTGCGGTTGGTGGCGGCGTTGAAGCCCGCCATGCCCAGTTCGATGATCTCGATGGAGGGGATGGTCTCCGACGCGGGGTCGTCAGAGGCCGTCACGCTGGCGTAGCGCGAGAAGGCCGCGCGCACCTCGTTGACGAGGTTGGGCGTGATGACGCTCGTCAGCGTGAGGTTGACCGCCTGCGAGCGGAAGTTGGTGCGCGAGGTGTTGCCCGGCGGCGTGACCTGCCCCGTCCCGCCCGAGTCGGCGTCGTCGTAGAGGTAGCGGCCGTTCAGCGTGTTCGCCTCGTTGAAGCGGTGGTCGACGCGGAACGAAGCCTGATGGTCGTCGAAGAACGAAGAGGCCGCGCCCGTGATGCTGCCCGTCGGGACGACGAAGTTCTGGCCGCCGACCGTGAACGAGCGCGTCGGGCCGCCGCCGGTCTGCGCGACGGGCAGGAATTGCAGCAGCGCCTGCACCTGCGGGCGGTTGCCCGCGCCCGCGGCGAGGTTGGCGCGCCCCTCGGCCGTCGGCGCGCCGACGAGCGTGAAGCCCGACCCGAGCTGGCGGTTGCTCCAGCGCTGGTACGAGCCGAAGAAGAAGGTGCGGTCGCGCCCCGAGAAGTAGGACGGGCCGCCCTCGCCGAAGCGCGGCAGGTGGAGCGGGCCGCCGATGGTGAGCCCGATCTGGTTCTCGATGCGGAACGGCCGCTTGTGGCTCTGCCCGGCGGCCAGCGTCGAGCCCTCCGGCCGGCAGAACCCGCCCGTCTTGTTGAGGTTGCTGCACGAGTTCAGCACGTTGTTGTTGTGGAACATGAAGAGCGTGCCGTGGTAGTCGTTGGTGCCCGCCTTCGTGACGATGTTTAAGACCGAGCCGGAGTTGCGGCCGTACTCGGCGAGGAACTGGTTGGTGATGAGGCGGACTTCCTGAACGATGTCGGGGTTGTTGATGGCCTGCTGGCCGCCCGCCACCGACGGGTCGTTGATGTCCTGCCCGTCGATCATGAAGTTGTTCGAGCGCGTGCGCCCGCCGTTGGACGAGTACTGGACGCCCTGCGAGAACTGCGACTGTCCCGAGCCGAGCTGGCTGACGCCGGGGGCCGAGAGCGCGACGTTGAAGACGTTGCGGTTGGGCGCGAGCGGCAACTCTGAGACGCGCCGCGAGTCGAAGCGCGTCGAGACCTCGGCGTTCGTCGTGTTCAGAAGCGCCGCGTTCTCCGAGACGGTGACGACAGCCTCGACGCCCGCCGGCCGCATCGTCACGTCGACGACCGCGTCCTGATTGAGCAGGAGCTGGACGCCGGTCTGGATGTACTTGGCGAAGTTGGACGCCTCGACCGTAATCTCGTAGCTGCCGACCGGCATGCCCTGGAAGCGGTAGCGCCCCTCGGCGTCGGTCTGCGCGGTGCGCGTCAGGTTGGTCTCGACGTTGCGCGCCGTGGCGGCCGCGCCCGCGATGGCCCCGCCCTTCTCGTCGGCCACGGTGCCCGAGATGGTGCCAGTCGTCTGCGCCGCCGCGCGCGGGGCCAGCGCCGTCAGCATCAGCAGCGCCGCCGCCAGCAGCGGCAACAATGTCGTCACTCTCTTCATCATCGTCTTCCCTCCTAGAGGTCTCGAAGTTTCGCGGCCGGGGAACCGCCCGGGGGGGGCGCGCCGAGCCGCCGTCGTCGAAGATTAGGCCGTTAACGGATGAGGGTCTGGGTGCGGGTCGCGCCGAAGCCGCCCCGAACCCGCCGGATGAAAGACGTGTTATAAAAGTCCTGAATCGGACGGCCGCCCGAAACGTGCCCGGCCCCCAAGTCCGGGTCGCCGGCGGCAGTTTACGAAAGCTTTGCGAGGCCCGTCCCGTGTTCGTTTGAAAGGTGCAAGAGAAGGTACTACCGTGGACAGTAGTCCCGCAAAGCAACAGTCGTGCCCGCGTGCGGCCTCCGCGGCGGCGCGAATTTTCCGGCCTAATGTTCGCGTCGCGTCGCGGCCGTCTTCATTTTTTCGGATGTGAGTCTGATTTTCTGAAATTCCGCGCCACGCCGCGCCCGCAGACGATGCCGCACAAGCCGCCGACGTACGACCGCGCCGCCTCCTACTACGACCGCTGGATGCGCCCCTTAGAGCGCGCGGGGCTCGCGCGTCTGCGCGCCGCCGCGCTGGCCGAAGTGCCCGGGGGCGTGCGTCTCATCGAAGTCGGCGCGGGCACGGGCGCGAACTTCAGGTTCTACCCAGACGGCGCGCGCGCGGCGTGCGCCGAGCCGAGCCGCGAGATGCTCCTGCGCGCGGGCGAGAGGCTTGAGAGGCCGCCGGGCGTCGCGCTCGTGCAGGCTTACGCCGAGCGGCTGCCGTTCGCCGACGGGGCGTTCGACGCGGGACTCGCCACGCTCGTCTTCTGTTCGGTGCGCGAGCCGGCGCGCGCGCTGTCGGAGCTGCGGCGCGTCGTGCGCGCGGGCGGGCGCGTCGTGCTGCTCGAACACGTCCGGCCGGCGGGCGCGCTCGGCTACGTCTTCGACGCGCTGAGCCTCGTGACCGTCCGGCTCTTTGAAGACCACTTCAACCGCCGCACCGCCGACGAGGCGCGCCGCGCCGGGCTCGAAGTCTTAAGGGTCAGGAACTACCTGCTCGGCGGCGTCCAGCTCATCGTCTGCCGAGTCTGAAATCTCAAGAATCAATTCAAATTTCAAATCCTGAATTGCTCTTTGCCCCGGCGCTGAATTAAAAAGTTAACGAATGACGGAGCCTCTCAAAGAGTCAAAGCCGCGCGCGCGCGTGGGGTGTCAGGGGTGGAACTACGACGACTGGGTGACGCCGAAGGGTTCCGCGCGCCCGGTCTTCTACCCGACGGGGACGCGCGCCGAGCACATGCTCGACCTTTACGCGCGCGCCTTCGACACGGTCGAGGTGGACTCGACCTTCTACGCCGCCGCCTCAGACACGACCTACGACGGTTGGGCGGCGCGGACGCCCGACGGCTTCACCTTCGCGCTCAAGATGCCGCGCGAGATAACGCACGAGCAGGCGCTGCGCGGCGCGGGGGCCGAGCGCGCGCTCGAAGAGTTCTGCCGCGGCGCGCGCCGGCTCGGGGGCAAGCTCGCGACCGTGCTCGTCCAGCTCCCGCCGCAGTTCGAGGCCACGCGCGAGAACCTGCGCGCGCTCTCGGAGTTCCTGCCGCTGCTGCCCGCGGACATACGCTTCGCCGTCGAGTTCCGCGACCCCTTCTGGTTCGAGGAGGAGCTGCTCGTGCCGCTCTCTCTGCACGCGCACGTCTCGCTCGCGCTCGTCGAAGGCCCGTGGGTGACGCGCGAGCGCGTGTGGCGCGCGGCCGCCCCGCTGCTCGACACCTCCGACTTCGTCTACGTCCGCTGGATGGGCGCGCGCGACCTCACGCGCTTCGACGAAGTCGTCCGCCCGCGCGACGCGAACCTCGACCGCTGGGCCGCGGCCGTCGAACGCTTGCGCGAGCGCGGCCTCTCGGCTTACGCCTACTTCAGCAACTTCTACGAGGGGCACGCGCCCGCGAGCGCCAACAAGCTCAAGCGCCTGCTCGGCGACCCCTTCGTCTCGCCCGAAGACCTCGAAGACCAGCCGTCGCTCTTCTGAAAGGAGTGTCTCTGGCTACTGTCTACTGCCCACTTGTGTTATCCTTCGGACGCTAAATTGCCCCTGAACAATCAGTCGTTTTGAACCATCTCTGCCGGAAGAGGGAGGAGAATATTTTCATGCGCCTTGCGAACGTAGCGAGAGGGATTTTGGTGGCGGCCGGGCTGGCCGCGGGGCTGGCGGGCTGCCAGTCGGCGACCGAGACGAGCAACACGACGACGGCGGCGAACGCCAACGGGAACTCGACGGTTAACATCAACAGCAACACGAACGCGAACATGACGACCTCGACCGTCCAGACCAACACGGGCCAGACCATCGAGGCGAGCGAGCCCGACAAGTACACCGCGACGATGGTCGCCACGCTCTCCGCCACGGGGCAGCAGCAGGCGAAGGGCGGCGCCGAGTTCAAGGTGGCGCGCAACGGCGCCGACCGCCGCTACTCGATCGTGCTCCCGGCCGTCGGCGAGCTGGTCTTTCTCGACAAGGCCGACAAGCGCTACATCATCATGCACGGGCGCAAGCAGTACGCGGAGCTGACGCAGGAGATGACCGGCGTCAACATGGATCAGGTGCGCTCGATGACGCCGGGTCAGCTCGTCGCCTTCGTCACGCGCCAGCAGGGCGTCACGCAGGTCGGCGAGGAGACCTTCAACGGCCGCCCCGCCATCAAGTACCGCGCGGCGGGGCGCACGCAGACGCAGACGACCGCCGGGCAGGTGCAGGGCGAAACCTTCATCTACATCGACAAGGAGACGCATCTGCCGCTCCGCATCGAGGGCTTCGGCCAGTCGACGGGCAACGTGCAGGGCGTCTCGGGGGGCAACCTCGTCATCGAGACGCGCGACCTCAAGACCGACGCCAACCCGGCCGACTTCGAGATACCGCAGGGCTACAAGGCGCTCTCGCCCGAGGAGGTCAAGCAGTACGGCGCGCAGCTCGCGCAGGGCTTGCAGATGCTGATGTCCTTCATCAACTCACAGGCGGCGGCGGGCGGCGCGCCCGCGGCCTCGCCTTCGGCCACGCCCGGCCGCTAAGGGGGGACGGATGAAGTTCATTCTCGCTCTCCTGCTCGGCGTCGTGCTGGGCGGCGCGGGGGCCTACTTCCTCTTCGTCGGCACGCCGAAGACGGGCACGGTCAAGGGTGAGCCGGTGCGCGCGCCCGACCCCGGGGGGCCGCCGCCGGGCACGGCCGTCGTCGAGCTTGACGAGCAGTTCTTCGGCGCTCTGCTCGACTCGATCTTCCGCGACCTGAACAAGCCGACCTTCCCGCCGCAGGCGGCCGAGGGCTGCCAGAATCAGGTCGTGGTCGAGCCGAACGCGGGCGACGTCAAGACCGGCGTGCTGATGAGGGACGGGCGCGTCGTCGTGCCCTTGGCCTTCAGCGGCACGTACAATTTGATGGGCTGCCAGAACATGCGCGGCACGGCCGAGGCCAACATCGACTTCCGCTTCGCCGCGGACGAGCAGACGCTCTACGGGCAGCTCAACGTCGTGGGCGTCAACCTCGAAGGGATGCCGCCGCTCGTGAGCGGACTGGCGACGGCCTTCGTGCAGGGCGCCATCAACCAGAGGGTCAACCCGCTGGTGCTCATGCGTGGCCAGCAGCTCACGCTCGCCATCCCCGTCCAGGCCGCCGGCGGCAGCCTCCGCGCGCAGGCGCGCGAGGTGCGCCAGGAGGCCAAAGACGGCAAGCTCCGCCTCTACGTCACCTACGACTTCAAAGGCACCCGGGGCGGGCAGTAAGCAGGCCAAAGACGCAAAAGGTAAAGGGCGAAGTTTCAAGGGTCATCCCCGAAACTTCGCCCTTCTTCTTCTACGACGTGGCTGCGCTAATCGTTAACTAAAATGCCCATGTGAGCCTCCTGTGTTATATTCCCGCCGTTCTTTGATAAGGCAACGGGTCGGATGCGTCGCGAAAGCTCACCCTCAATCTCGGAGAGATGAGCATCGCCGTTGAGCATGAGAGGTCTCTACTCACGGCGAATCAATCACGCGAAGTCATTGTATGGGCAATTGCCAATAAAGGCAAGCCCAAAATTCTATCGGCCAGCCTGTCAGGAGGAAACTCCTGATGGGGACGTATCCGCGTCTCAGGCAAGAGCGCCTGCCCGAAAAGCTGCGGGCAATCAGGGAAGCGCTCGGCGTCTCTCAGACCGAGATGCTGAGGCGTCTGGGTGCCGAAGACCTTATTGAGTACAACAGGATTTCAGAGTTCGAGACGGGGAAACGCGAGCCGCCGCTGAGGATTCTTCTGCTGTACGCCCGCGTCGCTAACGTGTGGATGGAGGCGCTCGTTGACGACGACCTAGACCTCCCCGACAAACTGCCGACCGCGAAGAAGCACGAAGGCGTAAAGCGCCGCACACGCCGATAGAAGCTTCCTTACTTTTGCCTTATTCTTTACTGAGTCTTTCGATGGCGGGGCTTTTGAGGACGTGTCGTCCCTCAGGTTGTAGCGGAGCCGTGGCAGGGGCCGTCACATCAGGCAGGGTTAGCTACGCATCTGCTTTCTCATGGCCTCCTTCTTCGCCTTCTCTTCTTTTAATCGCTTCCTCTCCGCCTCTTTCTTCTTAAAATACTCTGCGCACTCGGTGGTCTTTGCTTCTTTGGGAAATACAAGGTCAGTCTTTCCACGCCTGGACACGTAATCGACCAATTTCACCCAATCGATTTGGTTGTCGTCGTCGAGGAAGATGTTGCTGAACTCTTTGACCATGCCATTGACCTTACCGTCGTAGGCGCGCTTGTATTCTTCGTCACGCGCCCGCGCCTCTTCGTCAATCGGCTTGATGATCTCGCGGTACATCTCCTCATCGCCGGAGATGAAACTCCAGAAGTCTTGGCCAGCGTATTTGTAGAAAATTTTGTCAGGGTCTGTGTTCTGTTTGAGCGGGCTCGCGTCCTTCCCGTAGATGCAGCCGTTGACGGCGACGACCTCCCGCGTCTCCCCGCGCTCACGGAAGTATTCCCGCGCCGCTTTGAAGTTGTCCTTCATCCTGTTCTGCTGGTCGCTGTTGCCCCAGTTGATGCCCGACTTGATGCCGACGATGTAATAAACGCCGTCTCGCACGAACTCTAAATCCACGCTCGGGAGTTCTGACTTAAAGCCGCCGTACAGCTTCGACGAAACGTAAATGGCGAATGCTTCCAGCCTGTTGCCAAACATCGACTCCTCTTGTGCGATGAGGAAGGCGTCGACGGTGCTGCGCACCAACTCGTCCGGCGAAGCTATGTTTTTGGCCTTGAGCAGGTAAGGGTTTTTACTGCCGAGGGCGCGCCGCAGGGTCATGACGCAGCGCAGGTACATCAGGCGCTCATGGTAGAAAGGTGTGACGACGTTTGTGGCCAGGAATTTGTAATAATCTTTGTACTGCCTCCCGCCTGTCATATCAGCTTTCTCTGTACGGGTTCCGTCACGGCCTCATCAATATTCTCTAACGCGAGCTTGTGATACTCGTCCTTCAGTTCGACGCCGATGAAGCGGCGGCCGAGCCCATACGCGGCGACGCACGCGGTGCCGCTCCCGGCGAACGGGTCGAGCACGACATCGTCCTCGTCGGTGAAAAGCTTGATGAACCACGCGGGCAACTCCTTCGGGAACGCGGCGCTGTGGTTCTTATTGCCGCACTCGGTCGCGAGGTGCAGGACGTTCGTGGGGTAGGCCATCTCCCGGCCCACCCAGTTGGCGATGTTCTTACCGAAGCCGCTGCCGACCTGTGAGTTGAATCTCCTGCTGTCGTTCTCGCTCAGCTTCTTCAGCCGCGTCGTGGCCCAGTCACCTATGGGGACCATCACGGCGTCCTGATTCATCTTGAACTTCTTATTTTTGGTGAAGTGCAGGCACCGCTCCCAGGCATCACGAAAGCGGTTCGGCCACTTGCCCGGGGCGCAATTCCTCTTGTGCCACAAGTATTCTTCCGTCCAGAGCCAGCCCCGCTTTTTCAGCGCGAGGATCAATTCGAGGACGTAGGTGTGCCGCTCGCCGTCGACCACCTTCTCTTTGATGTTGAGTACGAACGAGCCGTCGTCCGTCAAGACCCGTTTCAACTCGTCGGAGATGGGGAGAAACCACTCCACATATTCATCCGGATGAACGCCGCCGTAAGTCTTCTTGCGGCTGTCGGCGTAAGGCGGGGACGTGACGATTAAATTAACCGAGGCTTCCGACAGCTTCGGCAGCACCTCCAGAGAGTCGCCGTGCTGTATGGTGTCTATGAATTCGTTAGTGGCCATCTAGTTGTTGGGTTTTCCACGCCGAAAATATCGCGCCAGCCGCTTGGTACTTACCATAAGTTTATCATGCGGCCGGGCCGGCGAGTCGGCCCCAAAAATATGCCACGCGGCCCTCCAATTCGCATGTGGCATCTACTCTTCGACCGGCGATAAGCCCTCGATGGCGGGGCCGTTGAGGACGTGGCCGTCGAGGGGCGAGAAGCGGGAGCCGTGGCAGGGGCAGTCCCAGCTCTTCTCTTTGTCGTTGAAGGCGACGACGCAGCCGAGGTGGGTGCAGACGGCGGAGTGTTCGTGGAGCGCGCCCGAGTCGTCGCGGAAGAGCGCTACTTTCGACAGACCGCGGCGCATGACGGCGCCCGTGCCCGGCGCGACCTCGTCGGCCGAAGAGACTTCGCCGCCCGTCAGGTAGTCGGCGTACTGCGCGGCGACGTTCAGGTTCTCTTTCGCGTACTCGCCGCCCGCGCGCAAGCTGATGCGCGAAGGGTCGTAGACGGCCTCCCACGCGTTCTGGCGGCCGAGGATTAAATCCCTGAGCAGCATGCCGGCGATGGTGCCGTGCGTCATGCCGTTGCCGGAGTCGCCCGTCGCGATAAGGACGTTCGACGCGTCGCCGGGGTTGCGGCCGATGAAGGCGAGGCCGTCCACGGGCTCCATCACCTGACCCGACCAGCGGTAGTCGAACGACTCGACCTGCGGGAAACGCTCGCGCGTCCACTCCTCCAGACGCCGGAAGCGCTCGTCGAAGTCTTCGGCCTGACCCGTCTTGTGATCCTCGCCGCCGACGATGAGCACGTCGTACTCGGCCGCGCCCGCCTCGCCCTTCACCGTCTGCAGGCGGACGTAGTGGTAAGGGTCTCCGGTGTCCCACAGGAGCATCCTCGGGACGGAGCCCGCGGGCACGCGCGCGCCGACGACGTAGGTGCGGTACGGGGCCTGCTTCGTGTGGATGGAGACGATGTCGTTGACCGGCGTGTTGGTGGCGACGACGACCGCGGCGGAGGTGACGACGTGGCCGCCCGCGGTGGTGACGCGCGCCGTCTCGCCGTCGCCCTCTATCTTGTCGGCGTGCGTGCGCGTGTAGAGGCGGCCGCCGAGCCGCGTGAAGGCGCGCGCGAGGCCGTCCATGTACTTGAGGATGTGGAACTGCCCCTGATACGGGAAGCGCAGCGCCGCGCCGAAATCGTAGCCGTCGTAAGGGAGGCGTTCGACGTAGTTGACCTCGGTCAGCCCGCAGCGGTGCGCGGCGCGAAGCTCGTGCCCCAACTCCTCCGTTGACTGACCCGGGCCTACGAAGAGGTAGCCGTCGAGCCGCTCGAAGTCGCACTCTATCGCTTCGCGCTCGACGATCTCCTCGATCTGGTCTACGGCGGCCGTGTGGCTCTCGGCCGCGAGTCGCGCGCCGCGCTCGCCGTGCAGGCGCTCAAGCTCGTAGTAGCGGTCGTCGAGCGCGTTGACGAGGTGCGCGGTCGTCCGCGCGGTCTCGCCGCCCGCCACCGGCCCGTCGTCGAGCACGACGACCTTGCGCCCCTCGCGCGCCAAAAGGTAGCCGACCGTCAGACCCGCTATCCCCGCGCCGACGACGCACACGTCCGCCGTCGCGTCCGCGCCGAGCGGCTCGAAAGTCTCCACGTCGCCCGTCGCCATCCACACCGAAGTCGTCTGCCCGGAATCGCTCTTCATAAAACACTCCCCTCGCAAGTCGTCGGTTAAGTTGTCTGGTTTTGACAGAACTTAGCACCGAGCCACGCCGCGCGCAACACCCTTTCGCGCGGGGCGGCGGATTTGTTGGGCGGGCGAAAAAAACGCGCGGCCGCGTATTTCCGACGCCCGGCGGCGCACTGTCCAGACATCATCCGCAAAAGGCCGCTTCCCCCGTCGGCCTCCGCACAGTCTCTTTCAGGGGAGCTGACAGTCATGTGCAGACAACCGAAACTCTTCGTCACCGCGGCTGGTCTGGCCGCCGTCGCGGCGTGGCTTCTCTACGCCGCCTCGGGCGCGACGGCCACGCGCACCAACCAGACGTTCTCCGCGGCCTTCCAGCGCCGTGTGCTTGAGACGGCGGCGGAAGCGCCCTTCGAGCTGCGCTTCTTCACGACCGCCGTCAAGACCAACTCGAAGGGCGAGATCATCACGGGGCCGACCGGCGACCCCGTCAAAACAATCGTGGGCGCGGAGCCGGCGGGCGTACGCGCCGGGCTCGAACGCTTCACGAAGATCATGTATGGCGCGAGCTACATCGACGGACGCCCCGACCCGGGCACGCGCATCGACCCCAACAACCCGCGCGTCAAGAGCGGCAACCAGTTCTGGCCGCTCCGCAAACAGCCGTTCCGCAGCCAGCCGCGCTCGCTCGCGCTCTCGCAGGACGGCCGGAAACTCTACGTCACGCTGCCCGGCCGCGAGGGCTACCCCGACTGGCGCGTGGCGGTCGTCGACACCAACAGCCGGCAGGTCTCGCGCTGGATAGACCTCCGCCCGGCGGGCGAGTCGAAAGGCTTGCGCCCCATCGGCGTCAGGGCCGCGCCGGTCAACAACTCGATCAGCGCGTTCCCTTACGTCGTCGTGCTCAACCAGTATGGCAACTTCGCCTCGGTCATCAACGCCGCGACCGACACGGTCGTCGGCGAGTTCGAGACCGGCTTTTATGGCGAGAAGCTGGTCTTCAACCGGACGGGCACGCGCCTCTACATCACCGACCGTTACAAGGACGCGGTGCGCGCCTTCCGCGTCGACCCCGGCCCGGTCTTCACGCAGCTCGCCGTCATCCCGACGGGCGACACGCCGCTCGAACGCTCGAACCCGCGCGACCTCGACATCTCGGCCGACGGCCGTACGCTCTACGTCGCCAACACGCTCGGCCACACCGTCGCCGCCGTCAACATCGAGGCGGACGCCAACACTCTGACGAAGGTTCTGCCTCTGGGCGGGCTCGCGACCGACGTGAAGATTGCCGGCCGGTGGGGCATCGTCTCGGGGCAGGAGACCAACACGCGTCTGAACGAGCCCGAGTCGGGGCACGGGCTGCCGACCAAGCGCGCCGACGGCGTCGCCGTCAGGAACTCGGGCGCGCCGCTCGGCTACACGCCCGTTATGACCGACGCGACGAAGGCGACGACCTTCGACGACATCGGCAGCGAATTAAACATCTTCGACACGGCGACCAACCGCTTCGTCTTCCGCTACGTGGACGCGGGGCGCGACATCTCGCAGCTCGTCACGCCGGGTCAGTTCGTCGACCTCGGCGACCACGCCCCCGCGCAGGAGATTATCGGCGGCAGCGGCCCCGAGCAGATGTTCGTCCGCGGCGATTTGCTCTTCGTCACCTACGCGCACTCCGAGCAGGTGCAGGCGTTCCGCATCAACGCCAACGCCTCCGACCCCTCGCAGGTCTTGAGGCCGCTCGGCGTCCAGTACACCGGCGGCATCACGCCGCAGGGCGTCGAAGTCTCGCAGGACGGCCGGACGGTCTACGTCGCCAACTTCCAGACCGAGGACGTTTCCTTCCTCGGCGTCGACTCGAACGGCAACCTGACGCGGCAGGGCTACGTGCCCGTTGGCGTCACGCCCTCGACGCCCGACCCGACGACGGGCGGGCACGGCCAGAACCTTTTCGCGACCGACGAAGAGGTGGGCTTGCGCTGGTTCTTCTCGTCCGCCTACTCGGACGACGGCCAGAAGTCGTGCGGCTTCTGCCACTGGGACGGCCGGCAGGACGGCTGCCAGTGGAACGTCGCGGCCAACGCGGTCGGCGGCACGAAGGTCTGCCCGCAGAACAAGGACATCTCCGACAACTGGCCCGAGTGGTACGAGGGCCTGAACAACGACTTCATGGCCTACGCGTCGGCGTGCAACGGCGAAGTGCTGCTGGGCGAGCGCGACCCGACGCCGCTCTTCCCGCAGGCGAAGCCGGAAGACCGCTTCAAGGCGCGCGAAGAGTTCGTGCTCCGCAAGACCGAAGCGAACTCGAAGGCCATCGGACGCCCGGAGCTGAGCGGCAAGGCGCAGAAGGTCGGCTACTACGACATGGCTTATCTGCAAATCCTCTGGTCGGCCAACGAAGTCCGCCGGCTCCCGTCGCCGCTCGGACAGTTCCCCGAGACCGAGACCGAGGCCGCGAAGGTCGAGCGCGGCAAAGACATCTTCACGAAGTCGGTCGGGCAGGGCGGCGCGGGCTGCGCCGAGTGCCACCACAACGGCAACAAGTTTACGAACGGCGCGCTCGACGACACCTTCCAGGACTTCAACATCCACGAGCCCGGCGTCATCAGCGAGTCCACGGTTGACGGCGAAGGCCCGTTCTTCCGCCCCGAAAACGACTACTTCTTCACGCGCTTCGGTCCGCCGCAGGACGTTGGGACGCCGCAGAATTTTTCGTCGCGCAACACCAAACACCTGCGCGCCTTCTGGGACGCCGTGCCGCGCTACCTGCACCACGGGTTCGCGCACACGGTGCGCGAGATTCTGCTCGCGCCCGACTCGCCGCACCTCCGGCCGGGCGAGCGCGGCTTCAACTTCCGCACGGTGCGCACAGACCACCGGCGCGGACGCAACAACCTGCCGACCGAGGTGCCCATCACGGTCGCCGACCGCACGGGCGCGCTCGCGGGCGACGGCTTCGGCCCCGTCATGGTCAGCCTCGACAGTCCCGCGGTCGTCCAGAACGGGCGCGCGCAGATAGACAGGCTAGGCACGTCGAACCTCGCGCCGCTGGTTTCCGGCGGGCAACTCAACCCGCAGCTCACGGCCGCGGGCGTCCGCGTCATCAAGGACACGCACGGCAGGACTTCGCACCTCTCGGCCGAAGAGATCGACGCGCTTGAGGCGTATCTGATTTCGCTCTCGCTGTCGAAGCCGCTCACCTCGTCTTCCGGCTCGGGCGGCTCGGGCTCGGGCGGCGGCGGGACGACGACGCTGGCGAGGACGCAGTTCGCGGCGACCGACGTGCGGGTCGAGGAGGGCGCGGGCAGTTGCTCGGTCGAGGTCTTGCGCACGGGCGACCTCGCGCGCGAGGCGAGCGTCGAGTACCTGACGACAGACCTTTCGGCCTCCGACCGCTCGGACTACACGATGGCGCGCGGCACGCTCCGCTTCGCGCCGGGCGAGACGGCGAAGACCATCACGCTGCTCGTCACCGACGACGGGCTCTCGGAAGGCGACGAGCAGGTCAACCTCTCGCTCGCCAACCCCGGCGCGGGCTGCGCGGTGGGCGAGGCGGCGGCGGCCGTCGTCACCGTTCTGGACAACGACCCGACGACCTCGGCGTCGAACCCCGCGGACGACGCGGCCTTCTTCGTCCGCGAGCACTACCACGACTTCCTCAACCGCGAGCCCGACGCTGAGGGGCTGCGATTCTGGACGGGCGACATCGAGTCGTGCGGCGTCGACGCGGCCTGCCGCGAGGTCAAGCGCGTCAACGTCTCGGCGGCCTTCTTCCTGTCGATTGAGTTCCAGCAGACGGGCTACTTCGTCGAGCGGCTCTACAAGTCAGCCTACGGGCGCAGGCCGTCGCTCGTGGAGTTCATGCCCGACACGCAGGAGGCGGGGCGCGGCCTCGTCGTCGGAGCCGACGGCTGGCGCGAGAGGCTTGAGGCGAACAAACGCGCCTTCGTCGAACAGTGGGTCGCGCGCGACCAGTTCAAGGCGGCGTTCGACAACCTGACCGACGCGCAGTTCGTCGAGCGGCTCTACGCGAACGCGGGCGTCACGCCTTCGGCGGCCGAGCGCGCGGAACTCGTCGCCGCGCTCGGCGAGGGGAGGGAGACGCGCGCCGGCGTCGTCAGACGCGTCGCCGAGAACGAGGAGTTCGCGCGCCGCGAGTTCAACCCGGCCTTCGTGCTGATGCAGTACTTCGGTTATCTGAGGAGAGACCCAGACCAGGCGGGCTTCGACTTCTGGCTCTCGAAGCTCGACCAGTTCGGCGGCGACTTCGTCCGCGCCGAGATGGTCAAGGCGTTCATCTCTTCGGACGAGTACAAACGGCGCTTCGGGGGCTAAAACACGAAGCCGCGAGCGGCGGCGGGCGGGTCGGAGTTACGCCGT
>JBEVKV010000113.1:0-3845 GCA_040509515.1 Pyrinomonadaceae bacterium | reverse complement strand
CGGGCTCCGTGAGGAAAAATGCGCGCGGCGGGTCGAGCGAGAATCTCGACCCGCCGCGTCGTCTGGCGAGGCGTATTTCCAACCCCCTTTGAAGGGCGACCGCCGCTCAGTTGCTGCCGGCGTCGAAGTAGAGGTTGGGATTCCTGTACCCCTCTTCGTATCCCCTCAGGAAGCAGTCGCGGTAGGCACGCTTGGCGGCGTCGCTCCTGCCCCACGACCAGAAGCCGCCGCCGCCGTTCTTGTAGTTGCCGGAGCGTTGCGGGTCGTTGCTCTGTCCACGGCGGGCGTCCTTCGCGCCCGTCTTCAGGCCGTCTTCGTAGCCGCGGTCGCATTCGGCCTGTAAGTCCACGCTCTGGACTGGGGCGTTCTGGTCGGCCGTCTCGTAGAGCCTTGTTCCGTCGTGACGGTAACGGTGGTGGTGACGCCGCCGTCTATGATCATCATTTTTGTCTCCGCGGCGGTGGTGGCCTCCGCCTCGGCCAGAATTGCCGCCGCCCCCGCGGGTCGGCCCGCCGCCGGGATTGCCACCGCCCGGATTACCACTTGGAGTAGTGCCGCCGCCGCCACCCGTCCCGGTCTCGGTCACGTCCGGCACTTCAGGGCTAGGAGTATCTCTATCGCGTTCACGCGGGCGCGAGCGTTCTCCGCCGGCTCTGTTGCCTCTGTCGCCGCGATTGGTTCCGCCGCGCCTCGATTCGGCTCCGCTGCTCCGTTCACGCCTGCCGCCGCCGCCGGAGCTGTCGCCACTACTACTACTGCTGCCGGTATCGTTGCTGCTCGAACTGCTGCTGCTCGAACTACTGCTTGAACTACTGCTGCTTGAGTCGCTGCTGGAACTGCTGCTTGAGCTGTTGTTGGAACTACTGCTGGAACTGCTGCTGCTGCTCCGGCTGCTGCTATCGTCGCTGCTTCGGCTGGGAGTGCTTCGGCTGCTGTCGTCGCGGGGGCTGTCCCTGTCGGCCTCACGACGTTGAGCCAGAGCGGTTGAGGACGGCGACAAGGCCGTCACACAAAGCAGCAGCAGGCACGACGTGATGAATGTGCCCGTCAGCCTTTTCGAGGTGTACGTTCTCATGACTCGTCTCCGCGCGCGGCCCGACTCCGGGCTTGCTCGCGCGCCACATCGCCAGGACTTCGGCGGTATTCAGGGAGAGGTGTGTGGAATATACACCCGGCGACTTTCTCCGTCACGAATTAAAAAAGCCCGGGGCGTGAACCCCGGGCCTTTTCTGCCTCAGCCCGCTCGCGCGGGATTAGAACGTTGCTCCGTTCAGGCGGCGACGGCCTCGCCGGCGATGCCGAAGCTCTCGCGAATCTCGTCGGCGTCGAGCGTGTCGCGCTCCATGAGGCCGGCGACGAGGTGCGCGATCTCGGCGCGGCGCGAGTCGACCACGTCGCAGGCGCGCTTCATCTGTACGTTGACGATGTCGCTCGTGGCGTGCTCGATGCGGTCGAGCAGCGTCTGGCTGTGCGGGTCTTCGGGCTTGCCGAGGTGGATGGGGCCGAGCGGGCTCATGCCGAACTCCGCGACCATGCGGCGCGCGATCTCGACGGCGCGCTCGATGTCGTTCGACGCGCCCGCCGTCATCGTGTCGAGCAGCAGGACTTCGGCCGCGCGCCCGCCCAGAAGCATCGCGATCTGGTCTTCGAGATACTCGCGCGTCCGCATCAGGCGGTCGCGCTCGGGGAGCGCCTGTGTGACGCCCAGCGCGCGCCCGCGCGGTAGGATGGAGACCTTGTGAATCGGGTCGCCGTGCTTGACCGCGAGCCCGACGGCGACGTGGCCGGCCTCGTGGACGGCCGTCGTGTAACGCTCCTCCTCGTCCATCCTGAAGCCCTGACGCTCGACGCCCATCAGAATCTTGTCGCGCGCGTACTCGACGTGCGGGCGGCCGACGGCCTCCGAGCCGTCGCGCGTCGCGGCGATGGCGGCCTCGTTGAGGAGGTTCGCGAGGTCTGCGCCGGAGAAGCCCGGCGTGCCGCGCGCGATCCAAGTCAGGTCGAGCCCGTCTTCCAGCGTGAGCTTGCGCGCGTGGACGCGGAGTATCTGCTCGCGCCCGCGCATGTCGGCGAGGTTGACAGTTATCTCGCGGTCGAAACGGCCGGGGCGCGTGAGCGCCGAGTCGAGGATGTCGGGGCGGTTGGTCGAGGCGATGACGACGACGCCGCTCAACTGCTCGAACCCGTCCATCTCGACGAGAAGCTGGTTGAGCGTCTGATCCTGATCGGCCGAGGCCGAGTCGCCGCCGCGCCCGCGCTTGCGACCCAGAGCGTCAATCTCGTCGATGAAGATGACGCAGGGCGCGAGCTTGCGCGCGCGCGCGAACAGGCGGCGGACGCGAGCCGCGCCGAGGCCCGCGAACTTCTCCTGAAAGCTCGAACCGGAAACCGAGAGGAAAGGCACGCCGGCCTCGGAAGCGGCCGCGCGCGCCAGCAGCGTCTTGCCCGTGCCCGGGGGGCCGGAGAGCAGTATGCCGCGCGGCGAGCGCCCGCCGAGGCGGCCGAACTTTTCGGGGCTGCGCAGAAACTCAATCGTCTCCGAAAGCTCGGCGCGCGCCTCGTCCACGCCGGCCACGTCCGCGAAGCTGACGGGGTGCGACGGGGCCGTTTCGCTCGCGCCGGAATCGTTCTGCCCGCCCATGCTCGCGTAGACGCGCCAGCCGATGAGCGCGAAGATGAGCAGCGCCGCCGTCGGCAGCAGGTAGTTCAGGACGGTGACGAGCAGCCCGGGCTGCATCGTCTCGTACTCGACGGGGACGTGCCCCTTCTCGAAGGCCGCCACCACCTCGTGCTGCGCGACGGGGTTGGTCACGACGCCGCGGACGAGCGCGCCGTCGGCCTGCGTCACCGTGACGACCTCGCCCGAGACGTTGACCGAGCGCGCCGTGCCGGTCGCGGACAGGTCGCGGAGCTGCGTGAAGTTGATGTCGCGGACGGCGGGCTGGAGTTGGCGGCTGACGAAGCCGACGGCCGCGAGCGCGACGATGAGCGCGAAGGCCGAGCCGAAAATGACGAACGTGGTTTTCTTCTTCGGGGGGACGGAACGGGAAAAAGGCATAAAGACCTCGGCAAAAAATTTCAAAAGGAGCCGGGGGTTATTGACTCCTCGAAGTGGGAAGTTGATTTAGCTAAGAAACCGCCTCAGGAGGGCCAAACGAGGCCGCCGGACAGGTTCACGCGGTAGTCGGGTGAAGGCGTTGGCCGGAGACGGCCGACGCTGTTTCCCACTCTATCAGCCCGCGGGTTTTGAAGTCCAGTGAAAAACCGCACACCCTTCGCCCGAAACCGGCTTCTTCGATGGCAGCCTAAGGCCGCGGCCGCTTATCCTTCCGATGAGGGACTTTAGCCCCCGGTTGCCGCGCCGGAGGGCAACAATTCCACGGCCTTTGTGCCCGCCTTGTAACCAGACACGGACGGCGCGCGCGGCGCGGCGCGATTCCGTACAGACTTCCCCGCCCCGGCGGCGCGGCGCGGGCGGCTCCGTCTCGGACTGGCGTTTAATTTGATGCTTTCTCCGACGCGCGAACGCGGCCGCCTGCTGGCACAAACGTTGCTCCTCAGCGTACGCAAGCGGGTTCGGTCGAACCGTGAGGTGACAACTAAACTACACGCGAAGGAGAGTTTGAAAATGCTGTGGACAATCCTTGTGATTCTTCTTGTGCTGTGGCTTCTGGGTCTGGTGAGCGGCTACACCATCGGCGGGTTCGTACACCTGCTGCTCGTCCTGGCGCTGGTGATCTTCATCATCAACCTGCTCACGGGACGCAGGACGGTCTAGCCGTCTGACCGGCCGAAAGCCCCGCCGCGAAAGAGGGCGAACCGAAAGAGGCAAAAAGCCTGTGGAC
>JBEVKV010000112.1:0-6564 GCA_040509515.1 Pyrinomonadaceae bacterium | reverse complement strand
TCGTGTAAACTTGACGGGGTAGCTTCTCCATCATGGACACCTCCAATCATCATGCTGAAAGCTGTGGTTGATGGCGTCCACTTTTTCTAGCCTACCTCAATTTAGCCCTCAAGGTACCGCATGCCAAAACTTCAACTCGTAATAGACGTCAACTAAACTTGCCCCGGCGACTTTGAAAAGCGGCTGTTCGCAGTTAGTGCCATACATGTAACCGAAGCTCCCGGTTTTCGCCTCCCCATAGGTGGTATCCGGCGAGTAGCCCAAAGTCGTCTCTATAGGAATGTCAGGACTGCTCGACCGCCAGCGGATCATAAACACGCCGGCGCTGCATCCGTTCATCGTGTTCGGGAAGTCGAATATGCCCTCCCATCCGTGGCCGTCGAAGACGCGAATCGTCCCCCGGCAGTCGAATGTATTACCCCAGAAGTCCTTGTTACTTTCGGACTGATAGCCGCTCAGTACTTCCGGGAAATTGGGTATCGTTTCGCTCGACGCGGCTACGTACGCGCCTGTCTCTCCGGGCCAGGGCGGTCTGACGACCCCTTGCGAAGGTAGCCCAAGCCGTTCACGACTGTTCGATTCGACTCTTTGCAGGATCAGGTTAGCGGCTTCGCTGGGGCTGCATGTATTAAGGTCAACGTACCCGTCGTGCTTAAATACCCCCTCGACGGGGGCGTCGTCGAACCTCATGAACATGATGGAGTGGGCGCTGTTTTCCCTATCCATTATGATCTCTCTGATCGCCCGCCACTCCAGACCGCACCAATCCTTCTTCTCGTATTCTTTGGACAGGAAGACGACCACCAACTCGGAATTGTGTCTGTATATTCTTTGTAAGAGAGTGTCCAGATTGGGGCGGGCTAACTGAGAGGTGAAATCCTTATCGTAGAACACAAAGCCGTGGCGCAGTCTTCGTTTCAGCGCCGTCGCGACCTCGCTTACGTATCTTCGTCTTTCTCCTGGGAACGATAACGCCACCTTAAATATGAGGTCTTCGATTCTTCCGAGCTGCCCTGCGGAGCTTAAGAATGTCTGATCGATTAGCCCGGCCTCGAATAAGATCTCAAAAAGGTCTTCGTCCTTTACCGCCCAGTGCGTCCGATTCATCTCGCCCAGGCCGCGCTCAGGGGTGTAGATATCCAACTTTTTCCTTAAAGTGGCTATCTTCGAGAAGGGGATTTCCGGGATCGCGGCTTCGAACTCGTATTCGATGTATATTGATCGCCCGCGCTCTTTAATGCGGCGGATGTAACCGACCCGGACGTTTTCCTTGTCCCCTTCGTAGGCGAATAAGGTAGGTAACGATTTGAGTTCTTCAATCGCGGCCGGGTCGAGCGAGCGGTATTTCTCCATAACCCGTGGGGATGAGTGCTCGCCGAATCGTTCGCGGTCATACTCGTATCCCTCTGAGTCCCACGCGCCGGAATGGCCAGTCACTAGAAGGTTATACAAGCTCCACCTCCGAACTCAACCGTATCAATCATCATAGCCATAACCGTAAGGTAATTGACAACCTCATGCGTCATATATATCTTGTGCGCCTAGTATTGTGCCAGTGGAGGCCTTTCGCGCCACCACACATGCACTCTAGCGGGGTCGATTGATTCTGCGTCGCCCTCACAGTCTGCGCGTTCGCGGCTTCACATTGGACTCACAATGAACCTGCGCGTTTGCAAGGCATCACACTTCTTCGCAGAGGCCCAGATTCCGTATCGCTCGTCGGCGGTACGGGACGTGCCGTCAATGTACACCGCCGCACTCGAAACCTTTCTTCACAGTCACACCCACACGACCCGCTTCCCGACTGATGGCGTCCCCATATGGACAAGGGAGTTCGCATGAAACAGACGCTAAACGACGCTCCGCGCCCGAGCAGCCTGAGGGCGCTCGTAGCATGGTTCTTTGCCCTTTCGTTTAGGGATTATCCGGATAAGCTTGAATACAGCGCCGACAGGAATGCTCGCGGCAGGAAGATGAAAGGCGATTGGGCTACCCCGTTCGCGGGGCGGCTGAGGCAGTTGACATGGTGGCCCCCTGATATCTTCGCTTTAACGTCGGCGGTGCTGTCTCGTACGGGGGCATATCGCATGATTGTCGGCCCACACAAGGCGCTCGGACAGCACCTGTGGCAGCGACTCGACTGGCAGGCTCGGGTTGATGCACACGCCGAGGCCTGGCGCAGCGCGGTAAGCGAGCTGATCCTTCAACCGCTCCCAGGGAACCAGATCAAAGGTACGAACGCCCAGCAAGTCGCCGACGAGATGTTATGGAACGCGCTGAACGATCGCATCGACGACCGGTGTAAGCGGCGCTACCTGGAGCGTTTGGTTCTGCCCTCTCGCGAGAGCATGTCCGAAGGCGAGGAGAAGCAAGGCAAGAAGAAGCGCGGGTCGTCTACGGAAGCCGCAGACAACCTGATAAAAGTTTTCCTGCGCGATATCATTGAGTTGGAAGACAAGGATGGGCTGCTGGCCGACCAGCATCTGCTCGCAGTCAGCGTTAAAGCCGAGCGCCGCGACCGGCCGGGCGCCGGATACTCGGAGCAGAGGGCCGCACGGTTCATTGAGGCCATCATCGGCCTCCACATCCTCGCAGATGCGGCAGCGGGTTCCATCGGCGTGCCGCGCGACTCGACCCAAGAGTCGTCGGTCTTCGATGCTTTCGCCAACGTCATGCTGACGCTGCGCGGGTCGCTCTCGACGGTCTCCAAATTTCACGGCGTAGTGTTGCCTAAGATGCGTACGCCGCAGTCGGGACTAACACTCAGGAACCTGTCCCATAACCTCACCTTCCATGACTGTGAGGTCGAGGTGATGTGGCGCAGTTTCCCCTGGTCGAATTTCGACTTGAACACGCTCAACGTGCTTTACGTCCCCTACCCTTTTGACTTCAAGGCAAGCCGCTTCGAGGGCGACACGGCGCACCACGAGAGTGTCGGGTACTTCACCTACGATCCCGGGGAATGGAAGGAGGTAGGCGGCGTCATCGTCTCTCTCATTGATAAGGTTCACTTGCAGGGGACGAACCCGCACATGCTCGTCTTCACGGAGACGGCTTTCAATGAGGACACGTACAAGCGTCTGCTGACGGCCCTTTCAAACCGCTACAGTGCCGAGACGCCGCGGCGGATGCCCGTCGTAATCGCGGGGATATCGAAGAAGGTACACGACCTGCCTTATAACGAACTGCGCGTCGCCACTTACTTCGCAGGCAAGTGGTATCAACTTTCCCAGCACAAGCATCACCGCTGGCAGTTGAACGATTCCCAGATCAGGCAGTATGGGTTGCAGGGGCGCCTGTCAACGGCGCGCCCCCTCTTCGAAAGCAGCGTCATGGATCAGCGGCGGCTGACGTTCTACGCTCCCGCTCCGTGGCTAGTTTTGAGCCCGCTCATCTGCGAAGACCTCTCAAGGATAGAGCCCGTCTCGGAGTTGATTCGCGGCGTCGGCCCCACGCTCGTGCTCGCGCTCCTCCTCGACGGTCCCCAGTTGGCGGAGCGTTGGCCGGGGCGTTACGCCAGCGTGCTGGCCGACGATCCTGGGACGGGGGTGCTGACGGTGACTTCTTACGGGATGGCTAAAATCTCACGCCCGAACAGTTCGTCGTCCTCCTCCGGCGCGAACTCCAAAAACAACGAGGCGTCCGGCCCGGACGAGGCGGTAGTGGCTTCATGGAAGGATCCCACCTCGTCTTTCCAGAAACTGTCGGCATCAAAGGATCAGGCGCTCCTCATAACATTGACGGCTAAAATGGCCGAGCAGTTCACTCTCGACCGGCGCGGGATTGCCGGCAAGGCCGCGGGCTTCCGCCTCGACGGCGTCGTGCCAGTCGATATGCCGACCCCGAGTGGCACCCTCGGGGACAACACCCACCTCGACCTCGGAATCGACACCCGCCTCGGCAACTGGAGCGACATCCGCGAGGTGACGGCGGTGACATATGTGGCCAGCGCCGCTCTCTCCCTGCTGCGGCCCCACCTGAGCAGGCATCTCACTACCGGAGAGGCAAAGAAGCGAACGGACACGTGGTACGCGACGCAGAACTGGGAAGACGCTTGTCAAAGGACGCAGGACTGGCGGACCCGCTGCCAGCGCGTCCACCAGTTAATCGACCTCATGCTTGGACGCCCTGTGTGGATTAGCAATAAGAATTGGGAGCAGATGGTGAATAAGGAGGTGGAGCGGCTCAAAGCTAGTAATGGCAGAGCGGCATCCCAATCCGATTACTTCATGCAACTGAAGGTGGCACGTAAATTCTTACTGAACCACATCTTCAACGTCGATTCCAACACCGGCAAGGAAAATGGTGAGGCGTTCAACCTCGCGCCTAACCGGCACCTGTTCGCAGTCCTTGGCTTTTCGCAGAGCACCATCGATGTCGAAGTGCGAGACGACGAGGCGGTGTGGCCGACGGACGCGCTCGGGTTCGGCAGTACCGTCTTGCGCATTCTGCTCGACAGCATTGCCGGCATCGAATCTTCTGAAAAGAACGACGCAGGCCTGGCCTCCGAAGAGGGCGGAGACGGTGGCGAAGTGTACCTCAGCCGTTTGAGGATCGCGGGCCGCGCCAACCGCGGGAAGACTGTTCTGTGGGCTCCGAATGATGTTGACGAAAGCGGAAGGGACGTTAAAGGGGCACCCACGCCCCTCTACAGACCCAACACGACGAGGGCGCGGGGCAAGGGCGACAGAGCGCAGATCAGATACCTGCGTCAGTTCCGGAACCTGCATCGTCCCAGCGACAAGCCTCCCGACTCGCCCTCGAAAGACGATCACCCGAATCGTTATGATTTTTACCGGATGGTTCTTGAGCTGGTAGATGCTATCCTGGCGGACGAAGAGGCGTCTTTATGGAAGCGCTGTCAGCAAGAGTTCAAAGGCCAGGTGAACGAAGCCGAGATGCGCAGGTTGACGCTTCTGGTGCTCATGATCCTGCCGGCCCTCATCCACGAACAGCTCGAATTTGATTACATCAGGTTAAAACGGATTAATGAAATAGACCTCAGCAGCAGCATCATGCATGAGCTGATGAAGAAGGCCGAGGAGATTCTAACGAGCGCGGGCAAGAAGACGCGCACGCCGTGGAACCCGAGAAAAACGAAATAGACATCGCTCGGCGCAAAATCCCGGGGGGAGATTATTTGTAGCTGGATGCCGGACACAGCCTCACCGGTGCCTCGTGTGCAGCCAACGCTTGTCGCTTCAGCGCACTTCAGTCAACATACAATGCCGGGCGTTAGGCATCTGCTAAAGGAGTGTTTTATGGGGAGAATCCTCGATCAATATGGCAAAGAGATTCCCCCTCGGCCACGTCGCTTCGATTGGTGGAACGCGTCGAAGCGCGCGAAGGCGCTTTTTGTATCTCTGCTTGGCGCAGTAGCCGCGCTTGCTATCCTTCTGGCCAATATTAGTACCATTCAGAATTTCCTATTCCCGAATAGCCCGAAATTGCGGGTCGCGTTTTTCGAGAGCAACGCGGATACTCTCAATCTTTACCCGTCTGTAAACACCGCCGTGGAGTACACCGAGAGTATACCGCTACACTTGAAGCTTGAGAACACAGGAGGGAGCAGTGCCAAGAATGTGAAGGTCTACCTATCTTACTATTCTGGTGTAGTTATAACGGCACAGTATTCAAAAGAAGAGAAGCGAACGTGGAATTCTCCAAATGATGCGATGAAGCAGGTTACGTTAGATATCCCTGATATGAACCCTGGCGAATCTTTCCTGGTACCGATTTCAATCCAACTCCCCTTTCCAAAAGACTTTCAAAGGGCAATCCGCGCGCCTAAAGAAAGCGTGCTCGACAAAGACCTTCTCGTGCCAAAGGCATATCCCATTTATTGCGACGTTTCTTCCGATTCATCGCCCAGCACAAGGACAATACTGCATGTCGTTCTTGGCAATCTAGAGGTCTTTCGAGAGCAGAATAAGCATGTCTATTGGCTGGGACATGGAGACGATGGAATCAAAGTACTGGAAGTGAAAGATGATTTCCCTACTCGCTGAGATAAGTGGTTGCGTTCTATGAAAGGGGCATGTCAGGAAAAACTTCTCCGATGTCGGCGGCATGAAGGATTCCTTCGACCGCCAGCCTCCGATCCGCCCGTTAGCTCGGTCAACGAGGATCCCAGCCGCCGCCAACTCAGGTGCCTAGCCTCACATGGCGCTCTGCTCTCGCTCAAGCACTCACGGTCGCACCTTAAGTGCTAACCAGTGTTCTATCTGAGCCATCATGAAGCTGCGCCTCACCACCAAAGATGAAAATATTGGCTCGACGCAGTACGCTCTGCCCAGCCCCCGGTGTACAGCAGGTCGTCTCAGTCTGGTGCCGCGAGCCCGCATCTGAGCTTGACCGGAGAACCTTCCAGGCACCACCAACTGTTGCTTCGAGCACGCATAGCAGACTCTTCCATATAAGGTTCTCGCACTGGGGCTGGAAAGAGGAAGCCGTGGAGATCATACACCCTTGTTGCTGCGGTCTGGATGTTCATGCCAAGACCGTCGTCGCCTGTCTGATCAAGCAGGGTAAGAGGCAGACGCGCACCTTCCCAACGATGACTGA
>JBEVKV010000111.1:0-16513 GCA_040509515.1 Pyrinomonadaceae bacterium | reverse complement strand
GTTCGTGCCTGACGCGAAACTCCTTCTGATTTGCGCCGCCGTGCTCGCCGCGCTCGTCGCGGTGCTGGCGCTGTGGCGCTCGCGTCGGGGCGACGGGCCGATGCTCACGCAGACGCGACCGCTGCCGTTGATGAAAGGCTCGCTCGACGCCGGGCCGCGGGGGCGCTCGATCAACGTCTCGCTCGGCCGGGAGATTCTGCAACTGCTCGAAGCGGGGCGGCGCGTCGAGGCCGTCCGGCTCGTGCGCGAGCACACGGGCTGGGGGCTGAGCGAGGCGGACGCGGCGGTCGCGAAGCTGGAGAGTTTGAAGAAGCGTCTGGAGTCGTAAAGGGAATGTTCGTCGAAAGCAAGGTGAAGACGAAGCTGCTGCGCCAGATGGGCGAGGCCGTCAAGGACTTCGGGATGATCGAGGACGGCGACCGCGTGATGGTCTGCCTGTCGGGCGGCAAGGACAGCTACACGATGCTCGACCTGCTGCTCGACGTGCAGAAGCGCGCGCCCGTCTCGTTCGAGCTGCTCGCCGTCAACCTCGACCAGAAGCAGCCCAACTTCCCCGCCGACGTGCTGCCGAACTATCTCAAGGGGCGCGGCGTCCCCTTCCGCGTCGTCGAGCGCGACACCTACTCGGTCGTCAAGCGGCTCGTCCCCGAGGGCAAGACCTTCTGCTCGGTCTGCTCGCGTC
The DNA here is from genome assembly GCA_040509515.1 of Pyrinomonadaceae bacterium. Classification (GTDB taxonomy): domain Bacteria; phylum Acidobacteriota; class Blastocatellia; order Pyrinomonadales; family Pyrinomonadaceae; genus QHXN01. Next base: position 15,831 of record JBEVKV010000111.1, on the reverse strand, counting down.
TGCGGCGCGGCATCCTCTACAACACCGCGGTCGAGGAGGGCTGCACCAAGATCGCGCTCGGCCACCACGCCGACGACATCACGGCGACGTTCCTCTTGAACCTCCTCTTCGTCGGGCAGCTCAAGGCGATGCCGCCGGTGCTGCGCTCGGACGACGGACGCAACACGGTCATCCGCCCGCTCGCCTACTGCCGCGAGAAGGACATCGCGGAGTACGCCGCCGAGAAGGGCTTCCCCATCATCCCGTGCGACCTCTGCGGCTCGCAGACGAATTTGAAGCGGGCGCGGGTCAAGCGCCTCGTCGCCGAGCTTGAGCGCGAGATTCCGAACGTGCGCGCCTCGATGCTGACGGCGCTGACGAACGCCGTGCCGTCGCACCTCTTAGACCCCACGCTCTTCGACTTCAAGTCTCTGCGCGCCGCCACCGGCAACGTCGAGGCCGAGTTGGATTCGGCGCTCGGCCACGCCGACCCCGAAGGCGCGGGGGAAACGCCCGCGCTCGTCTCCATCGGTTAAGCGGAAGAATTTCGGATTTCAAATCTTTAATGGCCGCCACCAAAAGTAAATCGAAGCCCGCCGCGAAGAAGTCGAAGGCCGCGGCGTCGAAGCCGAAGAGGGGCGCGGCGGCCGGCAAGAAGGCCGCTGCCAAGCCGAAGGCCGCGGCTAAGTCGAAAGCTGTTCCTAAGGCGAAGACCGCGGCCAAGCCGAAGGCGGCCGCGAAGCCCGCGGCGAAGGTGAAGGCGGCGAAGGCTCAAGCGACGAAGGCGGCGAAGGCGAAGCCACCGAAGGACGTGCTCGACTTCGGCGAGTTCCCCGCCGGCTCGGTCACGCGGCACGAGGTGACGCTGTGCCTCGCGTGCATCTTCAAGCTCTTCACGCAGCAGCTCGGCCTCGCGCCGCGCACCGCCTACAACGAGATACGCCGCTACGCGCCCACCGTCGAAGAGTTGACGGCGCGCGAGCCGCAGCGCCCCTTCTTCAAGCCCACGGCCGAGAAGAACCCGCGCTGCCCCTTCTGCGACGCGGCGAAGCGCTGGCACGCCTCCCTGCGCGTCCACCGCTTCGAGGGCGGCAAGGCTTCGGACGCCGCGCGCCGCGCGCTGTTAAAGCGTCTGCCGACGAAGGACGAGCAGTTCCAGATTCACGAGGAGAAGCGGACGGCGCGGCAGGTCTTCTTCGAGTGGCTTGAGCGTCTGGGGCAGGAGCTGGACTTCGAGACCGACGCGGCGTGGATGCCCGCGGCGGCGCGCGCTTACCTGCAAAGGCGCGAGCCGAAAGCGGACTGGGCGGCGGCCTTCGGCGGCGTCCGACAGGTGCGGCGCTCGCAGCGGCTCGAAGAGGGTTGGGAGCGCGACGGCGCGCGGCTCTTCCTCGCGCCCGCGCTCTACAACGACGTGCTGCTCGTCCAGTACCTCGTCAGCCGCTCGCACCGCCACGGCGGGCGCACCTTCGAGGGGCGGCTCACCCTGCGCGAGCTGGCGCGCGGGATGCGATACGGCGGCCACCTCGAAGCGCACGGCATCGACTCGCGCGACGAGTTTGAAATCCTCGAACAGCTCGTCGAGCACCTCACGGGCGGCGACGCCCCCGCCCGGCTCCACTTCATCGTAGACCGCCGCGACCTCCTCGACACCGCGAGAGAAGTCTACGACCGCCAGACGGCTTGAAAGGGTCAAGGGGTAAAGGGGAAGGGGGAAGGGACGACTCGAAAGCTCCCTTCCCCCTTCCCCTTTATCCTTGTCCCCCGCGCCCCTCACCTGTCCATCTTGTTGAAGTGCAGACGGAGCGGCGTGGCGAGCGAGATGTCGCGCAGCTCGAAGACGGCGTAGGCCGCCTGCTCGGTCTTGACGAGCTGATAGACGCCGTCCTGCGTCGTCGCCGAGACCGTGCCGTCGCGCTCGCGCAGGTAGCGCGTGGCCTCTTCGACCGTCGGCCGCTTCTCGCTCGTGTTATCGCCGAGCGCGTCAACCACGTAAGACTTCAAAAGCTTCGGCCAGTAGGAGGCGAACAGGCGCTGGCTGGCGAAAACGTCGACCCACACCGGCTTGCCGTTGCGCGCGACGACCACGCCCACGACGCCCGGCCGCAGGACTTCGCCCTGTAGCGCGCGCAGGTAGTCGTTCATCTGCGCGCCGACCTGCTTGCTCGAATAGACCTCCTGATAAGTGTCGGTCGAGTTCGCCGTGCCGAGCTTGGCGTTGTTCTTGCTGACCTCGCTCCAGACCTCGCCCTGCGCCTTCTTGTCCTGCGCCACGCCGCGCAGCTTCGGGTGCGCGACCGCGCCGAGGCTTGAGAACTTCGCCGCCTCCTCGGGCGCGGGTGCCCTGTGTACCGGCGCGCCGCCGCCGGAGTTGTAGGCGGCGTCGCGCGCGCTCCAACGCCCGTGCTCGACGCAGAAGACGCTCAAGGCGACGGGGACGCTCACGGGCGGGATGATGCGATCCTCCTGCACGATTCTGTCCTGCTTGCCGCCGACGATGACCTCGCCCGCCAGCAGCAGCAGCTTCTTGCCCGAGCGGTTGACGAGCGACAGCTCGTTGACGGACGCGCCGCCGCCCGTGTAGGCGACGTTCTGCTGCCGCGCCGCGCTCTGCGGCAGGGGCCTGTGCGGGCGCGGTCGAGCGGCCGCCTGCCCCGCGCCCTTCTCCGTGATGACGACCGTGCCCGCGCGCGTCCCCTCGTCGAGCGTGATGTAAGCCTCGGAGCCGGGGCGGTCGGCGCCGTAGACGGGGTAGATGGTCAGGTTCTTGTAAGAGACCGGCGTGAGCACGCGCCAGTCGAAGTCGTTCCTGTTCCCCTTCGCGCGCGCGACGCCCGGCGCGGACGGCAGCGACGCGCCCGCCAGCAGCAGAGCGCACGCGCACAGCGCGGCCGACATAACCCTCGAACCCGGAAAGTGAATCATCGTTTGCCTCCTCGGAAAAATCTCTTCTGTTTGAAAGTTCGGCCGACGTTCGGCGCTCCGCGGCTTCGGGGAACGAGGCACACCCGCACCGCCCGGAGGCCCGGCCGGGGCCGCCGGGCCGTCTTCGCGCTTCATCGCTTCCGGGTTGTGAACGCCGCGCGCGGCGCGGACTTGCGCGGCGGGCCATTTTTTGTCGCCGCCCGGCCGCGCCGTTCGCGGAACCCGCGCGCGCCGCCCGGTGTCGAAAGAGTGAGAGGTGAAACAATGAGAGACGCAGAGTCCGAGACTTCCACGCACGCGCGCGCCGCCGCCGCCGCGCCGAGCAGCAACGTCACGCCGCTCATCGACATCCTGCTGGTGCTGCTCATCATCTTCATGGTGATTACGCCGCTCCGCCCCGCGCGCTTCAAGGCGCTCGTGCCGTCGCCCATACCCGAGGACATGATTGTTAAGAAAAGCCCGCTCACGCTCGTCGTCGAGGTGGACGCGGGGCGGCGTCTGAGGCTGATTCGCGGACTCGTGACGGTGGCGGAGGGGACGGTCGAAGACCCGGCCGGCGTCGCCGCGCGCCTCGCCGAAGAGTGGCGCGAGCGCAAACTCGGCGGCGTGTGGAAGACGGGAATGGAGGCGCGCATGGACGCCCCGCCCGACGAGAGAATCGAGCGCACGGTCTTCGTCCGCGCCCCGCGCTCGACGCGCTACGGCGAAGTCGCGAAGGTCATCGACGCCGTTAAGGGCGCGGGCGCGCAACCCGTCGGGCTCCAGACCGACGCGCTGCCGAACTGAGCGACTAAGCAGGAAGAGACGAAGACGAGGACGCGCGGAGGAGCGGTTTGAGTTCGGGGATGGCGAGGCGCGTGGCGCGCCAGCGGACGCATGTGAGTCCGCCGGCGGCGGCGAGCGTCGTGTGATAGTTGGCGTAGACGCTGCCGGTGTCCGTCTCGCCCCAGCTCCCGTCGGCGTTCCGGGAGTCGAACAGAAAGTCCGTCCCCGCGTCGCACGGCACGCGCGCACTCCTCCGCCCTGTATCCGCGCCTCTTCAAGCGACTTCTATCTCAGCCGGCTCAGCCATCACGGCTTCGCCTTCAGGAATCTTCGAGTTTCGCTTCGCGGGCGCGCCCCTCTTCGCGCGGGTCGGGCGGGCGCGAGGTAACAGCGCCGCCGCCGTCCGCTTCGGGCGGGCGTCGCTTGTAGCGGTGTGTGACGGGGCGGCGGCGGCCGATGCCGATGGCGTGGCGCGAGATGATGAGCGTCGGCGGGAGCTGTCGCCGCTTGAACTCGTTGGCGGGCGACTCGACGCGGTTGAGGATGTCGTAGACGAGCGCGCGTTCGTGCCCTTCGGCGACGATCTCCTCGGGCGTCGCCTTGCGCTCGAAGTAGAGCCGGAGGATGGGGTCGAGCCTGTCGTAGGGCGGTAAGCTTTGGTCGTCGAACTGGTCGGGCGCGAGTTCGGCCGAGGGGCGCTTGTCGATGATGGCCCACGGGATGAGTTCGCGTTCGCGGTTGATGTAGCGCGCGAGCGCGTAGACCTCGGTCTTGAGCACGTCGCCGATGACCGCGAGCCCGCCGTTCGTGTCGCCGTAGAGCGTGCAGTAGCCGAGCGCCAGCTCGGACTTGTTCCCCGTCGAAAGCAGCAGCCGCCCCTCGGCGTTCGAGACGGTCATCAGGATGTTGCCGCGCAGACGCGACTGCAAGTTCTCGGCCGCCAGACTTTCGCCGCCGCGCGAAGGCTTCGTCAAACCCATCTCCTTCGTCAGCACCTCGAAGGCCGACGTGATGGGGCGCTCGACGACCGGCATCCCGTAGTTGCGGCCGAAGGCGATTGAATCCTCGACGCTCCCGCGCGAGGAGAAGGGCGAGGGCATCATCACGCCGAGCACGTTCTCCGCGCCGAGGGCCTCGCACGCGAGCGCCGCGACGACCGCCGAGTCGATGCCGCCGGAGAGCCCCAGCACGGCGCGCTTAAAGCCGTTCTTGCGCGCGTAGTCGCGTATGCCTAAGACGAGCGCGCCGCGCACCGTCTCGACGTCGTCGCCGGGCAGGCAGCTCTCGTCGCGCACGCCGCAGTCGAGCGAGACGGTGCCGACGAACTCCTCGAAGGGCGGGGCCTGCAGGATGGTCTCGCCGCGGCAATCTGTGACGAGCGAAGCGCCGTCGAAGATGATGCCGTCGTTTCCGCCGACCGAGTTGACGTAGACGACCGGGAGCCCCGAAGCCTTCGAGCGGTGCGCGACCATCGAGCAGCGCTGCGCCATCTTCGCCTTGTTGAAGGGCGAGGCGTTGGGCGAGATGATGACCTTCGCGCCCATTTCGATCACCTCGTCGGTCGGGTCGTGTTTGTAGAGCCGCTCGCGCCAGAACGTCTTGTCGTTCCAGAAGTCCTCGCAGACGACGACCCCGAGCGGCCCGCCTTCCACGTCGAAGAGGCGCCGGCGCTCGGAGGACTCGAAGTAGCGCGGGTCGTCGAACACGTCGTACTCGGGGAGCAGCGTCTTGTCGGCGAAGCCCAACAGCTCGCCGTCGCGGATGACGGCTGCCGAGTTGAAGAGCTTTCGCCCGTGCGCCGCGCCCGTCGGCCGCACGGTGCCGACGACGGCCGTCAGACCCTTCGTCGCCGGGATGATTCTCTCAAGAGGCCCCAGCGCCGACTCCGCGATGTCGCGGTCGAGGAACCAGTCGAGCGACGTATAGCCCTGCACGCACGCCTCGGGGAAGACGATCAAGTCCGACCTCTCGGCCCTCGCCTGCTCGATGGCGCGCAGAATCCTGTCGGTGTTCCCCTCGTAATCGCCGTTCGTCGTGTTGATCTGCCCGATGGTGACGCGCATTCAGCTCCCGCCTCCGGTGTGACCCGCCTCCCGTCCCGCGCTCGCCGCGCCGCCCGCGCCTCAGGCGACGAGCCGCACGTCGAGCCCTTCGAGCTTTGACGGGTCGATGGTGATTTCGTTGTCCGTGACTGTGCCAAGCATACCGCTTTCGCGCAAGGATGTCTCCGCGCGGCCGAGCGAGGATACTTCGAGTACGAGCGATTGAATCGAATCGTTCTCGGCCCCGACCAGCCGGAGCGCGGGGCCGTCTCCCACCTCCCAGACGCCTTCGGCCACTTCGTCGGCGGGCGCGTAGAGACTGCGCCAGAGTTCGCGCACGCCCGCGAAGTCGCGCACGCCCGCGACCACTTCCCGCACGCGTTCGAGGCCGATGGCGCCCCCGCCCGCCTCGCCGAGCCGCGCGGCGTCGGCGGCGCGCTTCTCGCCGTGGTCTTTGAACCCAGACCAGAAGGGGCGGCCGCCGAAGTTCTCGTAGTAGAACTCGACGAGGAAGACGACGTTGCGCTCGAAGAGCTTTGAGATTTGCCAGCGGTCGAGCCGGCTGCCCGAGCCGGCGTCCGACAGCAGCGTCGCGCCGGGCAGACGGCTCAGGAGGACGGTCGTGTCGAGCAGAAAATCTTTGCCGACCATCCGGCCGAGCACGGTGTTCGAGCGCATTTTAATCCGCTCGCCGCCGGGGCCGCGCTCGTAGTAGGGCGCGACGGGCGTGTGCGGCAGCCCACGGCGCGAAAGCTCGCGGGCGGCCTCCTCGATGTCGGGCGACTCGAAGGCGAGGGCGCAGAAGCGTCCCGCGCGCCCCGCGCGAGGCGGCCCGCACCGCATGACTTCGAGGTAGAGGTTGCCGAGCGCGACGCCGCCGCTCTCGAACGCGGGGTAGGACTCCAGCGGCCACGCCACGGGCAGCCCCAGCGTCTCGGTGAGCGCGACGAACGTGCGGCGCGGGTCTTCCACGAGCGCGATGATGTGGTCGAGCTGTTTGACGGCGGGTCGCGATGTGTCCATGCGCCCTCCCTTCACGTTGGCCGACGCGCCTGCGTCCCCTTCTGTCGCGCAGAGGATAACGAAAACGCGGCCGGATGGAAATACCAACGCGCCGCGAGCGGGAAGGATGAACGACCGCAGACACGGAAACACTGAAACACGGGGACACAGCTTGAAGCCTTTAGCCGGCCCCGAGCTGTGTCCCCGTGTCTGCGTTGATTAACTTCTGCTACGCGGTCGGGCGCGCCGTTTCACTCCCTCGTCAGCTTCAGGATCATCGGCTCGGGCTTGTGCGGCGCGGAGACGCGCAGTTCAGCCGTGTCGCCGCCCGTGAACCTGACCTCGCCCGTCACTTCGTACCCGGCGGGCTTGCCGGGCGGGGGCGACGGGTGGCGCAGGTAGAACTTGAAGGTGAAGGCGTTGCCTTCGAGCCTCGCCGCCGTGAGCAGCGAGCCCGTGCGTATGGAGACGCGCGGCGGCGGCCCCTCCAAAGGCTTTCGCGGGTCGGACGGCCGCTCGTAGTCGTAGCCGACGAAGGCACCGCCGAAGCCGCCGCCGTCGGGCACGACGGTCAGCGTGGCGACGCGCAGGCCGCTCGGCAGCGTCGCGTGCCACGCGCCGACTATCGAGTTCGCGCCGGCCGCCGCAGGAGTCTTCGACGCCTCCTGCGCGCGCGCCGCGCCGGCCGCGCAGGCGCACACGAGCGCCGCGAGCATCAGCAGCCGGCCGCGCGCGGACGAGCCTCCGGCCCCGCGTGCGCGCGTCGCGCACGCCGCAAAGTTTCTCTCTGTCATTTGAATCCTCCCGGTGTGACGAACCGAAACGTATTGGCGCGCCCCTCAGGCGGTCGCCGGCGGGACGGCCCTGCCTTTGCGCCGCACCCACCAGAGGTGCACCGTGAACCAGAAGAGCAGGCTCAAGACCTGCGTGGCGTAGACGTTGAAATTGAGACGCGCGGGCGAGCCGAGGCTGACCACCATCAGCGTGATGAGCCCCGCGACGAACAGCGCCGTCACGACGAGCGACAAGCGCACCGCACCCACGCCCGAGCGCCAACGCGTGAGCGTGAGCAGTAGATAGACGAAGTTGAAGATGAGTCCCGTCGAAATCAGCGCGTCGAACAGGCTGGCCAGAAAGCCCGGCAGCGAGCCCACGTTGCGCGCGAAGAGCGGCGCGACGACGAGCAGCGTGAAAGCGTAGGCCGCGGCCGCGAGCGCCGCCGTCCGCAGAGTCTTCATCAGCCCCCCTCCCTTCCCGAACCTTTCGAGATGCTCGCGCGGGGCGTTGAGCGCGAGGTCTAAGAGCGCCTCGCCCCACAGGCGCGCGAGCGCCGCCGACTCCTCGCGGCGACGCGCGGCGAAGACGAGTTCCATCTCGCGCCCGTACTCGCGTCGGAACTCGCTCGGGTAGGCCGCGAGCAGCAGCGCGTACGCGCGCCGCGAGAGCGAGCCGCCACCCCCGCGCGCCCTCACAGACCCGCCCCCGCCAGCGCGAGCAGTTGCTTGGCGCGCGCCGAAGCCACCAGCCCCGACAGCCGCTCGGCCTCGGCCACCGCCACGCGCCGGCCGAAGCCCGTCAGCCGGTAGTAGCGCCGCCGCTCGTCGTCCAGCCCCGGGTCAGGCCGCTCGCCCGACTCCTCGACCAGCCCCTGCTCAAGCATCCGCTTGATCGAGCCGTAGAGCGTCCCCGGCCCGAGCCGGACGCGCCCCTCCGTCCGCGCCTCGACCTCCTTGATGATGCCGTATCCGTGGCGCTCCGCGTCGGCCAGCGCCAGCAGGACGTGAAACACCGCCGGGCTCAACGGCAGCAACTCTTCCGGGTCTGCTCCAGCCATCTCTCGACAACTCCCCGCGACTTCAAAACTATATCGACCGGCGATATAGTATATCGCGCCGCGATATACGTCAACGCTTTTTTATGGGCCGGTTTTTGTGAGGGACAGAAAGGGAGTAGACCGTAGTGTCTACCGTCTACTTCTCTTGCCCGTGCCCGCCGCCGCCGGGCGTCTCGATGCGGACGCGGTCGCCGGGGCGGAGGTCGCGCGAGCCTTTGGCGTCGAGCTTCGAGGCGCGGCCGTCGCGCACGACTCGGTCGCGGCCGGGCTTGCCTTCGCGGCCGCCCGCGAGTCCGTAGGGCGCGCGCGTGCGACGGTCGGCGAGGAGCGACATGCGCGCCGCGACGAGCGTCTCTATCTCGCGCACGACGCCGTCGCCGCCGCGCCGCGCGCCGCCTCCGCCCGAGCCGCGCCGCAAGCTGTAGGCGCGCACGCGCAGGGGGTACGCGTACTCAAGCGCCTCGGCCGGCGTGTTCAGGCTGTTGGTCATGTGCGTGTGAACGCCGCTCACGCCGTCGGACGCGGGGCGCGCGCCCATGCCGCCCGCGACCGTCTCGTAGTATGCGAACTCGCGCCCCGTGCGCGGGTCTGTGCCGCCGATGGTGAGGTTGTTCATCGAGCCCTGACTCGCCGCCGGGACGCGCCCGGGCAGCGCTTTCGAGAGTGCCTTGAAGAGCACGTCGACGATGCGCTGCGAGGTCTCGACGTTCCCGCCCGCGACCGGCGCGGGGTGCGTCGCGTTGACGACCGTGCCCGGCGGCGCGTTGACCTCTATGGGCTCCATCAGCCCCGCGCTCGCCGGCACCTCCTCCGCGCCGACCAGACAGCGGAAGACGTACGCGACGGCCGAGACCGTTATCGCCTCGACCGCGTTGACGGGCCCCGAGACCTGCGGCGCGCTCCCCTCGAAGTCCACGCGCGCGCGCTCGCCGCGCACCTCGACGCGGACGCGCAGAGTGACCTCGCCCGCATTGACTCCGTCCGAGTCGAGCGCGTCTTCCGCCTCGTAGACTCCGTCAGGGATGGCGCGCACGGTCGCGCGCATCATGCGCGCGGAGTAGTCGATGAGGTGCTTCGCGTACTCGGCCGCCTCGCGCGCGCCGGCTCGCGCGACAATCTCAGACAGGCGAGCCGCGCCGGTCTTGAGCGAGCCGACCTGCGCCTCGAAGTCCGCGCGCCGTTCGCGCTCGACGCGGACGTTGGCCATCAGCAGGCGCATCACGTCGTCGTTCATGCGCCCGCCGACGACGAGCTTCACCGGCGGAATCCTCAAGCCCTCGCCGTACACGTCCGTCGCCATCCCCATCGACCCCGGCGTCGCCCCGCCGATGTCTGCGTGGTGCGCGCGGTTCGCGACGTAGAAGCTCGCCACACGTTTCGACTTGTCGAGGAAGACGCCCGAGACGAGCGTCACGTCCGGCAGGTGCGTGCCGCCCGCGAAGGGGTCGTTGAGGACGACCACGTCGCCGGGGCCGACGCTCGTCTCGCGGAGCGCGGCGGCGACCGCCATCGGCATCGAGCCGAGGTGGACGGGCATGTGGTCGCCCTGCGCGATGACGCGTCCGTCGGCGTCGAAGACGGCGCAGGAGTAGTCGCGCCGCTCCTTGATGTTCGGCGAGTGCGCCGTGCGACGGAGCGTCAGCCCCATCTCCTCGGCGACCGACGTGTAGAGCGCGCGGTAGATTTCCAGCGTGGTCGGGTCGAAGCCCCTGCTGCCCTTTTTCATAGTTCGATGACGAGATTGCCGCCCGCGTCCGTCGCGGCGCGCGCGCCTGCGGGGACGAGCGTCGTCGCGGAATACTCTGTCACGACGCACGGCACGCGCAGACGCGCGCCCTCGCGCAACTCCTCGCGGCGGTAGACGGCCGCCGCGCTCGCGCGCTCCTCGAAGTGGACGCACGCCGTCGCCTGCGGCTCCGCGAAGTCGCGCGCGGCCGTCTTCGGTCGCGGCCTCTTCTCCTTCAACTCTTCGACGAGCCCGGCCGAGAGCAGCCGCGCGCTCACGACCTCGATTGACCCGGCCGACTGCGCGTAGCCGTAGCGCGCCTCGTGTTCGCGGTGGAAGCGTTCGACCAGCCGACGGCCGCCGTCCCACGCGACCTCAAGCTCGAAGGACTGCCCGCGGTAACGCGCCGCGACTGTGCGCGTGTGTCTCTGCCGCGCGTCGTCGAAGCCCTCGCGGCGGAGCGCGGCGCGCGCCTCGCGCTCCATCTCTTCAAACGCAAACTCGATTCGCGCCACGGGCTTCGCGCCCGAGCCGGAGCGCGCGTCGCTTCCGACTTCGAGCCCGCCGACTTCGAGCATGAGCGTGCGGCTGAGACTCTTGACCACGTCGGCGCGCAGACAGCCGAGCGCCGAGAGCGCGCCGGGCTGGCGAGGCACGACGACGCGCGGCACGCGCAACGCGCGCGCGAGTTCGACCGCGTGCAGCCCCCCCGCGCCGCCGAACGTGACGAGCGTGCACGCGCGCGGGTCGAAGCCGCGTTCGACCGAGACGGCGCGCAGCGCCCGCTCCATCCCCGCGTTGACGACGCGCACGACCCCGAGCGCCGCTTCGACCGCCGACACCTCGCGCCCGCCCGCCTCGCCCATCTCGCGCGCGAGCGCCGACAGGGCCTCCGCGGCGCGCGCTTCGTCCAACTTGAAATCGCCGCCCAACAAGTCCGCGCCGCCGAACCTGCCGAGCACGAGATTGGCGTCCGTCACCGTCGGAAGAGTGGAGCGGCCGTAACACGCGGGGCCCGGCACCGCGCCCGCCGACTGCGGCCCGACGCGAAGAGAGCCGCCCGCGTCGACGCGCGCGATGGAGCCGCCGCCCGCGCCGACGGTGTGTATGTCGAGCACGGGCACGGCGACCGGGAGCCCCGCCACGCTCGCCTCGTTCGTCAGACGCGGACTGCCCGCGGGGCACAGCGCCACGTCGGTCGAGGTGCCGCCCATGTCGAACGTGATGAGGTCTGTGAACCCGGCCTCGCCGGCCGCGCGCGTCGCGCCGACCACGCCGCCCGCCGGCCCCGAGAGTATCGTCCGCACCGGCTCGGTCGCAGCCGCGCGCGCCGAGATGCTCCCGCCCGAAGACTGCATCACGCGCAGAGCGCGCGCCGGGACGTGCGCGCCGAGCCGCCCGAGGTACGCGCCCATCAAAGGTTGCAGGTAGGCGTTGATGCACACCGTCGAGGTGCGCTCGAACTCGCGATACTCGGGGAGGATTCTGTGAGAGACGGAGAGCGGCACGCCTTCGAGCCCGGCCTTGAGCGCGCGCTCGATCTTCCGTTCGTGTCGAGGGGCCGCGAAGGAGAAGAGCAGGCAGACGGCGATTGACTCGACGCCCGCGCGCTTCAATTTCCTGACGAGCGCGGCGACCTCTTCGTCCTCCAACTCTTCGACCACCGAGCCGTCGGCGGCCACGCGCTCGCGCACGCCGAAGCGTAAGGAGTCGGCGACGAGCGGCGCGGGGCGCGTCCAGTCGAGGTCGTAGAGACTCCCGCGCGCCTGCCGCCCGATGACGAGCACGTCCTCGAACCCCTTCGTCGTGACGAGCGCCGCGCGCGCGCCCTTGCGTTCGAGCAGGGCGTTGGTGCCGACGGTCGTCCCGTGGACGACTTCGAGGTCGCGCAGCGCGACGCCCGCCTCGCGCGCCACGCGCCGCAGCCCCTCGGCGATGGCGCGCGAAGGGTCGTCCGGCGTCGAGGCCATCTTGAAGACGCGCGCGCGCCCCGCCGCGTGGTAGACGAAGTCGGTGAACGTCCCGCCCGTGTCCACGCCCACGCGCACCTTCGCTCGTTCGTCACCCATCAGTCTTTGAGCCTCACCAGCGGCCAGCGCGTCACGTCGGGCGTGCCGCGCGGCCCGCCGCAGTCGTCCTGCCGCCGCGCCTCGACGACGCGCGGCGCGCCCGACTCGAAACTGTAGCGAACGTAGAGGCCGCACGTTCCCATCGCGTCGGCCTTCGACATCAGGTGCAGCTCGCGCGTGCGCGCGACGAACTTCGTGAGCGCGCGGACTTCGGAGTAAGGCAGCGGGTTGCCCGACTCGTCCGCCGTCTCGAAGCCCTTGAGCTTGAGCGGGCGGGCGGCGCGCGGGAAGCGCTCGTCGTAGAGAATGAAGACGGAAGCGGGCTGGATGCCGCCGCCGTCGCAGGTGACTTCGACGAGCTGGAGGCCGCGCCCGAGCCGATGGAATTCGAGGCCGCTGTAGTCCTCGCGCTCGGGGTACGCGGCCTCGAACTCTTTCTCGCACCTGTCGGGCCACGCGAGCTGCCCGCGCCACACCTCGCGCTCGGCGCGCTTCAGGTTCTTGACGTGCACCGGCACTTGTTGCGCCCCCGACGGCGCGGCGCACGCCATCACGACGACGAGCGCCGCGAAGACGCCGGCCGCGCAGGTCTTCGCACACTTCACGTAATCTTCAGACATCACAGTCCTCCCAAGCGGGGCCCGGTTTCAGCCGCCCGCGCGCCACGCGCCTATGAACTGCCGCAGCGCGACTATCTTGCCGAGGTGGTAGGAGGTGTGGACGGCGAGGCTGCGGAGCACGTCCTCCATCATGTTGCCGCGTTCGGTCTCGTGCGCCAGCCGTTCGGGCGACGCGGCCCACCACAGAGCCTTCTCGACGCCCGCGAGGAACTCTGCGACGAGCGCGTCCCACTCGTCCCCGCTCGCGGGCGGCGCGGGCGGGTAGACGCGCCCCGCCTGCCACTCGGCGTAGAGCGCCTCGTCGCGGTTGACGATGATGGACTGCCAGCGGCTCGCGTGCCAAAGCTCTTCGTAGATGGTGTGCGACTGCCGCGAAGGCCGGCGCGTCACCTGTTCGAGCGTCAGCCCCGCCAGTATCTCTTCGCGGCGCGCGAACTCGCCGTCCCTGAAAAGGTGTTCCCACTTGCCCAAACGCTTTGCCTCCCGGTGAACCGTCGGTCGAAGGGTCAGCGCGGCAACGTCTCGGACAGGAGCCTGAAGACGTTGCCGCCCATGACCGCGCGCACCTCTTCGTCGGTGAAGCCTTCGGCGAGCAGCGCGTCGGTTATCTCGACGACGCCGGTCGTGTCGAAGGGCGTCGTCACCGTCCCGTCGAAGTCAGAGCCGAGCGCGACGTGGCGGACGCCGACGACGTTCGCCGCGTGGCGCACGGCGCGCGCCACCGCCGCCGCGTCCGTCCCGCACGTCGCCGCGTCCCAGTAGCCGATGCCGACGACGCCGCCCGTCGCCGCCACCTTCCTCAACTGCTCGTCGCTCAGATTGCGGTTGTTGTCGCATGTGCCGCGCACGCCCGTGTGCGAGACGACGACGGGTCGCGTCGAGGCGGCGGCCACGTCGTCGAACGTCCGTTCGGAGGCGTGCGCGAGGTCAACCAGCATCCCGCGCGCCTCCATCCGCCTGACCATCTCGCGACCCTTCTCGGTCAGCCCCGTCTTGCGCTCGCCGTGCGCCGAGCCGCCCCACTCGTTGTCGAGAAAATGCGCCGGGGCCATCATGCGGAAGCCCGCGTCGAAGAGCGCGTCTACGTTCGCAGCGTCGCCTTCGAGCGGGTACGCGCCTTCAAGTCCGAGCAGCGCCGCGACCGCCTGCGGGTCGCCACGGCGGCGCTCGGCGAAGCCCGCCAAATCCCCCGCCGTGCGAATAACCGTGAGCCGGCCGCCCGAGCGCGCCGCCGCGTCGTGGAGCTTGCGCGACTGGTGGAGAGAGCGCGCGAGCAGGCTGTGCCACGTCCGCACGGGCCAACGCTCCGCGACCGCGAGCGCCGTCACGCCGTTCAGCCCCTCGCGGTTGCTCTCGTAGTTCGAGAAGAAGGGCGCTTTGGTGACGCCCGTAAAGAACTGTAGCGCGACGCCGCCCTCCGCGAGCCGCGGCACGTCCACATGTCCGCGCGACGAGCGCGCCAAAACGTCCCTGTCCCACAGAAGCGTGTCGGCGTGCATGTCCGCGACGAAGAGTGAACTGTGTAACGCGCGCGCACGCTCCGACGCGCGGCGCGTTACACATACGTGCGTCCCGTTGAGCACCCACTCGGCCAACGCCGGCGCGACCGAGAAGAACGCCGCCGCGCCGAGCACGAAGAGCAGCAACAGGACGAGGGGCAGTCTTCTTTTCATCAACCGCTTACGGCGACGCGGCAGCCCGAGGCGTGCGCGGCGCGCGCGGCGTCGAGGACGAGCTGGATTTGGTGGCCGTCGTCGAAGGTCGCCGCGCCTTCGACGCTCGCGCGGCCTTCGCGGAGCGCCGCGACGATCTCGCGCGCGAAGACCGTGAAGCCGCGCGACCACTCGTTGTCGCGCATCCCTTCGGCGAGCGGCGCTTCGGCCGCCTCGATGTCGTGCCACTCCCAGTCGCCGACCTGCGCGCGCGCGAGGCGGCCCGCCGCGTCGAGCCGGAGCGCGCCGTCCGTGCCGAAGACCTCGACCGTGTGCTCGGGCTGGCCCGCCTCGGCCATCGAGATCGAGACGACGCCCGTCGCGCGCTCGGCCGCGCCGCCGTCCTCGAAGTTGACGAGCAGGCTCGCCTCGTCGTCGCTCGTCACAGAGCGCAGGTCGCCCGTCGGCTCGTGCGGACGCTCGCGGACGTGCGTGGCGAGCGCGGCCGAGACGTGCGAGACGCGCGTGCCGAGCAGCCAGTGGAGCGCGTCGACCGCGTGCGACCCGATGGCCCCGAGCGCGCCGCCGCCCGCGCGCTCGTCCGACCACCAGTTCCACGGACGTTCGGCCACGGCGCGCGAGTCCGCGCGGAACAGGAACTTCGCGTGGCGCACGCGCCCCAGCCCGCCGCCTAAAATAATCTCGCGCATCAGGCGGCGCGCGGGCAGGAAGCGCAGCTCGTGGTCGAGGAGCGCGAGGCGGCCCGACGCGCGCGCCGCCTCGCACATCCGCGCCGTCTCGCCCGCGTTCATCGCCATCGGCTTCTCGCAGAGCACGGCCTTGCCCGCTTCGAGCGCGCCGACGGCCATCTCGGCGTGCGTGTCGGGCGGCGTCACGATGCTGACGAGGTCAACGTCGTCGCGCCCGACCACCCCGCGCCAATCGTCGGCGACGAAGGGAATGTCGAACTCCTTCGCCGCGCGCTCGGCGTTCTCACGGCGCGCGCTCGTCACCGCCACCACGCGCGCGCCCTCGCACGCGGCCCAACCCGGCAACTGCGTCGTCCGCGCGAACCCCGTCCCGACGATGCCGACGCCGATCACGTCACTTCGAGTCAAAGCTCGCTCCTCGTCTTCGCCGACAAATTAATCTCGGGAGAGAGCGTGCCAACGCGGACGCGGAGACACGGGTTTGAGATTTTGTGTTTTCAGATTTCA
>JBEVKV010000110.1:0-14659 GCA_040509515.1 Pyrinomonadaceae bacterium | reverse complement strand
TACTGTCTACTGTCTACTGCTTGCTGACTTCCTTCTCCGAAGCCCACTTCGGCGTGACGCCGAGGTTGTACATCAGGAAGGAGTAGATGTCCGCGTTCTGCTCGATGGCCTTGGTGGTGCTGCTCGCGCCGTGGCCCGACTTGGTGTCGATGCGGATGAGGACGGGGTTGTCGCCCGCCTGCGCCGCCTGAAGCGCCGCCGCGTACTTGAAGGAGTGCGCGGGGACGACGCGGTCGTCGTGGTCGGCCGTCGTCGTCAGCGTCGCCGGGTACTTCACGCCCGCCTTGACGTTGTGAATCGGCGAGTAGGCGTGGAGCGCCTTGAACTCGGCCTCGTTGTCGGACGAGCCGTAGTCGGCGATCCAGTTCCAGCCGATGGTGAACTTGTGGAAGCGGAGCATGTCCATCACGCCCGCCTGCTGGATGACCGCCTTGAAGAGGTCGGGGCGCTGGTTGGCGACCGCGCCGACGAGCAGCCCGCCGTTCGAGACGCCGTGGATGGCGAGCTTGTCGGGCGACGTGTACTTGTTGCTGACGAGCCACTCGGCCGCCCCGATGAAGTCGTCGAAGACGTTCTGCTTCTTGAGCTTCACGCCCTGCTCGTGCCACTTCTCGCCGTACTCGCCGCCGCCGCGCATGTTCGCCGAGGCGTAGACGAAGCCCTGTTCGAGCAGCGCGAGCCGCAGGCTGCTGAAGCCGGGGAGCGTGTTGACGTTGAAGCCGCCGTAGCCGTAGAGCAGCGTCGGGTTGCGCCCGTCGAGCTTCAGGCCCTTCTTGTGGACGAGGAACAGCGGGACGCGCGTGCCGTCCTTGCTCGTGTAGAAGACCTGTTTGGTCTCGAAGTCGGCCGAGTTGAAGCCGGGAATCTCGGGCGCGCGGAAGAGCGCGGACTTGCGCGAGGCCACGTCGTAGCGGTAGATCGACGGCGGGAAGGTGAACGAGCTGAAGGTGTAGAAGATGATCTTGTCGTCCATGTTCCCGCCGAAGCCGCCCGCGACGCCGAGGCCCGGCAGCGGCACCTCGTTCTCAAGCTTGCCGTCGAGCGAGTAGACGTAGGCGCGCGTCGTCACGTCCTTCAGGTAAGTCGCGAAGAGCTTGCCGCCGCCCGTGCTGGCGCTCTGGAGCGGCTCGGGCTTCTCGGGCAGGACTTCCTTCCAGTCCTTCTCCGCCGGGTTCTTCGGGTCGAAGAGGAAGACGCGGCCGTTGGGCGCTTTGTGGTCGGTCTCGACGAGCAGCTTGTCGCCGACGTTGTCGACGACGGAGAAGTTCGAGTCGCCGACCTCGCCGACGAGCGGCTTCCACGTCTTGTCGCCGGACTTGGCGTCGCGGTAGAAGACGGCGTTGCCCTTCTTGCCCTTGCCGCGGTCGGAGATGGTCAGCAGCGCGAAGCGCCCGTCGTCGGTCGTCCCGACGTTGTGGAAGCGCTGCGGGTTGGCCTTGTCCTCGTAGACCAGCTCGTCGGCCGTCTGCGCGGTGCCGACGCGGTGGAAGTAGACCTTGTGGTTCTCGTTCTTCGAGGTCAGCTCCTTGCCCTTCTCCGGCGCGTCGTAGCGGCTGTAGTAGAAGCCGTCGCCCTGCCACGCGAGCCCCGAGACCTTGACCCAGTTGAGCGTGTCCGGCAACTGCTTCTTCGACACCACCTCCATCACGAAGCAGTCGCGCCAGTCCGACCCGCCCGAAGCCTTGCAGTAGGCCGCGTACTTCGCGTCTGGCGAGATGGCGAGGCCGCCGAGCTGCGTCGTCCCCTCGGCCGAGAACTTGTTCGGGTCTAAGAGCACCTCGGGCGTGCCGTCGAGCCCCTTCTGCATGTAGACGACCGACTGATTCTGGAGCCCGTCGTTCTTCGAGAAGAAGTAGTACTCGCCGCGCCGGTAGGGCGCGCTGTAGCGCGCGTAGTTGTAGAGCTTCGTCAGCCGGTCTTTGACCTGCGCGCGGTACGGAATCTTTTCGAGATAGCCGAAGGTGACCTTGTTCTGCTCCTCGACCCAGCGCGCGACCTCGGGCGTCGAGGCGTCCTCTTCGAGCCAGCGGTAGGGGTCGGCGACCTTGGTGCCGAAGTAGGTGTCGACGTGCTCGACCTTCTTCGACTGCGGGTACTCGATCTTCTGCGCCGAAGCCAGCGGGGATAAGACCCCGAGCGCGACCGCCACGGCGGCGAGCCGCCTGAAACGCATTTGTACTTTATTCATTTCTTTGTTCTTCTTCGGATGTTCGGCCGTGAGGGCCGGAAAAAGTTGACTGCCGTTCACTGGTTAATCAGCCCCGCGGAGGGGCAGAGTGTTGCTAATACGCACTCGCCGCACAAAGGGTTGCGCGCCTTGCAGACTTTGCGGCCGTGCGCGATGAGCAGGTGCGAAAAATCTATCCAGTCGGATTCGGGGACGCGCGCCGTCAGGTCGCGCTCGATCTTCTCGGGCGTCTTCTCGGCGGAGAGCCCGAGCCGCGCGGAGAGCCGCGCGACGTGCGTGTCGACGACTATCCCCGAGGCGATGCGGTAGGCGTTGCCGAGGACGACGTTGGCCGTCTTGCGCGCGACGCCGGGCAGCCCCAAAAGCTCGTCCATCCGGTCGGGGACGCGGCCGCCGTGGCGCTCGCCGATGAGCTGGCACGCGCCCCGGATGGACTTCGCCTTGTTGCGGAAGAAGCCGGTCGAGTGGATGTCGCGCTCAAGCTCGGCCGGCGGCGCGGAGGCGTAGTCCTCCCAGGTGCGGTACTTGCGGAAGAGTTCGGCCGTGACGGCGTTGACACGCTCGTCCGTGCACTGCGCCGAGAGGATGGTCGCCACCAGAAGCTCCAGCGCGTTCGCGTGGTCGAGGCTGCAACGCGCCTCCGGGTACTCCGCCCGCAGCAGCTTGATCAGCCGCCGGACTCTCTTCCTCTCTTCCGGGGAGACTTCCAAACTCTCACTCCTTACTTTCCGACCCCGTCACTTGCGGCGCGGGCGGCGGCGGGGGGCGCGGCCGGTGTTCTTCGCGGCGGGCTTCTTCGCGAACTCCTGCTTGGCGAGGGCGGCCATGTCCTTCTGCGACACCGTGGCGCTGAGGACGAGCGTGTTGCCCTCCGTCCGGTTGACGAAGGTCTTGAGGACGCCGAGCGCCGTCCGCGTCCGCGCGTAGTCCTTGTGCGTCGGCGTCAGCTTCGCGGCCTGCTGGCTGAGCGCCGTCTGCCCGGCGAGCAGTCCCATGCGGACGAGGCCGCTGAAGGCGCTGGCGTGCTCGGGCGCGTCGGTCTGCACGGCCGCGCTCAGCGAGTAGTTCAGGGCGTCCATCCCCTGCGCGAGGCTGACCTGCTTGACCCACCGAATCATCTGCTCGGCCTCGGTGCCGAGGGGCATCCCCGTCTTGCGCAGGTAGTCCACGGTGTTCTCGGGCAGCTCGACGGTCAGGCTCCAGAGCGCCTGCGGCTCGCGCGCGGCCAGCTCGACCATCGAGGCCCTCATCGCGCCGCGCCCGCCGGCCGCGTCGACCACGGCCTTGACGTAGGACGGCACGCCCGCGACGAGCGTGTTCGCGTCGAGCGCCATCACGGCAATCTCGGGGTACGGCGTGGACTTGGGCTTCGCCGGCGTTTCGCCGTCGGCGGGCGGCTTCGAGTCGAAGCTCGTCATGTCGATGACCTCGATGGTCTTCGAGCCGTAAGTCTCGCTGCGCGGCTGTATGTTATTTGAGCCGGCGGCCACGCGCCCGAGCGCGAGCAGCGTGTCGGCGTTGAAGTTGCCGCGGACGACGACGACGAACTCGGGGAGGTTGTTGGCAGGCGCCGGGTCGGCGAGGCGCGCGCCGATTGCGACGTACTCGACCCCGCGCACGTCGAACCCGAACTTCTGCGTCTCCGCGAGCATCTTCTGGTACTCGGCCGGCGGCATCAGGCGCGGCATCACCTCGTTGAGGATGCGGCGCGCGTTGACGTAAAGGACGGCCTGCGAATCGGGCAGCGAAGAGAGCGCCCCGCGCGCGTCAACGGGGGCCTGTGCGGCCGCCGCCTGCGCCAGCGCGAACAGGAGGGCGAGAGGCAGCACAAGCCTCACGGGCGTCGATTTAAACATGAGAGTCGAGTTTCCTTTCGGGTTAGAAGGGGAGCGACGGACAACGGCCGAACGCCGTCAAAAATAAATCTTCAAAGTCCAAAGTTCAAGACAAAATTCAGCGCGCGGGCGTCGCCGACACGACGGGCACGTCGAGCGCGAAGCCGCCGACGCGTGCGCGCGAGCCCGGCTCGGTGTAGCGCAGGTCTGCGAACTGCACCACCGACGCGCCCGCCTCGCCCGGCACCACGCGCGCCGCCGGGAATCGCGCGAAGTCGAGGAAGACGCGCGCGGCGTACCCTTCGGAGGCGCGCTCGACGGCCTCGGCCTCCGCGCCCGAAGGCTTCGCGTAGCCCACACGGTTGCGCAGGTCTTCAAAGCGGGTCGTGCCGAGCTTCATGTCAAAGCGGAAGGTCGAGCGGTCGGCGTCGGCCAGACAGCGCCACGTCAGAGGGTCGGCCAGCACGGGCGTCGCGGCCACGCGCACGAGGCGCTGCCCTTCCCGTCTGGCGAGGCCGTCGGCGTGGATTTCGGCCTCACCCGCCGCGCGCGCCTGAAAGACCGACAGCACGCCGCAGTAGGCGGCCACGAGCGCCAGCGCCAGCGCCGGGGCGCGCCGTCCGAAACGCTCGCCGGCCCGCTTGAGATGAAGGACGACGAGCGCGGCGAGCCCCGCGCCCCACAGGACGAGCGCGCCAACCGGCATCCCCAGATCGGGCCGCGTCCCCACGAACACAAAGATAAACGTGGCGGCGAGCGCCAGCAGCCCCCACGCGGCGACCTGCCAGCGCGCCGTCGCCAGCAGCGAGCACGCGCCGCCGAGCAGGAGCCAGACCCACGGGTCGACGATGAAAAGCAGGTCGCCGTAAAACCAGCTCCCGTCCCACGGAAGCAGCGGCCGCACGCCGTAACTGTTCGTCCAGTCCAGAAGCGGGTGCGACACAGAGAGCAGCAGCGAGCAGCCCAGCAGCCACTTCAGGCGCGCGCGCGCCTCGTACCCGCGCAGACGCGCCCACAGGCGTTCCGAAGCGACAAAGAGCAGCGGGAGGGCGACGGCCAGCGCGAGCATGCCGACAATAGAGTGCGTGATGCCCCGGTGGTGTTGCAGGTGGAAGGCCGGCCCGCCCGCGAGCGTGACGATGTCTATGTCGGGCAGGTTCGCCGCCGCGACGCACACGAAGGTCGCGTACGGGCTCTGCCGTCCGAGCCCCGCCTTCGCAGCCGCCAGTCCGACGAGCGAGTGTGTGAGATTGTCCACTAGTGGAAGGTGATGAGTGATGGGTGATAAGTGATAAGAAAGAAAACGAGGGACTTGCCTTCTCTTATCACTTATCACCCATCACTGATCACTGCTCTAAAACGGGAGCGAGCCGGTCGGCGGGGGCTCGGCCGGGAGCTGCGCGTGGCGCTCGGGGCTGAGTTCCTGTAGCTTGTCGGCCGCCGCGCGCACGACCGTCGAGGTCTGGAGCGGCTTGCCGTCCTTGCCCTTCGCCTCGCGCGCGGCCTTGACCATCTCGAAGAGCAGGTTCACGGCCTCGTCCTTCTTCCCCTGCTTCTCAAGCACCGTCGCCAGCCGCAGCTTGACCGCGTTCTGCGAGACGGCGCCGCTCTTGTCGTTCAGAAGCTCCCGGTAGAGCGCGGCGGCCGCGTCGTACTGCGCGTCGGCCTCGCGCGCCTGCGCCAGCGCGAAGCGCGCGCGCGCCGCGACCTCCGCCTCGCCGCCTTTCGTCAGCGCCTCAAGCTCGCTCAGGCCCTTCGGCCGGTCGACGGTCAGGAGGTTGGCGGCGGCGAAGTAGCGCGCCAGCTCGCTGTAGGGCGAGCCGTAATCGCTCTGCACCTTCTGGAAAGCCTCGACGGCCTTCCTGGCGCGCTCCTGCTCGTTCGGGAAGGTCGGCCCCGTCTGGTTCGGCAGCGGCGTCGGCGAGACGGGCGCCTCGGCAATCTCGATGGCCTTCCCGAGCGCGAGGCGCGCGGCGTCGGCACTCCGGTCGCGCCACCAGTTGAAGGCGATGAGAAGCGCGACGAGGGCGACGAGTCCGCCGAGCGCGTAAAGGATGGTGCGTCCGCGCCCCTCGAAGCGGTGGTGGAGGCGACCGGCGGCGTCGAGCGTCGTGTCGCGGAACCTGTCGTGCTTGAGCTGCTGCGCGCGTTTCTTTGTCGTTCTGGCCAAGGCTTTTATCCGGTGCAAGACCGCACAGTCGGGTGCGTTCTCTCAGGTGGAGTTCGAGGCAAAAACTCACTCTAACGGGGGGTTAAGGCGATGTCAAGCAAGCCCGCGGGGGCGAAAAAAGGGGCGGGGGTGGCGTTTTTTCCGTTGTCGGGCGGCGGGCGGCGGGGCTATGCTGTCGAACAGTTTCAGCTCGCCGCCGCATCGAACAAAAGCGCATGAAATTTTTCGCGGAACAAACCACGCCGCTTAGGTGTCGAAGTTACCAGTCGGAGGGGTTCGGAGCCTCCGGCGGCAGACCCTCCCGGTTCGACGGAGGACGCTTGTGAGCTTCGGGGAGCCAATCGCCCTCCGCATGGAAGCGGAACTGGAGAGAGGTGCCGACTCGGCAACCTCGGCGGAGGCGCGCTTCGTCCCCACGGCCGAAGAACAGTTCCTTGAAAGGCTCAGGCGCGGCGAGGCGGCGGCCTTCAACCGCATGGTCGAGGAGCGGCACGGCGATGTCTACGCGCTGCTCTACCGCCTGACCGAAGACCCGGAGGAGGCGCGCGACCTGACGCAGGAGACTTTCCTCCAAGCGTTCCGCCACCTCGCGAACTTCCGCGGCGACGCCGACCTGCGGACGTGGCTCTACCGCATCGCGGTCAATCAGGCGCGCAACCGCTGGCGCTGGTGGAAGCGCCGCCGCCGCGACCGGACGGTCTCTTTAGACGCCCCGGCGCGCGCCGGCTCGGACACCCCGCTCTCGGCCGGACTCGAAGGCGAGCCGGGCGCAGACCCCGAGCAGCAGACGCTCTCGCGCGAACGCGAGCGCGCGCTCCACGCGGCGCTCAGGTCGCTCTCGCGCCCCTACCGCGAAGTCCTCGTGCTCCGCGACATCGAGGGGCTCAGCTACGAGGAGGTCGCCGCGGCGCTCGACCTCAACGTCGGGACGGTCAAGTCGCGACTCAACAGAGGTCGCAACGAGCTGCGGCGCAGGCTCGAAGGTTCTTTGTAAAGTTAGCTCCCGGTTTTCAGTCGTCCGCTTGGCCGCTGAAGACTAAAAACCGGGGACAGTTTTCCGGATGGCTGCCCCGCCCCGGCTTCGACCAACACACCCCGGTGCCATGTGGGTCAGGAAGCGGCGGAGCAGGCACGGACGCGGGCGGCTTTGAGAACGTGGCCAGCAACAACCCGTTCTTCTACCGCCGCCGCGCGCGAGGGCCAGCAACAACTGCTTCCTTTCAGCGAAGGGAGCAGCCGGGGTCGGCCAGCCATCCGGGAGCCAGAGGCTAGAGGCTAGGGGCTAGAGGCTATTTATCCACCCTCGTCCCAGGGGCTCACGCGAAGAAAGCAAGGCTCTTTCACTAGCCCCCGGCCTTTAGTCCCTAGCCCCCTGAAATTATGATGACGTGTCTGGAATCTCAGAAGACCTTCACGCCGTACCTCGACGGCGAGCTGACGCGTGAGGCGTCGGCCGCGCTGTCCGAGCACGTCGGCGCGTGCCCGGTCTGCCGTCATCAGCTCGAAGAGACGCGCGCGCTCGTGCGCGGACTCTCGCTCATGACGCGGCCGGCGACCCCGCCCGGACTCTCGGCCTCGATCCGCGGCGCGCTCGTCATCGAGCGCGCCGCACGCAACGCCGCGCCGAAGCTCTCGCCGGCCGAGCGCGTCACGCGCTGGCTCGGCGTGCGGCTGATGCCCTACTCGGTGGGCGCCGTCTACTCGGCCGTGCTCTTCGTCGCGGTCGTCGGGGGCTTGCGGCAGCAGCTCGTCGTCCTGCGCAACCTCGCCGAGGCGCAGAGGCTCGAAGCCGGCCAGCCCCTGACCGGCTTCGACGGCCGCGGCTACGACGTGACGCGCTCGCTGTCGCCCGACCTCGCGGCCGCCGCGCGCGCCGCCTGGGGCCCCGAGTCGCCGACACTCAACCCGCGCGGCGCGCTCGCGGCGCTGACGGTCGCGCCGCCGAGCGACGGCAACCCCGACGACGACGACATGATCGTGGTCGCGGACGTTTACGCCAACGGCTCGGCCTCGCTCGCCGAAGTCGTCGAGCCGCCGCGCAACCGCCAGATGGTCGAAGACCTGCAGATCGCGCTGCGCAAGAACCCGGCCTTCGTCCCCGCCTCGCTCGACCGGCGGCCGCAGACGATGCGCGTCGTCTTCGTCCTCCAGAAGATGAACGTCGCCGACAATAGCTACTAAGCGGAGTTCACCCCAAGCAAAGCCTCGCCGGTTCTCAACCCCGGCGGGGCTTCGGTCTTTCGCCGTTCGGCTAAAACGAAATCACTTCACGAGCGGGTAGAGCCTCTCGGCCATCGAGGCGTTGACGGCCTGAAGCCGCTTGTGCGTCTCAAGCGCCTTCTTCTTGTCGCCGCTTTTGCGGTAGGCGTAGGCGAGGTTGAAGAGCGCGCCCGCGTAGTCGGGCTTGAGCCGCACGGCCTCGGCGTGCGCGGCGACGGCCTCCTTGAAGCGCCCGAGGCTCCCGAGCGCGACGCCCATGTTGTTGTGCGCCTCGGGCCAGTCGGGCTTGAGCGTCGTCACGCGCCGCAGCGTCTCGACCGCCTGACCGAAAAGCTCCTTCTTCTCCGCGTCGTTCTTCGCGCCCTTCTGCGCGAGGTGGCCGTAGGCCGTGCCGAGATTGAAGAGCGCGGCCGTCATGTCGGGCTTCGCCGCGACGACCGGCCTGAGCGTGTCGATGGAGAGGCGATACTGCCCGGAGTTGTTATAGACCCACGCGAGGTTGACGGCCGCCTCGCCGTCGGCGGGTCTCAGCGCGAACGCCTTCTTCAAGGCGTCGGCCGCCTCCTGCCACTTCTTGTCGCGCCCGAGCGCGTAGCCGAGCTTCTGCAAGATGTCGGTGTCCGCGGGCTTGAGCCGCGACGCGTCGCGGTAGGCGGCCGCCGCCTGCGGCCAGCGCCCGAGCGCGCGGTACGCGTCGCCCAAATTCTCGAAAGCCTCGGCGTTCGACTGTGAGACGCGTGTGACGTGCGAGAAAGCCTCCGCCGCCTCGGCGTACTTGCCGGCGGCGTAGAGCGCTTCGCCGAGGTCGAACTGCGTGTCTGTGTCGTCCGGGTTGAGCGAGGCGGCGCGCTTCAGGGCTCCGACGGCGCGCTCGCCGTCGCCCGCCGCGCGGTACTCCTCCGCGAGCGACGTGAGCACGGCGGCGTTGCGCGGCGAAAGGCGCGCGGCCTGCTCGTATGCGGCGGCCGACTCGGCGTGCCGGTTCAGTTTGCCGAGCGCCGCGCCGAGCTGCGTGTAGGCTTCGAGGTCGTTCGTGTCGAGCTGCGAGGCACGCCGCAGGGGCTCGACGGCCTCCTGTGTTCGACCCATCGAGTAGAGCGCGAAGCCGAGGTTGTATTGCGCGTCGGCGAAATCCGGCTTGAGCTTGAGAGCCTGATTCAGCGGCTCGATTGCCTCGCCGAAGCGGCCGGCGTCGATGGCCGTCTCGGCGCGCGCGTTGAGCGACTCGGCCGTCGCGGCCGGCGTCCGCCCGCCGGTCGGCTTCCCCTGCGTCGAGGCGGGCTTCCGCGCGGCGCGGCGCGGCGTCGGGCGCGGCGTCGGGCGCTTCTCGCGCGGCGCGGTGGTACGAGCGCGCGCCGGCTCGATGAAGACGCCGGCGCTGCCCGCGATGTCGCCGTCCTGCGCGCGCGCGTGCGGCGCGAGGAGCGCGAGGAGCGCGACGGCGGGCAGCAGGACGGCGAAGGCCGGCGAGGGTTTTACGCCCCGCCGGGGCGTTCGTTTCGTACTCAAGTCGTTTCTCATCACGCGCATATACTAGCGCGTGCGCGGCCGATTTTAAACAGATTTACTCGCGCGCATCGTCGCCCCGCCCCGGCTCCGGCCGACGCCCGCGCGGCGCGCGGACACCCGCTTGACGCCCTCTCGGGCGGCGTGTTAGGTTTCAGCTTCGTTCAATCAAAATCCATTTCGCATGGCTTTTTGTGCGGAAGAGCACGGGAGACGGGTGTGACCGCGACCACACTGAAGCAGACGCCCCTGAACGCGATGCACCGCCGTCTGGGCGGCCGCATGGTGGAGTTCGGCGGCTGGGACATGCCCGTCCAGTACCCGGCCGGGACGGTCGAAGAGCACATGGCCACGCGCACGCGCTCCGGCCTCTTCGACGTGTCGCACATGGGCGAGATAGAGGTGCGCGGCTCGGACGCCGTCGCCTTCGTCAACCGCCTCTGCTCGAACGACGCCTCGAAGCTCGTCGACGGGCAGGCGCAGTATTCCGCCCTGACGACCGAGAGCGGGACGGTCGTGGACGACCTTCTCGTCTACCGCTTCGGCCCCGAGCACCTCCTGCTCGTCGTCAACGCCTCGACCACCGACAAGGATTGGGATTGGATCAGCTCGCACAAGCAGGACGAGAACGTCCTGCTGACGAACCGCTCCTCCGACTTCTGCCAGATCGCGCTGCAAGGCCCCGAGGCGCTGCGCATCCTCCAGACGCTCACCGAAACGCCGCTCGAAGAGATCAAGTATTACCACTTTCGGGAGGGGCGCGTTGACGGCGCGGAGGCAATCATCTCGCGCACGGGCTACACGGGCGAGGACGGCTTCGAGGTCTACGCCGCGCCCGAGCACGCCGAGCGCCTCTGGGAGAAGATGCTCGACGCCGGCCGCTACGGCACGCCCGAGGGCACGCAGCCGGCGGGACTGGCCGCGCGCAACACGCTCCGGCTCGAAGCCGGCATGGCGCTCTACGGGCACGAGATTACGGACGAGACGACGCTGCTCGAAGCCAACCTCGGCTGGATTACGAAGCTGAACAAAGGCGACTTCACGGGGCGCGAGGCGCTCGCGCGCCAGAAGGAAGAGGGCGTCGCGCGCCGCCTCGCCGGCTTCGAGGTCACGGAGCGCGGCATCGCGCGCGACGGCTACGACGTTTACTCCGCCGGCGAGAAGGTCGGACAGGTCACGTCGGGCAGCCCCGCGCCGTACCTGAAGAAGAACATCGGGATGGCCTACGTCCCCGCCGAACTGGCTTCGCCCGGACAGCAGATTCAAATAGACGTGCGCGGCCGCATGGTCGGCGCGCAAATCGTCCCCGTGCCGTTTTATAAGAGGGAGAAGAAGTAGCCCACTTTATCAAGGAGAGTTCATGGCAAACGTTCCCGAAGGCTTGTACTACAGCAAGGATCACGAGTGGCTGAGGGTCGAGGGCGCGACCGGCACGGTCGGCATCACAGACCACGCGCAGCACTCGCTCGGCGACGTCGTCTACGTCGAGCTGCCGAAGGCGGGCGAGTCGTTCGAGGCGCACGCCACGTTCGGCTCGGTCGAATCGGTCAAGGCCGTCTCGGAGCTGTTCCTCCCCGTCGCGGGCGAGATCACCGAGGTCAACGAGTCGCTCAACGACGAGCCCGAGAAGGTGAACAACGACCCGTACGGCGAGGGCTGGATGCTCAAGGTCAAACTCGCCAAGCCCGGCGAGGTGGACGGCCTGCTGTCGGCCGCCGAGTACGAGGACTTCATCAAGGCGGACGGGGAGTAAGGGGAGGCCGTGCGCTACATCCCGAACTCGCCGGAAGAGCGGCAGGAGATGCTGCGCGGACTGGGGCTCGGCTCGGCCGAGGAGCTTTTCGACTCGATCCCCCCGGACGTTCTGCTCAAGCGGCCGCTCGACACGCCCGCCGCGCTCTCCGAGCCCGAACTGCTCGAACGCTTCGAGGCGATGGCGTCGAAGAACTCGGCCGCGCGCCGCCCGAGCTTTCTCGGCGCGGGCGCGTACTCGCACTACGCGCCGACCATCGTCGACAGCCTCATCCAGCGCTCCGAGTTCTTCACCGCCTACACGCCCTACCAGCCCGAAATCTCGCAGGGGACTTTGCAGGCCATCTTCGAGTTCCAGACGCTCGTCTGCCAGCTCACGGGCATGGACGTGGCCAACGCCTCGATGTACGACGGCTCGACCGCGATGGCCGAGGCCGTCCTGATGGCCGAGCGCGTCACGCGCCGTTCGCGCGTGCTGGTCTCGCCCGCCGTCCACCCCGAGTACATGCGTGTGGCGGAGACCTACGTCGCGCACGCGGGGATCGAGCTGGGGCGGCTCGGCTTCGACGAAGGGACGGGGCGCACTTCGTTCGACGCGGCGCAGCTCGACAAATCGGTGGCGGCGGTCGTCGTCCAGTCGCCCAACTTCTTCGGCTGCGTCGAGGACGTGAAGAGTTTCGCCGACGCGGTTCACGCCGCCGGTGCGCTGCTCGTCGTCGTCGTCACCGAGGCCGCTTCGTTCGGGCTGCTGCGAAGCCCGGGCGCGTGCGGCGCGGACATCGTCGTCGCCGAGGGTCAGTCGTTCGGCGTCCCCGTCTCCTACGGCGGCCCCTACGTCGGGCTCTTCGCCACGCGCGAGAAGTACGCGCGCCAGATTCCCGGGCGTCTGGCCGGCGTCGCCTACGACAAGGAAGGCCGGCGCGGCTTCGTCCTGACGCTCGCCACGCGCGAGCAGCACATCCGCCGCGAGAAGGCCACCTCGAACATCTGCACGAACGAGGGGCTCATCGCGCTGGCCGCGACCATCTACATGACCACGATGGGGCGGCAGGGTCTGCAGGAGGTCGCCACGCAGTGCGCGCAGAAGGCGGCCTACGCGCGCCGGCAGATCGAGGCGCTCGAAGGCTTCTCGGTTCCGCACTCCGCGCCGGTCTTCAACGAGTTCGTCGTCCGCGCGCCGTCCGACGCCGCCGGGCTCCTGCGCAAACTCGCCTCCGGCCGCGGCGTGACGGGCGGGCTCGCCCTCTCGCGCTACTTCCCCGAGCGGCCCAACGACATCCTCGTCTGCGTCACCGAGACCAACAAGCGCGCGGACATCGACGCCCTCGTCGCAGGGCTCAAACAGTCATGACCATCACGAAAGCGACCACGCACGTCACGCAGAACGAGGCGCTCGTCTTCGAGCGCTCGCAGAACGGCCGGCGCGGCTACCGCCTGCCCGCGCTCGACGTTGAGGAGACGGCGCTCGACGAGCTTCTGCCGGCCGAGCTTCGCCGCGACGACGACCTCGAAGGCGTGCCCGAGTTGTCCGAGCCCGACGTGGTGCGCCACTTCACGCGCATCTCGACGTGGAACTACAACATCGACCTCGGGCTCTACCCGCTCGGCTCCTGCACGATGAAGTACAACTCGCGCCTCAACGAAAAGGTCGCGCGCATCCCGGGCTTCGCTGCGCTCCACCCGCTCGCGCCGGAGGAGGACGCGCAGGGCGCGCTCGAAGTGATGTACGAGTTGCAGCAGCACCTCGCCGAGATAACGGGTCTGCCCGGCGTCTCTTTGCAGCCGGCGGCCGGCGCGCACGGCGAGTTGACCGGCGTGATGATGATCCGCGCCGCCCTCGACGCGCGCGACGGCACGACCTCGGACGCGGCACAGCGCCGCAAGGTGATGCTCATCCCCGACTCGGCGCACGGCACCAACCCGGCGTCGGCTCACCTCTCGGGCTTCACGGTCAAGACCATCCGCTCGACTCCCGAGGGCTTGACCGACCTCTCGCACCTGCGCGAGTTGTGCGCGTCGGGCGACGTGGCGGGCTTGATGCTGACGAACCCGAATACGTGCGGCATCTTCGAGCGCAACATCAAGGAGATTTGCGCGGTCGTCCACGAGGCGGGCGGGCTCGTCTACATGGACGGCGCGAACATGAACGCGCTCGTCGGCGTCGCGCGCCCCGGCGACATGGGCGTCGATGTCATCCACCTCAATTTGCACAAGACCTTCTCGACGCCGCACGGCGGCGGCGGCCCCGGCTCCGGCCCCTGCTGCTGCACGGCCGAGCTTGAGCCGTTCCTCCCCGTCCCGCGCGTCACGCGGAGCGGCGACACTTTCAAACTCGAATACGACCGGCCGCAGTCCATCGGCCGCGTCAAAGCCTTCTACGGAAACTTCGGGATGCACCTGCGCGCGCTCGCATACATCCTGACGCACGGCAACGACGGGCTGCGCGAGGCGACCGAGGCGGCCGTGCTGAACGCGCGCTTCATCGCGCAGGGCTTAGCCGACACCTTCGACCGCCCCTTCGACTCGCCGCCGATGCACGAGTGCCTCTTCACCGACAAGCGGCAGACGCGCAAAGGCGTCCACACGCTCGACATCGCCAAGCGGCTCATCGACTACGGCTTCCACCCGATGACCATCTACTTCCCGCTCATCGTGCAGGGCGCGATGCTCATCGAGCCGACCGAGTCGGTCGGCCGCGCGGAGCTGCAGCAGTTCGTGGACGCGATGAAGGAGATCGCGCGCGAGGCGGTCGAGGACGCCGAAACGGTGCTCGGCGCGCCGCACACCACGCGCATCGGCCGGCTCGACGAGGCCGCCGCCGCCCGCAAGCCCGTCCTGCGCTGGCGCGCCTCCGAGAAGGCCGCGGGGGCGACCGAGGGATTCCCCGTGTGTAGTAATCGAGCCACCGCCGCGGTCGTCACGACGGACACCGCGCCGCTTCACTCTTTCAACTAAAGATTACGAAAGAAGAGCCATGCCAGACTTTAC
>JBEVKV010000109.1:0-22646 GCA_040509515.1 Pyrinomonadaceae bacterium | reverse complement strand
CCCGAGCGGACGAGCGTGCGGCGCGAGGGGCGCGGGACTCCTCCTGCGGGCACGCTCGGCGCGATGCGGTCTCTTCTCCTCACCGTCCGGTAACAAGTTTCGGTCACGCGTGGGCCGTCCGCCTTCGGGAACGTGAGCCGCGTCAACAGTTGTGTCGGGCGCACCGAGGGCGCGCCCGCAGACGGGGAGACAGGACGAACATTGGACACGCAGGAGTCCCCAAACAGGCCGGCAATCGTCGACGTTGACATGCACTTCAACGAGCCGCCGGGGACGTGGGACGAAATCGCCCCGGAGTTCGCCGAAGGCGGGCTCAGGATAAGCGCCGACGCCGCCGGGCGCAGGTGGCTGTTCGCGGGCCGCCGCCGCATCATCCCCTTGCGCGCGACGTTTCCGGGCGAGGTGGACGAGGCGCGCGAGGCCGTCAGGGCGGACCCGAAGGGTTATGAAAAGATCGTCGAGACGCGCCGCGCCACGGCGGAGAGCAGCAGTTGGCGTCCGGCGCACCCGGCCGAAAGTGATAACGTCGAGCGGCTGAGGGTGCTCGACGAGATGGGGGTGGAGAGCGCGGCGCTCTTCCCGTCCCTCGGCCTCTTCTGGCCGCCGCTGATCGAAGACCCGGCGCTGGCCGACGCCAACTTCGCCGCGTGGAATACGTGGGTGGCCCGGCAGGCCGCGATAGCCCCCGCGAGGCTTCTGGCGGCGGCGCAGTATACGCTGTCGGATGTCGAGCGCGCGGTCGCGGAGGTGCGCCGCTGTCACGCGCTCGGCTGCAAGGGCTTCTTCATGCGCGTGCTGCCTTACCGCGGGCTGCCGTGGGGCGACCCTTCGAACGAGCCCGTCTGGGAGGCGCTGGAACAGACGGGGATGCCGCTCTTGATTCATTCGGCCCCGCTCGGCTCGCTCGCCGTCGACCCCGCGTGGGAGAAGGGGCTCCCGGCCGGCCACGTCGGGCAGACGCTGCAAACGCTCCTCTGTCGCTCGCGCCCGCCCGAGGCGGCCGTCGCGAACCTAATCTTCGAGGGCGTGCTCGAACGCCACCCCGGACTGAGGGTCGGGGTCATCGAGTTCGGAAGCATCTGGGTGCCCTCGTTCCTTCAGCAGATAGACTACACCTTCGACTTTCTCGGCCCGCGCAACCGCTACATGCGCGAGCGACTGAGCGCGCGCCCTTCGGAATACTTCCGCCGGCAGGTCAAAGTCTCCTGCTTCTGGAGCGAGCCACTCCAGTGGCTTTTCAGCTCGGCGGGCGACGACATTTTCATGTTCGCGAGTGACTTCCCGCACCCCGAAGGCAACGAGAGTGCGGTCGACCGCGCCTTCGACGCGTTGCGGAGCGCGCCGCCCGAGAGCGTGGAAAAATTCTTCTCCCGCAACGCCAGAGAACTCTTCGGCCTGAAGCCGGCGGCCGAGGCCGTGTGACGAAATCTGTCGGCGCAACCGTTATGGAGTTTGAAAATCCTGAGATGGTTCCCGGCCTCTACCCGTACCTGACTTCGCTCGCGGAGCCGTCGGGGGGTGTGCTGGCCGAGATGGAAGATTACGGACGCCGCAGGAGGTTTCCGCTCGTGGGGCCTCTGGTCGGCCGTTTCCTGTTGCAGCTCGCGATGATGACGAACGCGCGCCGCATTCTGGAGATAGGCTCGGGCTTCGGCTACTCGGCCGCGTGGTTTCTGCGCGCGAACGAAGAGGTCGAGGTGATATGCACCGACGGCTCCGCGCTCAACCGCGAGCGCGGGCTGGAGTTCCTCGAACGACTCGGCGTGGCGCGTCGCGTAGACTTCCGCGTGGGCGACGCGCTCTCGATCGTCGAAGAGGTCGAAGGCCAGTTCGACCTCGTCTTCTGCGACGTAGACAAGACCGCCTACGCCAACGCCTTCAGGCTCGCGCTGCCGAAGCTGCGGCGCGGCGGGGTCTTCGTCGCGGACAACACGCTCTGGCGCGGCTACGCGTGGACGCCCGTGCCCGAGGACGCGCCCGAGTTCCGGCGGGCGATGGCCCCGGGCGTCAGGGAGTTCAACCGCGTGGCGAGTAGCTGCCCGGAGGTCGTGACGACGGTCATCCCGCTGCGCGACGGCGTCTCGCTCTCGGTGCGGTTGTAAGCGCCGCCCACGCGCGGGCGGGCTGGAACGAACTCGACATGAATCGGAAGCGCAAGGCGATTGTCCTCGTCACCGAAGGCGTCTCGTCGCCGCTGCTCGCGAAGTGGTGCGGGCGCGGGATGCTGCCCGGCTTCGCGCGCCTGCTTAAAGAGGGCGGCGGCGGCCCGCTGCGGTCGGACCTCGTGCCCTACGAGCCGCCGGGGCTCGTCACGGCCTTCACGGGTCAGGGCGGCGGCGAGCACGGCTGGTTCTCTTACTGGAATGTTCACAACAGCGACTACCGGCCGCGCCCGATGACCTCCGGAGACCTGCGCCACCCGTTCGTGTGGCAGCGCCCGGAGTTTGCGTCGAAGCGGTTCGCCGTCGTCAACGTGTTCGGCACGCACCCGCCCACGCCGCTCGACGGGTGGCTCATCACGTACCCGATGCAGCAGACCCTGAACGCCTGCCACCCGCGCGACCTCCTCTGGTCGTTGTCGAACCGCGGGCTGCACTACACCCACGACGTTTCGGTCTGGTTCTCCGGGCAGGCGCAGAAGGACTTTCTCCCGCTCGTGCTTGAGGCCGACCGTCGCAGGGGGGAATTGGCGCTCGCGTTCCTCGACGAAGGCGCGGACGCGGTCGTCGTTAACCTGACCGGCATAGACCGCGCCTCCCATTGCTACTGGCAGGAGTTGGAAGAGGGCTCCCCGGTGCCGGAGACGGAGAGCGCGGTCTTTCAGGCGTACCGCCAATGCGACGGCGTCATCGCCCGCCTCGCGGAGCGCGTGGACGAACACACGAGCTTACTCTGCTTCTCCGAGGTCGGCTTCGGCGCGCTCCGGGCCTACTGCTCCGTGAACGATCATCTCGGGCAGGCGGGCTTCCTGAAGAAACAGTCGGCCGGCGGTGGGCAGGCGATTCGCTGGGGCGAGACGATGGCGTTCGAGGCCGTCCAGGGCACCCACGGCGTCAACATCAACCTTGAGGCGCGGTACGTGGAGGGCCGGGTCAAGGCGGCCGATTACCATCAAGTGCGGGAACAGGTGACGGCCTCTCTGCTGGAAGCGGTCAACCCGTACACGGGGCTGAGCCTCTTCCGCCGGGTGCTGCCCCGCGAAGAGGTCTACTCCGGTCAGGGCGTCGTTCACGCCCCGGACATCATTGTCGAGCCGGCGGACGAGCGCTACCTGCCGCTCGGCGACCCGTTCTGGGCCACGCATGTGCAGCGCAGGCACCAGAGCGGCTGGCACAGGCGAGACTCCTACTGGGCCGCGCTGGGCGGCGACTTCGGCGCGGCGCGTGAGACGCGCGACGCGAGCCTTCTGGACATCGGGCCGACCATCTGCTGGATGCTCGGCGTAGACGCGCCGCGAGACTTCTCCGGCGTCGCGCTCGGCGGGTCGTGAGCGAGCGCGTGTTGAGGTGAGGCGATGAGTGAGTCCGCGCACAGCCGTCCCTACAAGTTACTGCCGCTCGCAATTACGCGCGCGGAGGGTCGCTACGGCTGTATCGGCGCGGTCGGCGAAGACGGCGGCTGGCTGCGGCCCGAGCCGATTTACGTCGAAGACGTTGAGAGCCCGGACGGCAGCTACCGTTACTTCCACTGGACCGAGGCTCACCTCACAGCTTCGTCGGCGGACGACGCGCGGCCCGAAGACCGCGACCTGTGCGAAGAGGCCGCGGCCCCGCGACTGCTCTCCGCCGTGCCCGAAGAGGCGCGGTTGCCCTTCCTCGCCGGCCACGCTGACGAAGACGTGGCCTCGGCCTTCGCGGGCGGGCGGAGTCTCGGCCTCGTCGAAGTCGGCGTGAAGAATTTTTACGTCAAGCGCGCGACCGGCGGAAGGTCTTTCGTCAGGGGCGAGTTCAGCGACCGGACGGGAGAGGTTTACGACTGGATCATCCCCGAGATAGCTTTCGGCCGCGTCGTTCGGCCACACGTCGACGAAGGCGTACTTGAGCCCGCCTTCGTCGAGCGCCTTCTGCTGACCTTCGGGCGCGCGCGCACGTTCTTCACCGTCGGGCTGACGAAACCTAATTTCCGCTTTCCCGGAAAGTTTCGCGACTGTCACCCGCTCGTCGTGGGAATTCACTCCGGGCCGGACTACGTCGGACTGCTCAAAGATAACGACTGGGAAGAAGCCTTTATATGAGCCGAGTGAAAGTCGCCATCGTCGGCGCGGGCTGGGTGACTGAAAATTGTTACCTGCCGCATCTGGGTCCGGACGGCCCGCTGGAGGCCGCCGCCGTCTACGACCCCGACGCGGAGAGGGCAGGCCGCGTGGCCGCCAGCCTCGGCCTTCCGCGTCCGGGGCGAGACGTGGCCGAGTGTCTCGACTCTTCGATTCGAGGCGTCATCATCTGCACCCCGACGCACACGCATCTGCCGCTCGCGCTTCGCGCCCTTGAGGCGGGCAAGTACGTGCTGTGTGAAAAGCCCGTGGCCCGTGACGAAGAGGAGGCGGACGCCCTGCGCGCGACGCCCGCCGCCGCGTCACGGCTGATGGGGAGCGCGACGACCCGACTCAGGAGCGACGTAGAGTTGCTGATGTCGTGGGTGCGTTCGGGGCGCGTCGGCGAGGTGCGCCGGATCGCGTTGGGCTGGTGGCGCGGGCGCGGCGTGCCCGCCTCCGGGCCGTGGCACACGGACCCGCGCGCGTGCCCGGCGGGAGTGCTCGAAGACCTCGGGCCGCACCTACTCGACATTGCCGCGGCGCTGCTGCCGGCTGCCTCCCCCGAGAATGTTGAATCCACGTTGGAGTGCCGCTACGGCGCGGCCGGGCGCGTGGCCGAGTGGCACGGGGCGGGGGACGCCGCCGCGCGCGCGTATGACACCCCCGACTACGCACACGCCTCCGTTGATTTCGTCGGCGGGCCGTCGCTCGAACTTGAGGTGTGCTGGGCGAGCGAGGAGAGGGGCGACCTCTCCGAAATCGTCTTTGAAGGAACGCAGGGCACGGCTTCTTTGCGAGGTCTCTTCGGCTTCTCAACGTCGCGCCGCGAGCCGCGCCAGGTCTGCACGCTGTCGGCGCGCGGGCGGGCGGACGAAGTGGTCGAGTTCACGCCCGGCCCGCAGGGGCAGCGGGAGGCTTTCGGCAGGTCCGTCGAAACCTTCGCGCAGTTCTGCGCCGGTGAGGGGCCGCCGGTGGCCGACTTGCAGGAAGTCCTGAAGGTCGCTTCATTGCTCGCGGCCGTTCGCAGGCACGCGTCGTTATCGCCCGCGGCGGAGGCGTTGGTCTGAGCCCGCGCCGCCGAAATCTGACGGAGGCCGGAGCCGCATTCATCCCGACCGGGGCGGCCTTAAACACTCTTCGAGAATTCTTATGAACACGCCTCACAACCTGCGCGAGTTGGAGAACGCGACGATCTACATCCTGCGCGAGGCGTACCGTAAGCACCCGCGGCTCGCGCTTCTATGGTCGATGGGCAAGGACTCGACCACGCTGCTGTGGATGGCGCGTAAGGCGTTCTTCGGCCGCCTCCCGTTCCCGGTGCTGCACGTTGACACGTCATACAAGTTCCCGCAGATGTACGAGTATCGTCAGCGCATGGCCCGGGAGTGGGGACTCGACCTCGTCGTCCACCGCAACGAGGCGGCGCTCGCCTCGGGCATGGGGCCGGACAAACACTCGACGCTCGAATGCTGCAACGCGCTGAAGACGCAGGCGCTCAGACAGGCAATCGAGCGCCACGGCTTCGAGGCGCTGCTGCTCGGCATCAGGCGAGACGAGCACGGCGTGCGCGCCAAAGAGAGGGTGTTCAGCCCGCGCGACCAAGACTTCAAGTGGAACTACCTCGACCAGCCGCCGGAACTCTGGGACTTATATCAAGCCCGGCTGAGCGAGTTGCAGCACCTGCGCATACATCCTCTACTCCACTGGCGCGAACTCGACGTCTGGGAGTACGTGCGCGCCGAGGGCGTGCCCCTGCCTGACCTCTATTTCGCGAACTCCGGCGTCCGCTATCGCTCGATTGGCTGTCACACATGCTGCCGCCCGTTCGAGAGTCGCGCCGTCACGGTCGCGGAGGTCATCACGGAGATAAGCGAGTCGGGGGAGGGCGAGCGCGCGGGGCGGGCGCAGGACAAGGAAGACGAGGCGACGATGCAGAAGCTGCGCGCGCTCGGTTACATGTAGGTGGGACAAGGTGGACAGGGGCACTCTCAAATTAGTCTTAGTGGGCGGCGTTGACCACGGCAAGTCGACGCTCCTCGGCCGGCTCCTCGACGAGTCGAGACGGCGGGGCGGCCTCGCCGCCGGCGGCGAGTCGGACGGCCGCGCGGGCAGCGATTACGCGCTCTACGCGGACAGCCTCGCGGAGGAGCGCGAAGGTCTCTACACGCTCGACACCACGCAGGCGATGATTGAGGCCGGCGGGCGGCTGATCGTCCTGATAGACGTGCCCGGCCACGCTGAGTTGATTAAAAACATGGTCACGGGCGCGTCTCAGGCCGAAGCAGCGCTGGTGGTCGTCGACGCGTCGCAGGGGCTCTGCCTGATGGCCGAGAGGCATCTGGAAGTCCTGCGGCTTCTGGAAATCGACCGCTGCGTCGTCTGCGTCAACAAAATCGAGACGGTGGGATACGACGCGGCCGAGTTCGGGCGGCTCGCCCTCTCCCTGAAGGCGACTCTGTCGAGCTACGGCCTCCGGCCCGACGGAATCATCCCGCTCTCGGCGCTCACGGGTGAGAACGTCGTGCGCCCTTCGGAGAGGCTCTCGTGGTACCAGGGCCCGACGTTGTGGGAGGCGTTGTCCTCGTTGCCGTGGGCGGCGGAGTCCGCGGGCGAGCGGCCCCGCTTCATGTTGCAGGACCGTTACCTGATAGACGACGCGCCGGTCTACGTGGGGCGGGTGGAGTCAGGCGAAATCAGCCGCGGCCAGCGGCTTGCGCTCTACCCCGGGGGGCGGCCCTGCACGGTCAGCTCCATCGAAAAGTTCGGCGCGCCCTCGCCGGAGCGCGCCGCGGAGGGCGACTGTATAGGCGTCACACTTGAGTGCGGCGAGAGCCCGCGCGCGGGGCAGATTTTATCCCCGGCGGAAGACCCGCCGCTCGTGTCCGACTCTCTGCGCGTGATGCTGATGAACTTGGCGGCCGAGCCGCTCGAAGCGGGCGCGAGGCTGCGGTTCCAGTGCTCGAGTCTTGAGGCACTTTGTTCTGTCGCGCGGGTGGAAAGGCGCGGCCCCGCGGGCGCAGGCGCGACGCCGGGTCGCCTCCCCTTCTCCGAGATAGGGGAGGCCATCCTTTCGTTCGACGAACCGGTTGCCGTCGAGCGTTTCCGCGACGTGCCTTCGCTCGGACGCTTCGTGCTATTCACGGCCACAAAGGTCGTCGCCGGCGGCGTCATCCAAGGCGGCGCGGGGGAAAGCGAGGGGCGAAGTTGAGGGCGAGGCGATGTCTGGTCATCGGAATCGACGGTCTGCCGAAAACACTCCTCGAACAACTCGCGGCGCAGGAGGTCATGCCGTTCTGCGCGCGCCTCCTCTCGCGGGGGAGCCTCGCGGCGCTGCGCGCGCCCGTGCCCGAAGTGAGCTCGACGTCGTGGGCCACGTTCCTGACCGGGGTCAACCCCGCGCGCCACGGCATCTACGGCTTCATAGACCTGAGGCCGCGCTCGTACAATTTCTTCTTCCCGAACCTCAACCACGTCGCCGCGCCGACGCTCTGGGACTTTGCCGCGCGCTCGGGGCTGCGGACCCTGTGCCTCAACGTGCCGACGACCTACCCGGCGCGGCCGCTCGACGGCGTCCTGATTTCGGGTTTCCCGGCCCCGGACTTTAAGAAGAGTTTCTTCCCGCAGCATCTGGCCGCGGAGTTCGAGGCGCTCGGCTACACGCTCGACGTTGAAGTGGGCGACGTGGCCGACAACCCGGCGGCCTTTCTCGGTCGGGTCGAGCAGTCGCTCGACGCGCGCCAGCGCGCCTTCCAAGTCCTGCTCGAACGCGAGGAGTGGAGCCTCTGCGTCTCCGTCATCACGGAGACGGATCGCCTTCAACACTTCCTCTGGCACGCGCTCGCGAACCCCGGACACGCGCTGCACGGGCGCGTGCTCGACTTTTACCGGCGCGTCGACCGCTGCGTCGAGGCGCTCGCCGCGAGAATAGACGACGGCGACGCGCTCTTCCTCGTCAGCGACCACGGCTTCGCGGGCGTCAAGGCGCAAATCTACCTCAACGCGTGGCTGCGCCGGCGCGGCTACCTGAAGCTCGACCACAACGCCGAAAGCTTTGACCGCATCGACGCGGGGACGCGCGCCTTCGCCCTCGACCCCGGCCGCATCTACATACACCGCGCCGGCAGGTTCCCGAGGGGCGCAGTGGGCGACGCCGAGGCCGAGGCGATTAAGAGTGAGCTGCGTCAGGAGCTTAGCGAGTTGACGTGGGACGCGCCGGCGTCGCGGCTCGGGGCGGGCGGCGACTGCGAACGAGTCATGCGCGATCTCTTTTTCAGAGAGGAGATTTATTCGGGGGCGTTGCTCGAAAGCGCCGCCGACTTGATCGCGGTCGCGGCCGATGGCTTCAACCTACGCGGTGCCTGGAAGCACGCCGGGTGCGTCGGGAGCGACTCGATGACCGGCGCGCACACGCGCGACAACGCCGTCTTCTATTGCCGCGGCGGGCTGACGCAGGCGGAGGCCGAGATGCAGGACGTTGCGCCGACGGTCTTGTCCGTGCTCGGCGTCGAAACGGGTCGCGGGTTCGACGGACGCGACCTCGGCGCGCCGGCGGCGAAGGTTTAAGGGGTAAAATTTTCTTCTTAAGGTGGAGGACTTATGAGTCGACGAAGACCCGACGATAACAATTTCAAAAACAGAGAGCAGGTGTTGCGCTCTCTGGAAGAACTCCCGAACGTCGGCAGCAGCATCGCCATCGACCTCTGGGATTTGGGCATCCGCAAGCCCGCAGACCTCAAAGGCAAAGACCCCGAGAGGATGTACGAAGACCTCTGCGAGCAGCGCGGCGCGCACATCGACAGGTGCATGCTCTACGTCCTGAGGGCGGTCGTCTACATCGCGTCGACGGACAAGGTCGATCCGGATAAGAAGATGTGGTGGAAGTGGAAGGACCCCGTCCCGCCCAAGCGAAAGCGCGCGCACCGTTAGACGTTCACGGGCACGCGGGCGGCGGCGGCCCGGCGAGACTTGAAAGCGAGTTCTTCAGAGGAGGCGACGATGTCAACGAAAGTGTTTGCGACAGAGGACGCGCGGGGCGAAGACCGGCTGACGTTTCCGGAGTGGCCGCTCGCCGACGAGAGGGAGGTGGCTGCCGTCAGGGATGTGGTGGAGAGCGGCCGGTGGTGGCGCGTGGCCGGGTCGCAGGTCTCTGATTTCGAGAAGGAGTTCGCGGCCCACCACGGCGCGGCCAGCGCGCTCGCGGTGACCAACGGCACGCACGCCATCGAGGTCGCGCTGGCGGCGCTCGGCATCGGCCGCGGCGACGAGGTCATCATCCCCGCTTTCACCTTCATCTCGACGGCCAGCGCCGTGCTGTGCGCGCAGGCCGTCCCCGTGCTCGTCGACGTAGCCCCCGACACTTACTGCCTCGACCCCGCGTGCATCGAAGACGCCATCACGCCGCGCACGCGCGCGGTCATCCCCGTCCACATGGCCGGGCACGTCGCCGACATGGACGCGATACTCGACATCGCGCGCCGGCGCGGCCTGCAAGTGATCGAGGACGCGGCGCACGCGCAGGGCGCGACGTGGAAGGGCGGGCCCGCCGGCGCGCTCGGGGCCGGCGGCATCTACAGTTTTCAGGCGGGCAAGCTGATGACGGCGGGCGAGGGCGGCCTCGTCATGTCGAACGACGCCGAGTTTATAGAGAAGTGTTTCCTCTACGGAAACTGCGGGCGGCCCAAGACCGACCGCGCGTACATGCACAGCGTGCTGGGGACCAACTGCCGCATGACCGAGTTGCAGGCCGCCGTCCTGCGCGTGCAGCTAACACGGCTCGACGAGCAGAACAGACGCCGCGAGGCCAACGCCGCGAAGCTCGACCGGATGATGGCCGAAGAGCCGGGCATCGCGCCGCAGGGGCGTGACGAGCGCGTCACGCTCAACCCGCATTACATGTACATGTTCCGCTACGACCCGTCGGCCTTCGGCGGGCTGCCCCGCCAGCAGTTCGTCGACGCCCTGATAGAGCAGGGCGTGCCAGCGTTCGTCGGCTATCGCGCGATCCACCGCACGCCCGTCTTCGGCGGGCGCGACTTCGGGCCGCGCTGGCGCGCCGACGACGAACTCCTGCCGGACTACAACGCCGTCAGCTGCCCCGTCGCCGAAGCCCTGAGCGACGAGGTGGTCTGGCTGCATCACCGCGTGCTGCTCGGCGACGAGGAACACCTCGACGGGCTCGTGAAGGCCGTCGGCCGCGTCCGCACGCGCGCTTCGTCGCCAGTTGGCGTCTCGTGACCGACGGCGTGGCAGTTATGTTGAAAGCCGTCATCTTCGACTTCGACGGGGTATTGATAGACTCCGAGCCGCTCATGCGGCTCGCCTTCGCCGACAGCTACAGGCGCGTCGTGGGGGACGGGCCCCCGCCCGTCGAAGCGTACCTCGAACACATGGGCGAGTCGTTCACGCGCATCATGGACCGCCTGCACCTGCCGCACGCGCTCTGGGAACCTTACAAGGAGTTCTGCCGGCAGAACGTCGCGCGGATAAACCTCTTCCCCGGCAGCCGCGAGATGCTGGACTGGACCCGCTCGGCGAACCTCAGGTCGGGGCTGCTGACGGGCAAAGACCGCGGGCGCACCCTACAACTCCTTGAGCATTTCGGGCTGTGTGAGTTCTTTGAAGTGGTGATCGCGTCCGACGAGTTGAATCAACCGAAGCCGCACCCGGAGGGCGTCTTGCGGATGCTCGGAGAGATGGGCTGCGCGCCGTCGCAGGCCGTGATGGTGGGCGACGCCGTCAACGACATCGTCTGCGCCCAGGAGGCCGGCGTGCGCGCCATCGCCATCACATGGGGGACGAAGCCCGAGCGCGTACAGACACTCTGCCGGCCCGACCACGTCGCGCACGACTGGGAGGCTCTACGGAAAATATTGGAAGGGCTCTCGGCCGACGGCTAACGAGCGCCGCGCCGCCCGCCGTCCGCCGGTCTATTCGCCGTCTTCATATTTAAAGTGAGGGTTCTGGATCAAGCCTAGTACGTTGCCGAACGGGTCGGTCACTTTGGTGACGATAATTCCTTCACCGACGTTGCGCGGCGACTCGAGGTTCTTCGCGCCCATCTCTTGAATCCTCTTGTGCGCGGCCTTCACGTCCTTGACGCCCCAGTAGGCGATGGCGTTGTTGCCCCTTTCGACGCCGTCCATGTCCGGGTCCAGCCCCAGCTCGAAGCCGCCCACGTTGTAGCCGACGTAGAACGGCTCATCGAAGTAGGGCTTGACGCCGAGCACCTTCGTATACCACTTCTTGGCCTTCTCCAAATCTTCGACGTGATAAATGACGGTTCTCAGTCCTTGAATCATGGGCTTCTCCCTCTTGTCATCCTGCGTTGTTTGTTGGCTCCGGTGCAAATTATCATAAGTCAGCGACGGAGCAAATAGCGCGACCACCACGGCGCAAACGATTCTCAGTTTCACAATCCCCCCTTCGTGTTTCCCGTGAGCGCGTCCGGCGACGGCGCCAAGCAGTGAGGCGTGACGGGGCGGGCCGCGCTTCCGGCGGCTCGAAGATAAGTCTCACTTCCACGCGCCAAGCAGACGGCGCACGGCAACCATCTCGCCCAGATGGTAGGCGCTGTGGTCGGCCACGAGCAGCGCTTCCCTCAGATAGGTCTGGCCCGTGCCATGGGGTATTTTGGCGAACAGGCCGATTGAAGGGTCGGTAATTAATTCCGTGAGCGTGCGCCGGTCTGCGCGGAAGGCTGCGACGCTGTCGTCCCAGGCTTTTTCCGAAGGCGGCTCGGGGGTCTTGGGCCAACACTCGTCGGGCCACGCGGGCGAGTCGTAAACCTCGTAGCGGCAGAAGTCCAAAATGTCGCGCTGCGTGATGCGCATGTGTTCGAGCAGTTCCCAGGCCGAGTAAGGCAGACCTTCGGGCCGCCGGCCACGCAGCCGGGCGGGTATACCGTCAACGACCGAATCGAAGTCTACGTGCGCGTCGTCCCAGTCGAGCAGTTTTATCAAATGTTGGCGAAGCGCTTCGGTCTCATTCATCGGTTATTCGCCTCTTTCCGGGGATAGTGTGTAAGGCGTCCCGAATCCGGGCTAGTGTCCGTCTGACGGTTGCATTATCTGTCTTGCCCGGTGGAAATACAACGCCACTTAACCGCCCCTTGAGCTATAATCTCGGCTTCAAATCAATCGCCATGCTCAAGTTAATTAAGCCCGGCCGCGCGTGAACCGGTTAGCGACGGCCACCACGTCTGTCGGAGACGCTGACTGCGCGAAACGCATATGAGAACCGATGCGGCAGTTCTTGGCTTCGACATCGGCGGAACGCGGATACGCGTCGCGCTGGCCGACGCCAGCCGTGTGATAGCGACTAGGGCGACCTCTTG
Organism: Pyrinomonadaceae bacterium; assembly: GCA_040509515.1. Classification (GTDB taxonomy): domain Bacteria; phylum Acidobacteriota; class Blastocatellia; order Pyrinomonadales; family Pyrinomonadaceae; genus QHXN01. The sequence continues at coordinate 10,059 of JBEVKV010000109.1, read as the reverse complement.
GCCGCCCGGCTTGTCGGCCGCGGAAGAGATGGAGCACGTCGCGGACTTCGCGCTCGCGCTCGCGGGCGAGAGGTGGAAGGCCGAGGCGGTTTCGGCCGCGGGGGTGTCGCTGGCGGCGATGGTTGACGCGGGAGGCGTCGTCGTCTCGTGGCCTAACCGCCCGCAGTGGCGCGGACTCCCCTTCAAAGCTTTTTTAGAGAAACGTCTGGGCGCGCCGGTCATGGTCGAAGACGACGCCAACTCCGCCTCGCTCGCCGAATGGCAGTTCGGCGCGGGGCGCGGCTACCAAAACCTGTTGGTGTTAATGGCCGGGACGGGCGTCGGCTGCGGGTTGATTCTAAACGGCAGTCTGTTCCGCGGGAGCAACGGGTGGGCGGGCGAGTTGGGTCATCAGGTGGTGCTGCCGGACGGCTTGGAATGCCCTTGCGGGCGTCGAGGTTGTTTGCAGACGCTCGCGTCGGGGCGCGCGCTGGAGAAAAGCGCGGCGTCGCGAAATCTGCCCGACGCAGCTTCGCTGAGCCGCGCCGCCGAAGAGGGGCAGGCGTGGGCAATCGAGGAGATTGCCGCATGCGGAGGCTGGCTCGGGCTGGCCGCGGCGAACGTGGTCAACCTGCTCGACGTTGAAGCGGTCATAGTCGGCGGCGGCTTGTGCAACCTCCCCACAGCGTGGTGGGACGCGCTGGCTGAGAGGTTTGAAGCCAACCTGCTCAACCGCAGTCAACGCCGCGTCATCCTGCGAAAGGCGGCTTTAACCGAGGATGCCGGCCTGGTGGGCGCGATCAGTCTCGCGCGGCGACTCGCGGGGTTGGCGTGATGACTCGCGTACAGCAGAGTGGCGTGCCCAACCGTGTCGCGACCTCCCCGGCACCGCCCGACACGGAGAGTTGCCTCGCGACGCTGCGCGGCCTCGCGGGCAGCGTCGCGATGGCGGAGGTGCGGCTCTTTACCGTCGCCGAGATGCCGCATCGGCGAAGGCCGCGGCGGATTGAGCCCCGCACGCTCGCGGACTGGCTCCCCTCCGTCGTCGCGAACTTAACGGTGCACGCCGGGCCGTGGATGGGCCGGCGGTGACGTGCGGCTTACAGCCCGTTATGGATCACGCGGAAGAGACCGGACACGTCGAGCGCATGCGCTTCTCCTTCGACTCGGCTCGCACAGAGTTTGTGCTGGCCGAGGGGGCGCTCACACGCCCGCTTCGTTATCTGAACGCTTACCGGGACGTTAAGCTGCTCATCATTTCGGATTCTAACCTCGTTCAACCCTACGCCCGGCCTCTGCGCGACACGCTCGAAGGGTCGGGCTTCGACGCGCGACTTCTGTTGACCCCCGCGGGCGAGGAGGGTAAGACGCTCAACACGCTGACTCGTCTGTACGAGCAGTGTCTCGCCCTTGAGGTCGAGCGCGGCGACGTTGTCGTCGCAGTCGGCGGGGGCGCGGTCGGAGACGTGGCGGGCGTGCTTGCCGGGACCTATCTGCGCGGGCTCGAATTCATTCAGGTGCCCACCACGCTCCTCTCCATGGTGACGGCCAGCCTGGGGGGCAAGGCGGGAATCAACTTCGGCGGCTACAAAAATCTGGTCGGGGTTTTCAAGCACCCCTCGGTCGTCATCGCCGACCCGCACGCCCTGCGCACCCTGCCGGAGATAGAGTTTCGTTCCGGGCTGGGCGAACTGGTGACGGTCGGCGTGCTCGGCGCGCCGGAGATTGTCGAGCAGATGGAGTCGGGCGGTCTGCTGTCGCTACCTCAGATGATCGCCGCGGCCGTCAGGTGCAAGGGGGCAATCGTCGAGGCCGACCCGTTCGACCGTCTGGGCGTGAGGGCGCGGCTCAACCTCGGCCACACCTTCGGCCACGCGCTGGAGCGGCTAAGTGGCTTCACCCTCCCGCACGGCCTCGCCGTGGCCACAGGTCTGAACATCGCGTGCGATTTGGCCGTGAGGTTAAGCCTCTGCGCGGGGGCGGTCGCCGAACGCGTCAGGCGGCTGACGCTCGCGCTCAATCTGCCGACGACCACCGAGGGCTATTCGCCGGAGCAAGTGTTGGCGGCGATGCGCGGTGACAAGAAGCGCCGCGGCGGGCGTCTGCAATTCGTGTTGCCGAAGGCGCTCGGCGAAGTGGTTCTCGTCGGCGAGGAGCAGATTCCACCTGCGCTGCTCGAAGACGCTTTACGCTCGGCGCTCCGCTAGCACCTAGCTCGACTCGAAGATCTCCCGAAGGTGGCGCGGGCCGTTCGCCGCGCCCAGCGTGAGGGACAGCCTGATGCGGGCCTTCTGTCCGTTCAGCGCGCCCGCCGACATGACTCCCATCTCGCGGAGTTGCGCGCCGCCGCCGACGTAGTCGTAGCGGCCCGCGACGCGCCCGCGGAAGCAGCGCGAGGCCAGCGCGACGGGGATGTTCGAGCGGAGCGCCCTCTCAATGCCGGGTAGACAACCGGCCGGGACGTTGCCGCACCCGAGCGCTTCGAGCACAATTCCTCTGGCCCCTTTATCGACACACGAGTCGATTAAAGTCGAGTCATCACCGACCGCGACCTTAATCAACCAGACGGGCTCGACCGCCGCCGTGTCGATGTGTGAGCGAGGCTGCGGCACGCGCCTGATGGTGACGCGCGAATCGTTGACCTCCCCCAGAGGCCCCCAGTGTGGGCTTTCAAAGGGCTGTAACGACTCGGTGCTCGCCTTCGTCGCCTCACCCGCGGCCAGAACCTGTCCGCCCATCACCACCAGCGTCCCTAGGCCGCGCGCCGCGTGCGAGGCAGCGACGCGGGCCGCGTCCGTCAGGTTTGACGCCCCGTCCCATTCGGGCTCGGAACTGCTGTACATCGCGCCCACGAAGACGACCGGCTTCTCACTCTCGACGACGAGGTCTACAAGGTAGGCCGTCTCCTCAAGCGTGTCCGTCCCGTGAGTCACGACCACCCCATCGACGCGACTTTCGGCGAGGGTCTCGCGGAGCCGCGCGGCCAGTTCCATCATCAGCGGGAGGGTCATCTGAGTGCCGGGGAGGCAGCCGAAGTCAACGACCTCCACGTCCGCCACGTCTCTAACGCCGGGGATGAAATCGAGCAGGTCTTCGCCGGAGAAGGTGGGCGCGGTGGAGCGGGTCTGAGGGTCGCGCCTCATCGAAATGGTGCCGCCGGTGAAGTAGATTGCGATGCGCCTCTTCATGGGTTGAATCTGGCTCTCGCCACACAGGGGGCGCGCGGAACAGCGCCCTAAGCGCTCAGCACCGTTCGGCCGACGTGGGGCCTTGAGCCGGACACGACCTCCGTGATTCTGTCGGCGATGTAGAGGACTTGCGACGCGTCGTTGAAGCGCCCGAATGAGAGGCGTACGACGCTGCTCTCCTCGCCGGAGCCGAGGCCGAGCGCCTTCAGGACGTGGTTACGCGATTCGAGGCTGTTGCAGGCCGAGCCGCGGCTCAGGGCCACTTCCGGTATCAACTCGGAGAGCTTCTCGGCGTTCAGTCTGGCAATCGACAGCGAGAGCGACCCGGGCTGTCGTTCACGCACGTCGCCGGGGCCGATTACGCGATAGCTAACGCCTTCCGACTCCAGCCGCGACAGCAGAAGTTCCGACAGGCCGTAAAGCCTCCGCGCCTCCGACTCCATCTGCTCCTCCGCGATGGCGCACGCCTCACCGAACCCGACGATTAAACCCGTGGCGAGCGTCCCGGACCTCATGCCGTGCTCCTGCCCGCCTCCCGACATGAAGGGGGCCACGGTCTTGCGTATGCGTCCGGAGACGAACAGCGCCCCGACGCCCTTCGGCCCGTAAATCTTATGCGCCGACATGCTCATGGCGTCGATCCCCTTCCGCCGAACGTCGATGGGCACCTTGCCCAGAGCCTGCGCCGCGTCGGTGTGGAAGACTGCGTCGGCCCGGCGGCACAACCCGCCCACCGCGTCTAAATCCAGAAGGCTGTGAACCTCGTTATTGACGGCCATCAGCGTGACGACCGCGCCCGGACTCTGCGCGCACGCCCCGAGGGCCGCGAGGTCTACCCGCCCCGCGCGGTCGAACGGAAGATACTCGACGCCAGCCCCGCCCCGCCGTATGTCGTCCAGGCTCTCCAAGACGGCTTTATGTTCGAGCGCGGAACTGACGAACCGCGCGCCGGGGCGCTTCGCCGACTGTTTGAGGAACCAGTTGTTCGACTCCGTCGCGCCCGAGGTGAAGAAGATTTCGTCGGGCTCCGCGTTGATGAGGGCCGCCACCTGTTGCCGCGCCTCGGCGACCGCGAGTTCCGCCTCCCACCCGTACGAGTGGGCCGACGAGGCGTTGCCGAACTCGTCGGTCAGGAACGGCATCATCTTTCGCAGCACGCGCGGGTCGAGCGGCGTCGTCGCGTTGTGATCCGCGTAGATGCGCTCGCGCCCGCCGATGCGCGCGGACGCCGCCGGCGACCCGCGACGCCCGCGCGCGGCCTTCGTCAAAATCCTGTGCGTCGAGAGCACGGGGCGCGAAGCGCCGGGCCGCAGCGAGTAGACCTCGCAGAGCATTTCGCTACGGTCGGGGTATGTGTAAAAGGCGGAAGCGAGGTCGATGCGGCGGACGCCGAACCAGTGCTCGAACTCGCTGTATATCTCGAAGAAAGACTTCATCCCGTCGCGCAGCCGTGCGCGGTCGTAACTCGGGATGATGTAGAAGACGGAGAGCGACGACCCCGGCGTCGAGACTTTTTTGAGCGCCCGGCTGGCGTAGAAAAAGAGATGGGACAGAATGGCCGAGCACTTATTGCTGGCGCGAACGCCGTCGAGGTGGTGTGCCTCGTTGCGCAACTCAATGCGGTTGCCGCCCTCGTCCTGCACCCAGTACAACTCCCCGCCCGAGTCGTCGGCGCTGACTCGGAGGTTCGTGCCCACCCCGCTCTTGAGCACCCTGTGCAGCATCCTCGAAGCGGCGTTCGTGATGGTTCGCTCGAACAGAACCTTCGGGAGCCGCCTCCCCGTCTCGTAACTCAGGAACAGCGGGCGGAAGGCGGGCTTCGACGAGATGTAAACGAGCGTCTCCACATCTTCCAGCCAGCCCTCCAGACGGTCGTAGCGCGCCGGCTCCTGAAGGCTGGCGATCAAAGGGTACCGGGCCTCCGCATCGGGCAGGGTGGAGAGAAATTGCGCGAGGAGGCGCGCCTGTTCGCGCCACGAGTCGCCCCGGTCAATGGCGAGGCTTTCGACGGCGGGCAGGCAGGACGCGACCCACGGCTCAAGACCTTCCCCCGACAGCGGCGTCAAACGCAGGGGCGCGCCGGCCCCTGCGCCACACCACGCCTCGGAGCACATCATCGAGGCCGCGATGTCGTCGATGAAGATGTGTGCATCGACCGCCGCGGGCTCTAACTCTTCGAGCACGTCGGCCAGGTGCGCGGCCGAATCGATTCCCAGAGAGTCGGGACGCCCCGGCCAGGCGTAATGACCGGCAAGGAGCGACAGAGAGCCCTCTCCGCGCAGCCCCGTCAGGAATGCTTTCAAGGTTTGCATAAGGTTATTAGGGTAAGGAGAGCAAGCAGGTCCTGCAAGAGATTCCACCCTCTCGGCGCGGCCTAAAGTTCTCGACCTCCGCTCCCAACTCTCCGCGGGTACATCTCGCCTCCGCCGGTGCGGGAAGCGGATTAAACCTGCGTGCCTCTCATCGACGCCCTGGGGTGACTCCCAGGAGGGCTACGCCCGCGCGGTCGTGCAGGTATTCCGAGAGCGTCACGCGGAGAAAAGCTTCTGCGTAGTGAACGTGCGGTCGCATCGTGGTCAGGCCGCGAAAAGCGTTGAGGTTTCGGGCAACGTCGACTATGCGGTAACGCTCCTGCTGGCTTTCGTAACAGCCGAGCGCCGCCCACTTCTGGTCGGCGACGGCCGTGATGTCAAGCCATGTGTTAGCGTTGCCGAGCGGGGTAAAGCCCTCATATAAAAGTATCTCCGTGTGGGGACTACCCGTGATGAGAAGAGCCTCTGACACGAGCGTATGAGAGCTTCGATGGTCTGGGTGTGGATCACCCGTGGAAGGCAGCATGATAGTCTTCGGCCTAACTTTTAGCAAGAGCCCTTCAACGGCCTCCCGGCTCTCGTCCGTAGACTGCACACGCCCTTCGGGCAGGTTCAACTCGCTCGCGCTCTTGACCGCCAGGCGGGACAGCGCGGCCTCGGCCTCACGCCTCCGCCTCGGCTCGGAGCACGTCAGGAAGAGCACGGTCGCCTCGCCGCCCAAGGCTGAATGTAAGGACAGGAGCCCACCGCAGCCGATGGTCTCGTCATCGGGATGCGGCGCGACGACCAGCAGAGGCTCGGGGCGCGGGCGGTACCACGGAATTAGACTCACGGTTAAGCACCTCTACGGGCTGCGACGTAAGCGTCCGGGCGCGCACCGGCACATATGTTCCACGGGTGCCGTGAGAGTTCGCCCTTATACTTAGCGGCCGCCCTTAGCCGCCCAGGCGCGGATGGTCATCTCGATGGAGCCGTCCGGCGCGACCGGCAGCCGCGCCTTGATTAGCTCCCGAAGCTCGCGCCGCCCCTCTTCGCTGAGCGACATGGCATAACTCGCCACGGTCCCCTGCCCGCCGAGAAAGGGTGACCAGTAGTCGTTAAAATCCGTGAAGCGGGCCGCCACGTCTATCGGGCGCGTCTCGACGCCGCCCAAGCCCGCGCCTTCGTAGAGGCGCGTCAAAGAGGCCGGGTCACAGACGAGGGAACGCTTCGCCTCATCAAGGCCGCTCACCTTCGGGTCGAGCGTAACGGCGGCGTCCCAGAAGTAGCGTAAGAGCTGCATCTTGTCCGCGTAATCCCAGACGTATACGGCCACCAGTCCTCCCGCGCGCGCGGCCCGCGCCATCGCGGCCAAGGCGTCGTGCGGTTCGGCCATAAAGTTCAACGCCAGCCCCGACACGACAGCGTCGAACCGGTCCAAGCCGGTTGGCAGCGCGTGAGCGTCGCCGAGCCTGAAACTGAGGCGTTCGTCGACGACGTTGTGGCGCGCGTACTCGATGTAGCCGGGCGACAGGTCTATCCCGACGACCTGCTTCGGAGAGCCGACATCCAGGACCGCCCGACTCAGAGCGCCCGTGCCACACCCCACGTCCAGCCAACGCGATTCGGGCGGTACGCCGAGCCACGCGACGAACTCCGCCGCAACGCGCCTGCTCCAACGTCCCATGTATGGGTCATAGGCGGCCCCGCTCGCCCACACACCCTTTGCTTCCGCGCCGTCCTGCCTCATCGCGCACCACGCTCCGAAATGATTTCAGCAACGTCGCCCCGTCAAATTAATGAGGCGTGCCTGTGCCGAGCAGCTTGATACTACCGGGTTACGAGCCTTTACCGAAGAACTTTTTTCCAAATCGTATCACCTCTAACTCTGCCAACCTGAGGTGATCTGCTAATGAGCCACATCCGTGTTGCCGACCGCTCCAAGGTGCTGCTCTTCCCCGAAGCCATGGACGACTATTCGGGTGTGACCATCTGATTCTGGTGGAAGACCATAAGCCCGGCAGGCCGCCAAAGAAGGCATCTGAGAAAGGTTAGAAAAAGGGAGCGAACGTCTGAAGGTCTTAAAGAAGCGAAGATGAATTGAGGGGAGCCTACCTAACTGCGGTTAATGCCAGTCGCGGGTCTGAAATTATTCTCGTTGATGCTTCCACAACTGGCGAAGTAGTGGAGTCTAATATCGAATAACTAGAAATATTACCTTTTAGATTGGCAAAATTTATGTATGCTGCTTAATTCGTGAAACATTCCTTCGCTTTAAGGCTCAGTTAGTGTCACGCGCGTCGCCCGTCCCCGCCCACGCAAGATTGACTCGCTCGCCACGCCGAAGGCGGTCTGCTTGATCTGCGACCACTTGCGGGTGCGGCTTCCCTATCTTATTCCAGCCTCTGAGAACCATTTAATGCGTTTCCTCTACGCGGTACGGCACGTCGAACGCCGTTCGGCTATGGACACTTTGCGTGGCCACCCCTCGCGCTGGCCACGCGAAAGACTGACCGAAGCGGCCAGTGTCTTGCGCGAGATGCTGGAGCGTGAAACACAGGGCCGAGTCTCCGTAAGCAGCTTTATCGGGCAGTCCCTCCTGCTGCTCTGGTTCCCTTCTGACGTCACCGGTGCTTCAGAAGCCATCTCGCCAAGACTGACCAGTATTCTTTGCGCCGTTCTCCGCTAATTTTGAGCCGCCCCGAAGCGTTTGATTACCACCCGGGGCGCCCTCATAAAATTAGTTGTTGACTTCACGCCATTGATCTGTTTAATTGGCGCAAATTCGGAACCGACGAAAGGTTTATGAAAACACCCTATGCAGAGATGGAAGACTGGTGAAGTGGCTCAGTTAATCAACGTGACCAAGCGCACTCTCCAAAACTGGCTAGAGTCGGAGAAGATTCCCCGCCCCCAAAAAGACTTAAACGGATATTACATCTGGTCTGATGTCGACGTCAGGACGGCACAGTCGTACCTACAGCGTCTAAAATCCACCACCCGTTACCGCATTAGAGGGCAGGATAAATGACTCGAAAACTGCAAATCCAGAATTTCAAGGGCGGCGTTGGCAAAACAACGACCGCCGTTAACCTGTCTCACGGGCTCGCGCTCAAGGACCGCCGTGTCCTCCTCATCGATCTCGATCAGCAGGGCAACGCCTCCGACATGCTTGGGCTGAAAATCGCTAAGACCCAGCCGACCCTCTACAATCTGCTGGTCGACGACCTGGCCTACGACCAAGTGATCGTCGAGGCGCGCCCTAACTTCTTCATCATCCCTTCGGACAAGCGCACGGCGATGGCCGAGAACATCATCTCGGCCCAGCCCGGCCGTGAGTTGGCCCTCACGGTGCGCCTCTCGGAGGTGACGGGTTTTGACTACGTCGTGCTGGACTGTCCGCCGGCCCTGAACGTCATGCACAACAACGCCCTGCTCTACTCGAATGAGCTGATTATCCCGATAGACATGGACCGGCTGGCCCTTCAGGGCGCCAAAGGGATTCTCGATTCGGCGGCCGAATTGGAGAAGGTTTTCAAGTATTCTGCCGATATTTGTGGGGTTTTACCGACTTTCATAGACCGACGCACCAACATCACCCATCAGGTCATGAAGGTCATTGAAACGAGGTACTCGTCAAAAGTCCTGCCCCCGATCCGCTCAGACGCCAAGCTCAGGCAGGCCTCCGCACACGGGAAAACGATCTTTGAGTACGACTCTCACAGCAAAGGAGCGGACGACTACCGGACTGTGACCGACGCGATCATCGCGCAGGAGATGGGCGCGCCCGTCGCAGAACCCGCCGCTTATGTCGAAGAAGCAACCCAAGTCTGAGCGGGAAGTCGATCTTCCGGATTGGGCTGATGACGTCACCCCGGCCGACGAGGTGATGAGGAAGTTCTACGCCCCGACCGGGGCCTTTAAACCCGGTCCTATCCCCGTTCCGCCCCCTGCTACTGAAGCCGCCCTGCCTGTCACTCCGCCCGAAGGACGAACGGGTAAAGAGGCACATCCCGAATTCACAGGCGCGGAAGAATCAAGTAAAACCAATCACGCTTCGGCCGGCGAAGTAGCCGATGAATTGAAGCAGCCGGATACGGCTTCTAACCTACAAGCATCTTCCCAGACAGAATCTATTGAGTTTGAAGAAAGCCAAGCTGCTTCCCTTCCTGCGCCCGTCACGGAGAATGGGCGAGATGAGATTCAAACCGCCGGCGATACAGAAGGTGTCGTTTCCAGCCTGACTATACGCCCCGCGAAGGAGAGCGCGGCTCAGGACCAACCCCCTTCTTTTGAAGAGTTTGCGAGAAAATGGAGGCGGTACCTTTACCCTGGTCAGCTCGCGGTCATGAGAACGCTCTGCGAGATGACCTCAGATATCGGCTCTACCGAGTGTTTCACGCAGTACAGTCAGATCGCCTCCGCGACAAAAATGACTAGACGTAACTGTATAAATGTCATGAATTCGCTGGTTGAGAGGGGATTTGTCGAACGGCTCGAAGTGCGGAATGACGCGACAGGAAAAGGCATCCGACTCAGAGTTCACCTCGATCCCCTTCCCTAACTAAGTACTTATCCATCCCTATCTCTATTTCACCGGT
>JBEVKV010000108.1:0-4014 GCA_040509515.1 Pyrinomonadaceae bacterium | reverse complement strand
TCGCGTGAACGTTTCGATGATCACGCGAGCCCATAAGATTATGTGAAGGGTGTGTATAAAAACGTCGGGTCGCAGTCGTGCTTTAGGTAATGCCTACGAGGCCAACTTGTCTATATATACTCCAGAGTGAGCCGAGGCACCGGAGGTGAACGAACTTTTCACATTCTTCACTTCAGAAAATCTAGCGTACGTCATAACTATTGTAGTGCGGCACGCCACATCGTGTACCATAAATATGCTTGCATCACATCTTGGAACGGTCGCGTGAGCTTATTTAACAATTCGAGATGATCCGCCGCCGAACGCCGCGGGCTTGCCGTGAAGAAACTGGACGTTACAAAAAGTAACCACCTGCTGCCCTTCGGCGAATTGTCGCCGGAGCAGTTCGAACGTATGAGTTTGTGGCTTGTGGAGCGCGAGGGCTACAAGCGGCCGGAGCATCTCGGAGAGGGAGGGGGAGACTTGGGGCGGGACGTGCAGGCTTATCGCCCGACCGATGCCGGCGAGGAGTTGTGGTTTTTTCAGTGTAAGCGTTACAGGACGCTCGGAGCCACAAAGCTCATATCAGAGGTCGAAAAGTACAACGTCCTGGCTACCACCGACCCGGCGAAAAAGCCTCACGGCATCGTGTTCGTCACCAACGCCACGGTCTCCGCCCATGCCCGCGACAAGGTGCGCGAGTTTTGCCGTAAGCACGGGTACGCCAGTGAGTTCTGGGCACGGACCGAGCTGGACTTACTCGTCAAAAAACACACCGACATTGTCGCTGAGTTCTTCAACCTCACGCTGCCCCCGCAGCCACACGGCACAGTTTCCATTGCGCGGCTGCCCACGACGGGGTCGAATCTATTCGGCCGCGACGCCGAACTGAAGATGCTCGACGACGCCTGGGCGGACGCCGGCACAAATGTCATTGCTTTCGTGGCCTGGGGCGGCGTGGGAAAGACAGCGCTTATTAACCATTGGGTCAAGCGGCGACTGGCGCGCGAGAACTACCGTGGCGCGGAGCGCGTCTACGCTTGGTCGTTCTACAGCCAAGGCACGCGTGAACGCGCCGCCTCCGCCGACCTGTTCATAGACCAAGCTTTACGCTGGTTCGGAGACCCGGAGCCAACACGGGGCTCGCCGTGGGACAAAGGCGAGCGGCTGGCGAGTTTCATCCGGCAGGCGCGCACCCTGTTAATACTCGACGGGCTGGAGCCACTACAGTACCCACCGGGCACACACGAAGGGAGGTTGAAGGATGCGGCGCTGCAATCACTCCTAGTGGAACTGGCAGCCAGCCAGCCGGGCCTCTGCGTCATCTCGACGCGTGAGAGGGTGGGCGACTTGGTCGAGTTTGAGAATAGCACCGTCGTGCAGCACGAACTCGAGCATTTAACCCCGCAGGCCAGCGCACAGCTTCTGCGGGCGCAACGGATAGTGGGCGAAGACGGCGAGCTGGAGAAGGCAGCGGCGGAATACGGGGGGCACGCGCTGGCACTGACGCTATTAGGGGGCTACCTGACTGATGTTTGCGGCGGGGACATACGGCGGCGCGATGAGATAGGTAGTTTGGAGGAGGACGCGCGGCAGGGCCGGCACGCCGAGCGGGTCATGCGGGCTTACGAAAAGTGGCTTGGCGATGGGGCGGAGTTGGCCGTGCTGCGCCTAATGGGATTCTTCGACCGGCCTGCTGACGCTGCGAGCATCGCCGCCTTGCGCGCCGCGCCCGCCATACCAGAGCTGACGGTTGCTTTACAGAATTTGAAGGGGTATGAATGGCGCCAAGCGTTGGCGAAGCTGCGCCGCATCAGGCTGCTGGGCCCGGCCACACCGAATGACCCCAACGCGCTCGACGCGCATCCACTAGTGCGTGAGCATTTCAAGCAACAACTCAAACGCGAGCGCCCCGACGCATGGCACGAGGCGAACAATCGACTCTACGAACATCTCAAGTTGTTCGCCAAAGAGTACCCGGACACGTTGGAAGAGATGTCGCCGCTCTATGCAGCCGTGGCGCACGGTTGTGCCGCGGACAGGCACAAGGAGGCGTTAGACCTATATGAGCAGAGGATTCAGAGGGGAAACGAGCATTTCAACTGGCACAAGTTAGGGGCCTACGGAGCAGACTTGGCTACGCTCGCAGGCTTCTTTGAGACGCCATGGAAAGAGGTGGTGGGGGGACTCACGGACGACGATAAGGCATACGTACTAGGCGAAGCGGGCATGGATCTGCGTGCCCTGGGGCGGCTACATGACGCGGCGCAAACGACCGAGCTGGGTCTGAGCCTGTGCATTAAAGGGGAGGACTGGATAAATGCTGCCACCATCGCTAGGAACCTCAGCCAGATTTGCCTAACAATGGGCGATCTTCGGCAGGCTCTCACCTTTGCGCAAGAGGGCGTAGTGTTTGCGGATCGCAGCGGCGATAAGTTCGAACAGATAGTCGAACGGGCGACACTGGCCGACGTGCTACACCAAGCCGGGCGGGTAGATGAGGCCGCCGCATTCTTCCGCGAAGCGGAGGACCTGCAACAGAGATGGCGGCCGGAACACCCATTTCTCTTTTCGCTGCAAGGCTACTTATACTGCGAACTGCTGCTCGGTCAGGGGCGGACCGAGGAAGTCAGGGAACGCTCCAGTCAAGTGCTTGAATCATCGACGCCCAGAAATGTGTTGCTGGCCAAGGCGTTGGACGATTTGTCAATGGGGTGCGCTTCGTTGCTCAACGCGTGCCAGTCCGACGTTAAAGACATGTCGCAGGCGGCGGAGTTTTTGCACCGCGCCGTGGAAGGGTTGCGACACGCGGGGCTGGCGGATCACTTGCCGCGCGGACTGCTGGCGCGTGCACGACTGTATCGCCTCCGGGGCGAATTCAAATTGGCCAAGCGCGACTTGGCTGAGGTGCTCTCACTCGCTTCGCGCGGGGAGATGGGGCTGTATCTGGTGGATTACCACTTAGAATCGGCGCGCCTGCGTCTGGCACAGGACGAGCTTGAGGAGTCCCGCTGCCACTTGGCAGAAGCGGAGGTGATGATCAAGCGTATGGGCTATTACCGACGCGATGAGGAAGTGACCGACATAGCCAATCAGCTATGCGGATTAATCATTACTTGATGCTGACTCGGCCATCCACGTGGGAATGAGACTAATTTCGAGCAGTTATTCTCCCGTGTCGTAACTACCCTAATAAGCCTCTTCAAACGGGGGCTCGCCCCCTTTAACGTAGGCTCTGTTGAAGTTCTCGGACGAACTCCGATGGCCCCTGCTTGAACACCTGGCCGCCACTTTCATACCAGCCCGAGTACACTATATGGACTTCGCGCTTAGCGCGGGTCAGTCCTACGTAAAAAAGGCGGCGCGACTGCAACCTGTTTCTGGAGGAGCCGTCAACACGGGGGATGCGTCCATGGTCCATACCCATCATCACGACGACGTCGAACTCAAGCCCCTTGCTGCTGTGAAGCGTGACCAAGTTCAGATGCTCCTTCGAGCCGCGTAGTCCTCCGAAGGCCGCCAAGTCGTAAGCCCCCAGCCTGTCGTCGTCGGCCACCGCCTCCCCGATCTCTTTCAGGGACTCAGCCTCAGCTCTATGGAGCGGGTGGCTGGTGAGGACGTCAGAAAGGCCCACCGCAGTAAGATCCCCGTACCATTCCTTCAGCGGTATGTTGGAACTGCGGCGAGCCATTAAGAAATCGACCAGCTTACGCCTAGTCGCCACTTCGTCAACGTGTAGTTGGCTCTCCCGGTGCAGGAAAAGCCAGTACCGGATGATCGGGGACAGGCGCGGGAGTCCCTCCCTCCAGCCCCCGGCGCACCAAGCCGCGCAGTCTTCCAGCCAGCGGGTGAGCGGAGTCGAGCGGTAACGCACCTGCTTATCTCCACCCACGTATTGAAAGTGAGGTAGGCTAGAAAAAGTGGACGCCATCAACCACAGCTTTCAGCATGATGATTGGAGGTGTCCATGATGGAGAAGCTACCCCGTCAAGTTTACACGAGTGAGTTCCGCCGGCAGGCCGTCGAGATGGTCAT
>JBEVKV010000107.1:0-5100 GCA_040509515.1 Pyrinomonadaceae bacterium | reverse complement strand
AAAATAGAGGAAAACTCGCCCCTCGCTCCCCGAACTCCCCATCGCGCGCGCGCAGACGAGCAGCAGCACCCACCCCGCCGCCGAGACGACGACCGGCGGCACGCTGGCGCGTATGAGCGCGCCGAAGTGGCGTCGGTAGAGCCTGACGGTGCGGTCGATGAGGTCGCCCGCGCCGAGCGGAGCCAGTTGCAGATTTTTGACGGCGAGTGTCGCCAAGATTTTTCGCTTCCGCGCCCCCAAACTTTTAAGCCGTGGACGTTTGCGCCGCCGGATTGTAGCACAGCGCCCGAGCGCCACGGGACGGACGCAGCCGCGGCAACGTCGGCCGCCACGCCCCGGGCGCATTCATGGCGAAACTTATTCAAAAATTTGAAGCCGGCTTCAAAAATTCGGTTTTTTCATTTCACAGCCGTCCCGGGAGGTCTCCGCGCGGCCGCCTCCCAACGCGCTTAAGTCCTATAGTTCGTCCTACTTAGCGTAGGAAATCGCGTGTACCGGCCGAGGTGGCCTTCGAGTTGCCTAAATCAGCGTCGGGCAATCCTGTAAGCAATGTGCCTTCTGACCAAACAACAGAAACTTCTAGCAGGTTAAAGACAACGAAAGGAATGGATAGCATGAGAAATCCGATACGGTTCGTGACCGTGATGCTCACGCTGGCGATCTCGCTCTTTACGGCGATGAGCGCGGCGGCGCAGAACTCCACGACGGGATCGATTGAGGGGACGGTCGTCGACGTTAACGGCGCGGCAGTCCCGGGCGTGACCGTCACGGCCACGAGCCCGAACCTTATTCGTCCGCAGTCGGCGGTCACCAACGAGGATGGCGTCTACCGCATGGGCAACCTCCCTCCGGGGCGCTACAGCGTGGTCATCGAGTCCGACAAGGGCTTCGCCCGGTTCGAGCAGACCGAGGTTGAGGTCAACCTGTCGAGGACTTCGACCGTCGCCGTCACGCTCCGCCCGGCGGGCGCGACCGAGACCGTCGAGGTGACGGCCAGCTCCGGCGCCGCCATCGACGTGACACAGAACACGACGGGGACGAACGTCTCCACCGAGCAGTTCTCGAACTTCCCGACGCAGCGCACCGTCCAGTCGCTCTACACGATTGCGCCGACGGTCTCGCGCTCGGGTCTGCGCGACTCCTCGGGCCGCGACCGCGACCCGTCGGTCGCCGGCTCGTCGGGCCCCGAGAACAACTACATCCTCGACGGCATCACCGTCAGCGACCCGGCCTTCGGCGGCTCGGGCGCCAACCTCCCGTTCGAGTTCGTTCAGGAGGTCGAGATCAAGACCGGCGCGTTCAGCGCCGAGTACGGCAAGTCGACCGGCGGCATCTTCAACGTCATCACGAAGTCGGGCGGCAACGAGTTCCGCGGCGACGTCTTCGGCTACGTGACGTCGAAGGGCATGGTGCGTGAGGTCAAGCAGTTCTCCTTCACGGGCTCGGCCCCGAGCGGCTTCTCCGAGATCGACGCCGGCTTCGACCTCGGCGGCCCCATCGTCAAGAACAAGCTCTGGTTCTTCGGCGCGTTCAACCCGCAGCAGCGCAAGAACTTCTTCCTGACCCAGACCTTCCGCGACGAGGTCGAGAACAAAGTCACGACGCCCTTCTACTCGGGCAAGGTGACGTGGGGCATCAACCAGAACCACACGATGACCTTCTCGACCTTCGGCGACTTCTCGACCGAGAAGGGCTTCCTCTACGGCAGCGCCAACCTCGGCGTCTCGGGCTTCGGTAACGACCCGGCGAGCTTCCGCGGCGAGATTCAGCGCGGCGGCCACAACTACACGGGCCGCCTGAACTCGGTCTTCACGCCGAACTTCATCGGCGAGTTCGCCGTCGGCCTCCACCTTCAGCGGCTGAACATCATCCCTGAAGACCCGGTCGAGCCGCTCGTCACCGACAACTTCGCCATTCTGGCCGGCTCCGGCACGGCCCCGGTCACGAACACCAACATCGCGGACATCCGCTGCGACGACGTTGACAACAACCCGGTGACGCCCTGCGTCAACCGCAGCTACGGCTTCGTCAGCTTCGTCAACTCGCCGGGCGGCTCGCTGGAGCGCCAGTTCATCCAGCAGGGCTTCGGGCTCTTCACGACGCAGGACCGCAACCGCTTCGAGGCGCTCGCGCGGCTCCAGAACATCTTCGGCAAGCACACGCTCAAGTACGGTTTCGAGTTCAACCGGAACATGTACGAGATCGACACCCGGTCGACCGGCCCCGAGCGCACCTTCTCGAACTCGCAGAACATACCCTTCGCGGGCGGCTTCACCGACACCAATCAGGTGAGCGGCTACCGCGTGACCAACAGCTTCGGCGTTTGCACGACCCGCGCCACGCTCATCGTCTGCCCGAACGCGGCGGCGACCAGCCGCGCGGCGCTCATCGCGGCGGCGGCCGGCTACACCGGCGCGGTGCAGACCAACCCCAACGGGGGCATCCCCAACCTGTCGCTGGCCGAGGCGCAGAACAACCCGTTCCTCGTCCTGCTCTCGACCCGCATCCGCGACTTCAAGAACATCGCCGACACCTACACGGATGTCGAGAGCTTCTACGTCCAGGACGAGTTCAAGGCGACGCGTAACCTTCAGCTCACGTTCGGCCTGCGCTGGGACTACCAGCAGGCGTACGGCCAGAACGACGTCTCCTACCTGAAGCTCAACGACTTCATCGCCAACCTCCAGCCCCGTCTCGGCTTTAGCTGGGACTTCACCGGCACCGGCCGCGGCAAGATCTTCGCCAACTTCGCGCGCTTCGTCGAGGCACCGATCCCGCTCGACATCAACGTCCGCGCGGGCTCCGAGGACAGCCAGACCGACAAGAACTTCAACGTCAGCCGTTACAGCGGCTTCAACGCCGACTCGTTCCTCGTGCCGGGCCGCACCGTCGCCAACCTCGGCGCCGCCCCGACCCCGATTGACCCGGGTCTGAGCCCGCAGACGGTCGAGGACTACACGGCCGGCATCGAGTTCGAGCCCATCAAGGATCTCGCGCTCGGCTTCCGCGGCGTCTACCGCCGTCAGGACAACGTCATCGAGGACGGCTCGTTCGACCAGGGCGTCAACTACTTCCTGTTCAACCCCGGCCGCCGCGTCAGCCAGGACGTGACGACCGAGGACTTGGCCTGCGAACAGTTCCACGCCTGCTTCGGCCCGGCGCGCCGCTACTACCGCGGGCTCGAATTCACGGCGCAGAAGCGTTTCACGAACAACTACCAGTTCATCGCTTCTTACGTCTACTCCAGCCTGATCGGCAACTACGAAGGTCTGTTCCGCAACGACAACGGTCAGAGCGACCCGAACATCACCTCGCTGTTCGACCTGGTCAGCCTGCTCAACGGGCTCTACGGCCGCCTGCCGAACGACCGGCCGCACCAGTTCAAGTTTGACGGCAGCTACCGCACGCCGTTCAAGCTGATGATCAGCGGCTCGTTCCGCGCGCAGTCGGGCATCCCCTTCAACGCGCTCGTCCCGGACGTTGACTACGGCGACAACGAGGGCTTCGGCGTGCCGCGCGGCACCGCCATCGTCCCCGCGACCGCGCCGTCGCCGGCCGGCTTCCCGAACGTGGTCGACAGCATCGGCAGCAACCGCACGCCGACGACTTGGAACCTCGACCTCGGCGCTTACTACCCGATTAACTTCGGCGAAGATCGCCAGCTCCGGTTCCAGCTCGACTGGTTCAACGTCTTCAACAACCAGCGCGCCATCCGCCTTGACGAGACCTTCTCGATCACGAGCGGCGTCAACGGTGTGCCGGACGTCCCGAACCCGTTCTTCGGCTCGGGCAGGATCTTCCAGTTCCCGTCGGCTCTCCGGCTGGGCGCGAAGTTCTCCTTCTAGTTTGTTTCGCCGGCGGCCCCCCACCAGGGGGGCCGCCGAGTTTCGCGGGGAGGGGCGCAAAACACTTGCGCCCCTCCTAATTTTTTTTGATATCCTGTCAACTCCGTTTCCCTTTCACCCGAGCCGCAGGCCGAGTCCCCGTCAGGCCGTCCTGAAGGAGCCGGAATGACTTCAAATAATCACAACCTCCTCCCCCGCGCGCGACTCTTCGCGCTCGCCGCGTGGCTCGTTTGCCTTGCCGCGTCGTCCGCCCCCGCGCAGTCCGGCGGCGGCACCGACACCACGGGCACGGGCGGCAACCACGTCATACAGGGGCGCGTCTTCCTGCCCTCCGGGCGCATCTCGGACGGGCGCATGCGCGTGCTTCTGGAGAGCACACATTCGAGCACGCTCTCGGTTCTGACCGACCCGAACGGGGCCTTCCGCTTCACCTCGCTGATGTCCGGCTCCTACACGGTCGTCGTCGAGGGCACGGAGCAGTACGAGGGCGCGCGCGAGTCGGTCTACATCGACCAGACGACGGGGCGCACCGTCAGGGAGGCGCCGCGCGTCGCCACCGTCTACCTCAACCTGCGGCCCAAGCGCGCCGCCGGCTCGGGCGAGACGCGCCGGCCCGGCGTGGTGGACGCCTCGCTGGCCGACGCGCCGAAGGCCGCCGTAGACCTCTACCAAAAAGCTCTGGAGGCGGTGCGCAGGAAGGAGCACCAGCGCGCGGTCGAACTGCTCAAGGGCGCGCTTGAGTTCCACCCGACTTTCCGCCTGGCGCTCAGCGACCTCGGCGCGCTCTACCTCGTGATGAAGCAGCCGGAGAAGGCCGCCGAGCCGCTCCGCGCCGCGCTCAAGCTCGCGCCCGACGACTTCCAGACGCTCCTCAACTACGGCATCGCGCTCTACGACCGGAAGGAGTTCGCCGAAGCCGAGGCGCAGTTCCGCAAGGCCGCGCAGCGGAACGGCTCGTCGCCGTCGGTGCACTTCTACCTCGGCGTCATCCTGCTCAAGCGGCGCGAGACGGACGAGGCCGAGAAGGAGCTGCGCGCGGCGATCACGTCGGGCGGCGACCAGCTCGCGCTGGCGCACTACTACTTGGGCGGCATCTACTGGGGGCGTCAGGAGTTCAAGCGCGCGGCCGACGAGCTGGAGACATACCTGCGCCTCGCGCCCGACGCGCCCGAGGCCGCGCGCATCCGCTCGACCATCAAGGAGCTGCGCGCTAAGAACTGACGCACGGGTCGGCAAGTCGCGGACGAAACGACGG
>JBEVKV010000106.1:0-6586 GCA_040509515.1 Pyrinomonadaceae bacterium | reverse complement strand
TGGTGGTCGTGTCCTTCACGACGGCCATGGCGGCGGTGTTATCGCCGTTGAGCGTCACGCTCTGCGCCTGCGCCGTGAAGTCGTTGACCAGCGTCCCGTCGCTCATCAGCGCGCCGTCGCTCATCAGCGCGCCGTCGCCGAGCAGGACGCCGTCGGCGAGCAGCACGCCATCGCTCATCAGCGCGCCGGTGCCGAGGAACGGTATGCCCTCGCCGAGCGGGCCGCCGCCACTCGTCAGGATGCTGTCAGCCAGAAGCACGCCGCTCGAAAGCATGGTCAGGTCTGCCATCAGCGCGCCCGAGCCGTCGAGCGTGGCGTCGCCGAGGAGCACGCCCGTCCCGAAGAATTTCTGGTACTTCGTCATCAGGGCCGAGCCCGAGCAGGTCGTGCGGTCGAGCACGAGCCCGCGCGACCAGCCGAAGGTGTGGCCGGCGATGGTCGTCTGCGGGGTGGGCGCGACCGCGCCCGTCTTGAGCAGCGGCGAGCCGAGCGGCAGAGACACGTTCAGAACCGAAGGGTTCCAGTACTGCGGCAAGTCTGTGCGGACGAGCTTGGCGAGGCGGACAGCGCCCTCGACGTTGAGTTGTCCCGCGCCCTGCTCGAAGGCGTTGAAGCCGGCGAGCGGCTGCGCCGTGTACATCAGGATGGCCTTGACGAGATTGGGCGTCAGACGCGGGTTGTGGCGCAGCAGGAGCGAGGCCGCGCCGGCGACGAGCGGCGCCGCCATCGACGTGCCGTTCATCGTCATCATGTTCCGCTTCTTGTCGGCGCTGACGGCGGCGTTGAGCTGCGGGTTGTTGAGCAGGAGGTTGTTGTCGGCGGCCGCCGCCCAGACGACCTTGTTGCCGGGCGCGACGAGGTCTGGCTTGACGAGGTTGTCGTAGTGCGTGACGCCCGCGAGGTCAGTCCAGCGGCCGCGCGTGGGGCCGCGCGAGCTGTAGGTCGTCACCGCGTCGTCGGCGCGCGAGTCGGTGCCGAAGGTGTTCGACGCGCCGACCGTGATGGCCGACGGCTCGATGGCCGGCGAGTGAATCTGCCCGTAGACCTTCTGCCCCGCGGCGTTCTTGCCGTCGTTGCCGGCGGCGCAGACCACGACGATGCCGAGGTCGGTCATGCGGCGCACGGCGCGGCAGACGGGGTCGTTTTTGTAAGAGTCGACGGCCGGCATCCCGAGCGAGAGGTTGACGACGCGTATGTTGTAGGTGAGGCGGTTGGCGATGACCCAGTCCATCGCTTCGAGTAGCTTCGAGACCGAGCCGCGCCCCTGCGAGTCGAGCACCTTGACGTTGATGATCTGCGCGTCGAAGGACGCGCCCTTGTAAGCGCCGCCCGCGACGGTCGCGCCGCCGGCCGCCGCGGAGGCGACGTGCGTGCCGTGCCCGTAGGCGTCGAGCTTGCCCGTCGGCCCCTCGGTCGTGAAGACGAAGTTGCCGGAGACGCGCGTCGGGCTGCCGTCGGCCTGCGCGAGCGACGAGTGGTAGAAGTCGACGCCCGAGTCGAGGACGGCGATGCCGACCGACATGCGCGTGGCCGCCATGACCGAGGTGTCAAGGGCGCGCGCCGCGTCCGCGCCGGTCGTCAGCGAGACGTGGCCGAGCGCGTGCATCTCGCGGTCTGCCGAGACGTACTCGATGTCGTCGCGCGCCGCCAGCGCCTCGACGGCCGAGGCCGGAAGCTCGACGACGCGCTCGCTCAGATTCTCGTGCCGTTGCTTGACGCGCGCTCCGTGTGCGACGACGGCGCCCTCGTGCTCGTCGTTCCACTCGCCCTTCGGCTCGACGATGACGGTGACTTTGTCGCCGCCGCCGGCCTTGCGGACGTTCTCACGCAAATCGGCCGAGACCTTCGACGCGTGGCGTGGCGCTTCGTCGCGCCCGCGGCCGGAGCGGCCGCCCGACGCCGCCGCGCTCCCGAGCGGGAGCAGCAGCAGCGCGGGAATCATCAGCCAGGCCGTGAGGCGTTTGAGTTTGAAGCTGTCCATCAATCTGTTCCTCGGGGGCGGCGCTCAGCAAGACGTGACGACACTACGCGTCGCCGACACCTTTTCAACCCCCGTGCCGCGTCCCCGTGTGGCGAAAAACCTTGAAAAATCGGGGGTTTCAGCGTTGCGGACGCCCGCCGCGCGTCGGTCAGTTCAGTCAGAGTGAGAGGGTCGCGCCGGTCAATCTGGCGTTGTGGCGGGAGGCGTCGGCGGCGATTGCGGGAGTAGGGAAAAGGCCCCGAGGGAGGTCGGAGCCCCGCAAAGGTTCATGCGGAGGCTGAGTCTCCGCCCGTGTTAGTACAGGCGTCGTGGCGGGCCGTGCCGCTTCGGCCGGGAGTCAGTCGTCAGTTGCCGCCGCTGTTGCCGCGGCATTGGACTTTCGCCTCGTCCACGGTGCTCGTCGTCTGCCCGTTGGCGTTGATGGTGATGTGGAACACTATCTGAAGGAAGTAGTTCAGCGCCGGCCCCTGTGTGATGAGCTTGACGTTCTGGATGACGGTCGTCTCGTACTGCGGGCCGTCGTTGTCGTTGATCGTTTCGTTCGCCGTCGTGCGGACGTTGTAGGTGTTCCCGCTCGGCGTCCCCGTGCCGCTCACGTTCTGGTAGTTCGTGTGTGTCTTCAGGTGGAAGCCGCCGCTGGAGTCGTTCGTCACGGTGTTTGTGACGTGCATGTTGCCCTGGAACGTGACCAGGTCGGCGTTGCAGGGGTTGGGCAGGGTGCTCGTAAAGGGTATGGTCTCGTTGGTCTGCGTTGTCGTGGCCTGCCCGTAGGCGGACGAGGCCGAGCCGGCGAGGGCGAAGAAAAGGGAAGCGCACAGCAGCGCGCGGACGCGCCGCGTGGTGGACTGAACTCTCAAGGTGTTCCTCCTAAACGTGATTTGCGGGAAGAGACGGCCGGAACCATACGCAAACTGTCTTGAGGATTTCTTGAGATAGTGAGCTATTTTCGTCAGGAAGGTTTCGCCGGTGTTCTTGCCAATTCTTTGGTAGGTCTTAGCGCGGGGGCGTCTGGACTTTCAGCGAGAGCGGCGTCGCCCCCTTCGTGTAGGAGACGTATGCGCGGTAGGCGAGCAGCACGGCGACGACCGCCGCGAAAGCGAGCGGCTTGCGCGTGTCGGACTTGACGAGCAGGTAGTAGTGGAGGACGCCCGCGACGGCCGAGACGTACGTGAGGCGGTGCAACTTCTGCCAGCGCTTGCCGCCGAGCCGCTTGATCATCCGGTCGGTCGAGGTGACGGCGAGCGGCACCATCGAGGCGAGCGCCAGCACGCCGACGAGGATGAAGCGTCGGCGCGCCACGTCGCCGGCGATGGCCCCGAAGTCGAACGACTTGTCGAACCAGACGTAACAGAGCAGGTGGAGCAGCCCGTAGAAGAAGGCGTAGAGCCCGAGCATCCGACGCGCGCGCACGAGCCAGTTCGCCCCCGTCAACTTCCGCAGCGGCGTGATCGCGAGCGTCAGCACGAGGAAGACGAGCGTCAGCGTCCCCGTCGTCCGCGTCAGGAAGTCCAGAGGGTTCGCCCCCAGCCGCCCGCCGCGCCAGTCCCAACCCAACAGCGCCAGCGGCACCAGCGCGTTGACAAAGACCAGCAGCTTGTAGAGTTTGATGTCCCTCATAAAAGCAGTGATGAGTGATAAGAAAATCCGCTTGCTCTTTCTTATCATTCATCATTCATCACTCATCACTCCTAAAAGTAGTACTTCAAATCCATCCCGTCGTAGAGGCCCGCGACCTGTTCGGCGTAGCCGTTGAAGGGGAGCGTCTTCCTGCGGTTCCATTCGCCGATGCGCTGCTCGGTGGCCTGACTCCAGCGCGGGTGCGGCACCTCGGGATTGACGTTGGAGAAGAAGCCGTACTCCTCGGAGTTCGCGAGGTTCCAGGAGGTCGGCGGCATCCGCTCGGCGAGCGTGACGCGGACGATGGACTTGATGCTCTTGAAACCGTACTTCCACGGCACGACCAGCCGGACGGGCGCGCCGTTCTGCGGCAGCAGCGGCTCGCCGTAAATCCCGACCGCCAAAGTCGCCAGCGGGTGCAGCGCCTCGTCGAGCCTGAGCCCCTCGACGTAAGGCCATTCGAGCCCGCTCTGGTATTCGCTGAGCGCCGGGATGTTGCGCTTCGGGTCGTTGGCCGTCTCGAAGGCGACGTACTTCGCGTTGCCCTGCGGCTCGGCCAGCTTAATCAATTCGCCGAGCGGGAAGCCGAGCCACGGGATGACCATCGACCAGCCCTCGACGCAGCGGAAGCGGTAGATTCTATCCGCGGGCGGGAACAGGCGCGTCAACTCGTCCACGTCGAAGACCTTCGGTCTGTTGACGAGCCCGTCGACCGCGACCGTCCACGGCCGCGTCACCAACGACTGCGCGCGCCGCGCCGGGCTGTACTTGTCCGTGCCGAACTCGTAGAAGTTGTTATACGTCGTGACCTCCCGGTAGCTGGTCGCCTCCTCGCCGGGCAGCCCCCAATCCTTCGGCCCCGTTTGCGAGACGGGCGCGCCGTTGCCCGTGGGGTTGGCGACCTCGACCTCGGGCACGAGGAGTCGGCGGTAGGCGAGCCCCGTGGCGACGGTCGAGGCGGCGAGCGCCGCGCCGCGCAGGAAGTTGCGACGGCTGAGGTAGACCCTCTTGTCCGTTATCTCGCTCGACTTGATGTCGTCAGGCTTCTTGATCAGCATACGACTCGCCCCGTCCTCACGTCCGACGCACGAAGTTACGCGCGCGCCCCGCGCGGCGGATTGGTTGACGGCCGCCGCGCCGCTCAGCCGTAGAGCTTGAGCGACCCGGCCGCCAGCACGCGCCGCGTCCTGCCCTCCTGCGCGAAGACGACCGCGCGCAGGTTCTCGCGCCTCCAGCCCTTCTCTATCATTACTCCGGTCTCGACCTTGAACCCGCCGCCGCGCGTGTCGGGCAGGACGCCGAGCCGCTTGATGACGCGCACGACGCCGACGTGGTCGAGCCTGCGCCCCGAGTTCTCGCCGCGCGACACGTCGGAGGAGAGCCCGCTCTCGGTCACGGCGAGGAGCACGTAGACGGGGTCGCCCTCGGTCTGCTTCGGGAACTCATCGATGCTGACGAAGACCTGCGCCATCTCGTCGGTCTGCGCGGGGCCGCGCGTGAGCGTCACTTCGGACTTCGGCTCGCGCGCGGCTCTGCCGATGGCCGCCAGCGCCGTGCCGCTCTTGCCGCCGGGGAACTCCTTGACGCCGTCCACAATCATCTGCGGCGTGTAGACGCCCTCCTCGCCGAAGGCGTGCGCGTACTCGCCCTGCCGGCGGCTGAACTCGCTCGAAGAGAACGGGTCGGCCCAGCCCAGTTGGTTCCAGTAATCGACGTGCATCGCCAGCGGGATGATTTCGGCTCCCTCGACGGGCTGCTCCTTGTCGAGCCGCGCGAGCAGCGCGTCGGCCGGCGGGCAGCTCGAACAGCCCTCGGAAGTGAAAAGCTCGACGACGACCGGGGCGCGCGCCTTCGTCTTCGCGGCGGCGGCCGTGTCGCCTTCCGACCGCTGCGGCCCGGCGCTCTTACTCACGCGCTGCCCGCTCAGGGCGGCGAAGGCGGCGGCGGCCAGCGCCGCGACGACGAACACGATGGCCAAAAGTTTTCTCATCTCATGCCCCCTCCGGAGGCCCGCGCTCACTCGCGCGTCAGAGTCATTCCAGACTTTGAACCCCGAGGACGGCCGCGCGTTGCTCCAAGCTTCTCTCCGCGCGACGGCGGCGTCAACTCGCCGAGTCGGAGGCCGCGCCGGAGGCCAACCAACGGGGGCTGGGCGGCATCTTAAATGACACGAAAAACACGGGGCCGGGCGACGCTTCAAGCGTCCGCGCGAGCGTTAATACCGGGTCTTTCGGGAGCCATTATGATGAAAAAATTATCCACCGTTCTAGCAGCAATTCTGTTGGCCGGCGCCGCCTTCGTCGCGCCGTCCGTAAGCGTTCACGCGCAGTCGAAGAAGGGGACGCAGGCGAGCGCGGGCGAGCGCGTCCGCGTGCCTCTGAACCTCGCCGTGCTCATCCAGGACGACCTCGTCTCGCGCGTCGGCAACGAGCTGCGCGAGACGGCCGGCTTCATACGCACGCTGCCCGCGGGCTCGCAGGTGATGGTCGGCTACGTCCGCTCCGGCGCGTTGCAGGTGCGCCAGCCGTTCACGGGCGATCTCGAAGCGGCCGCGCGCTCGCTGCGCGTCCCCGCGGGCTCGACCGCCGTGTCGCCCTACAACCCTTACATACAGGTGCGCGACGCCATCCGGCAGTTCCCTGCGGGCGGCGAGAACCGCAACGCCGTGCTGCTCGTCTCGGACGGCCTCGACACTTCGCGCGGGTTTGACTTCTCGTCCTCGGTCGATTCCATCGACCTCAACCGCGCGGTGCGCGAGGCCAAGAGCCGCGGCGTCTCGGTCTACTCGTTCTACGCCCCCTCGGCGGGGCTGACGAGCTGGAACAGTCGCGCCGTCAGCTTCGGCCAGAGCGCGCTCAACCGCGTCTCGGACGAGACCGGCGGCCGCGCCTTCTTCCAGGGCTCGGACTTCGTCACCTTCAACGCCTACTTCGAGCGTCTGGCCAGAACCATCAACGAGCAGGCCGGCCGCGCCTACTAAGTCGGCCA
>JBEVKV010000105.1:0-18200 GCA_040509515.1 Pyrinomonadaceae bacterium | reverse complement strand
AATACAGGCAGAACCACCCGCGGTAGCGGGTGGATGTGGCGATAACGGCAATGCCGTCTGACAAAGGGCCACCCGCTACCGCGGGTGGTTCTGACCGCTATCGCGTCGCATCCGTCTGTTCGGGCGCGTCCTCCGGGCGAGGGCGCGCGCGGCGTCTGCGGCGCAGAACGAGGAACGTCACGCCGCCCGCTACAGCCAGCGCGACGGCCAACGCGACACCCCAGCGCCCGGCCAACGCCACCAGCAGCGCCAGCAGGAAGATCATCGTCCCCGGCGGGGCGAAGGCGAGGAAGCCTGCGAGCAGTATGGCGGCGATGCGCTTGGGGCTTTTCATGGCGACTCTGTAACCGGCGGCCGCTGGCGCGCCGGGCGGCCATCCTAGCACAGCGGTCGGGCCGGCTTCATCGTGGAGACTGACTCGGGTAAGTCGTCGCAGCGCGGGGCGCTCTGGACGGCGGCGGCGCTGCTCGCCGCCTGCGCGCCGGCGTGGCTCATCCTGCGCTACGGCGTGGACGTGCCCTACTGGGATCAGTGGGACGTAGCGCCGTTCTTCGAGAAACTGGCGCGCGGCTCGCTCAGGGCCGCAGACCTCTTCGCGCAGCAGAACGAGTACAGGCAGTTCTTCCCCAACCTAATCTTCGTCGCGCTCGGGCGTCTGACGGGCTGGAACGTCCGCGCGGAGATGCTCGCGTGTCTCCTCCTCGCGTGCGTCGCCGCGCTCAACATCAGGAGTCTCGCGGCGCGGACTCGCGCGGGCGCGTCGGGCGGCGGGGCGCTGTTCCTGCTGGCGAGCCTGCTCGTCTTCTCGCCGTTGCAGTACGAGAACTGGCTCTTCGGCGTCCAGATCGTCTACTTCGTGCCGGGCGCGTGCGTCACGGCGGGGCTGGTCGCGGCCTACTCCGAGCGGCCGGGGACGCGCGCGTGCGTCGCGGTCTGCGCGAGTCTCGCGGCCGTCGCCACGTTCTCTTCGGCCAACGGCGTCGTCTGCTGGCTCGTGCTCCCGCCGGCCATTCTCGCGGCGCGACCCGAGGCGCGCGCGTCGGCGCGGCGCTGGCTGTCTTTGTGGGGCGCGTGCATCGCGCTGTGCCTTGCGGTTTACGTCTACGGCTACAGCACGCCCGCGGGACACCCCGCGCCTTCCTTGGCGGCGGCGCGACCACTCGACGCGGTCGTCTACTTTCTGGCGCTCGCGGGAGGGCCGCTCGCGCTGGGGCCGAGGCCGCTCGTCGTCGCCGTCTCGGTCGGCGCGTGCGCGCTCGCGGCGTACGCCTACGCGTGCGCGTACCTCGTGCGGCACAGGGACGACGCGGCGCTCGTGCGGGGCGCGTGCGCGTGGGCGGCGCTCGGCGCTTACGCGGTCGTGACGGCCGCGATGGTCACGGCCGGCAGGCTCGGCTTCGGGGTCGCGCAGTCGCTCTCTTCGAGGTACACGACGTTTACGCTCTACCTGCTCGTCGCGCTCGTCTACCTGCTGCCCCGCGTCGCACGGCACGCGGCGCGACACGGCGGAAGGCCCGCGGGGCGTGAGTTGTTGTTGAAGGGACTGGGCTCGGGCGCGGCCGTCCTTCTCGTGCTCGCGCACGTCGTCGCCTTCGTGCTCGTCGTGCGGCACGGCGCGGGGCCGACGCGGCGCGCACGCCTTCGCGCGAAGGCGTGCCTGCTCTTCGTCGAGGCCGCGCCGAACGAGCGTTGTCTGGTCGAAGGGCTCTACCCGGACGTTTCGAGGTTGCGCGAGCGGGCGGCGGCGCTCGACCGACTTGGTTATTTGCGCCCGCCGCTCGTCAGGAGTAGGCGGATGCGCGAACTCGCGGCGGAGGGCGGCGTCTGCTCCGACGGGCTCGGCTTCTTCGACGTGACGGAGACGGGCGCGGACGTGTACGGCGCGGGCGGGCGGGCACGTCTGCCGCGACGCGGGGGCGAGCGCGCCGACGCCGTCGTCCTCGCTCACGGGACGGGCGAGGAAGACCAGACGGCCTTCGCGGTCGTCGAAGTCGGCGGCGGGTTCGGGGCGGCGCCGGCCGGCGACGCCGGCGACAACTGGGCCGAGAGTTTCACGCCGGCCGCGCTGCCGGCCGCGGCGGGCGGGCGGCTGACGGCGTGGGCCTTCGACGCCGAAGCGGGGAGGGCTTACAGGCTCTGCGGCGACGGGTCGCTTCCCTCCCGCGAGTTAAGATAGACTTATGGCCGAAGGCATCAGCGTCTTTTTCCCGGCGTACAACGACGAGGCGAGCATCGGCGCTCTGGTCGAGGACGCGCTCGCCGTGCTGCCCGCGCTCGCCGACGACTACGAGGTCATCGTCGTCAACGACGGCAGCTCCGACCGCACGGCCGAGGTGCTCGAAGAACTCGCGCGACGCGAGCCGCGCCTGCGAGTCGTCCACCACGGCGTCAACCGCGGCTACGGCGCGGCGCTCCGCACCGGCTTCGCGAGCGCGACCAAAGAACTCGTCTTCTACACCGACGGCGACGGACAGTACGACGTGAAGGAACTGGCCCAACTACGACCGCTGCTCGTACCCGGGGTTGACATCGTCAACGGCTATAAGATACAACGCGCCGACAGGTGGCGGCGCAAGGCCATCGGGGCCGTGTACAACCGCCTGACGCACCTTCTATTCAGCATCCCAATCCGCGACGTGGACTGCGACTTCCGCCTGATGCGGCGGCGGGCGTTCGAGGGGATCGAATTGGTCTCTTCGAGCGGCAGCATCTGCGTCGAGATGGTTCACAAGCTGCACCGCGCGGGCCGCACGTTCGCCGAGCGGCCCGTCCGACATTACCCGCGCGCGCACGGGCGCTCGCAATTTTTCACGCTGCGGCGCGTCGGGCGCACCGCGCTCGAACTGTTCGGCCTGTGGCTGAAGGCGGGCGCACCGTCCCGCCTCCTGCGGCGACGAACGTAGGACTCTTCCCGTCACTCTCCCCGGACGACCATGAACGAGCCCAAAAATTTTGGCGAGTACAAGGGGCGCACGGCGCTCGTCACCGGCGGCCTCGGCTTCATCGGCAGCAACCTCGTCCGCCGTCTCGTCGAGGTCGGCGCGGAGGTCTCCGTCTTAGACGCGCTGCTGCCCGATCAGGGCGGCAACCCCTTCAACCTCCGCGACGTGCGTGACCGCATCGAAGTCCACACGGCCGACATGCGCGACCAGAAGGTCGTCAACCACCTCGTCGGCGGGGTGGACTACATCTTCAACCTCGCGGGCAGCGTCAGCCACCTCGACTCCATACGCCACCCGCTGCGCGACCTCGACCACAACTGCGCCGCGCCGCTCACGCTGCTTGAGGCGTGCCGCAACTTCAACCCGCACGTCAAGGTCGTCTTCACCAGCACGCGGCAGGTCTACGGCCGGCCCGTCTACCTGCCGCTCGACGAGCAGCACCGCGTCGCGCCGCTCGACGTGAACGGCATCAACAAACTCGCGGCCGAGCACTACCATCTGCTCTACCACCGGCTCTACGGCACGCGCGCGGTCTGCCTGCGGCTGACGAACACGTACGGGCCGCGCCAGCTCGTCCGCCACAACCGCCTCGGCTTCATCGCGTGGTTCATCCGGCAGGCGATTGACGGCGGCATCATCGAACTCTTCGGAGAGGGTCGCCAGCGGCGCGACATCAACCACGTCGACGACGTGGTCGAGGCGCTGCTGCTGGCCGGCGCGAGCGAGGCGGCCGAGGGCGAGGTCTTCAACCTCGGAGGCGAGCCGGTCTCACTCGCCGAGCTGGCCGATGAGCTGATTTCGATTACCGGGCACGGCTCTGTGCGCTGCGTCCCCTTCCCGCAGGAGCGCCAGCTCATCGACGTGGGCAACATCCATTCGAGCTACGCCAAGATTGAGGCCGCGCTCGGCTGGCGTCCGCGCACGCCCCTGCGCGCGGGGCTCGAACAGACCGTCGAGTTCTACATGCAGAACCGCGCACACTACTGGAAGCCCGAGGCCGAACCCTTCACGCGAAACCAGAAACGGGCGTGAGTAGACAGTAGTGTCTACTGCTTTTCCGCGACGCAGACGGTGGAGAGGCCGGCGGGGAGGTTTGCGCCGTGGAGTTTGAGGAGTCGCGCCTCGGCGTGGAGCGCGGAGGTGAGCGCGCGGTTGAGCCAGCCGAGGCCGGGCGGGAGCGGCTTCACGTCGGAGCCGGAATCTGCGAGCCCGAGCCGCTTGAGCACGAGCCGCCTGACGACGGCCGCCGGCAGCAGCAGCGAGTTGGCGTAGGTCGCGCGCCGCACGCGGAAGCCCGCGCGCTCCATCGCGCCGGTGAGCTGGCTTAGACTGTAGCGGCGCTGCGTGTTGAGCGCCTCGTCGTGGCCGCTGCGCATCCACGCGTAGGCCGCCGCGCGCACGAAGGCCACGCCCCCCGGCCGAAGCACCCTGTACATCTCGCGCACCGCCGTTTCGTCCGAGCCCTCGCCGGGGAGTTGCACCAGCACGTCGAAGCTCGTCACGAGGTCGAAGGTCGCGTCGGCGAACGGGAGCGCCGTCACCGAAGCCTGCGCGACGTTGCGGAGCCCGCGCTCGCGGCAGAAGGCGAGCGCGTCCGAAGAGATGTCGACGCCCGCGACGGGGCGGCCGCCCGCGTAGCGTTCGAGCCAAGTGACCATCCCGCCCGTCCCGCAGCCCGCGTCTAGCACGTCGCGCGCGCGCCCCGGCGGGCAGACGGGGTCGAGCACCGCCGCCGTCACGCGGCGCATCCCCAGAAACCACCAGAAGCTCTCCTCAAGCTCGTAGAGGTACGCGTAGTCTTCCGACTGCAAACTCTCGCCTCCAATCAGGCGCCCGCGGGCGCGCACGCTTGCCTTCGCCGCCGCCGGCCTTTAGGATTCAACGCTCAAACCATCTTAAAGGCATCCGGGTTCGGACTTAAAACTTGCTGGGTAAAATCATCAGGGCACAGGAGCGGCGGCGCGCGACGCGCGACACCAACCGCGTCGTGCGCCCGTTCGAGTGGGGCGCGGAGTTCGTCGCCGCGCACGCGAATGGCGCTGACCCGCGCGAAGCCGTCCTCCGTGCCTCGCGCGAGGCCGTCGCGCGCAGCGAGGAGTTCTACGCGCTCACGCCCGTCACAGACTACAGGCTCGAAGGCGACCGCCTCATGTGGACGAGCGCCGTCCGCACGCCGACGCCCGAGAACAACACCGCCCGCGCGCGCTTCTTCCCCGCCGAGCCGCAGAAGCGCGGCTCCTCCAAGACCGCGCCGCGCCGCGCCGTCGTCGTGCTGCCGCAGTGGAACGCCGACGCCGAGAGCCACGTCGCGCTCTGCCGCCTGCTCGCGCGGCTCGGGATAGCGGCGCTGCGCCTCACGCTCCCCTACCACGAGGAGCGGAGGCCGCCCGAGCTTGAGCGCGCGGACTACATGGTCAGTTCCAACGTCGGGCGCACGCTCCAGTCGCTGCGTCAGGGGGTCGTGGACACGCGCGCGGCCGTCGCGTGGCTCGACTCGCAGGGCTACGAGCGCATCGGCGCGACGGGGACGAGCATCGGCTCGTGCACCGCCTTCCTCGCCTTCGTCCACGACGAGCGCATCGACGCGGGCGTCTTCAACCACGTCTCGGGCTACGTGGCCGACGTGGTCTGGCGCGGCATCTCGACGCAGCACGTCCGCGCGGGGATCGAGGGCGCGCTCAGCATCGAAGAGCTGCGCGAGGCGTGGCTGCCCATCAGCCCGATGAGCTACACCGCGCGGCTCAAGAGCCTGCGCCGCCGGCCGATGCGCTTCATCGCCGCGCGCCACGACCTGACGTTCCCCGCAGACCTCTCGCACGAAGTCATCTCAAGCGTCCGCGCCACGGGCGTCCCCGTCAACGTCTCGTGGCTCCCCTGCGGCCACTACACCTCGGGCGAGCGCCCGTGGGTCTACCTCGACGGCTGGAAGATCGTCGGCTTCCTGAGAAAGAATCTGTAGGCAGTCTTCTTGACTCGCCGCGCGATTTGGCATAGAACCGACTCAACATTTCTACGAACTGCACAGACCCGGAGGAACAGCGAAGATGGCCGACGAGACCGTGAGAGACGCCGAGGCGAGACCCGCCAACACCTGTAAGAACTCTCCCTGCACCTGCGCCGTCGAGCGCGGCGAGAAGTTCTGTAGCGTTCACTGCCAGAGCACCGAGAACACCATCCAGATCGACTGCGACTGCGGTCACGCCGACTGCAAGGGCGACTTCTAAAATAGACCGTAAGCCGTAAAACGCAAACCGTGACGAGAGAGGAAGGGGGCCGCCTTTCTTCTCTCGTCACGGTTTACGTTTTACGGCTTACGCCTTTCCCGTCAGGTCGGCGATGACTTCGACGAGCGCCGCGGGGTCGACGGGCTTGGGGACGTGTATCTGGTAGCCGGCTTCGAGCGCGAGCGCGCGGTCGGCATCGCCGGCGTAGGCCGTGAGCGCGACCGACGGCAGCGTCGCCCCGCGCCCCGCGCTCGCGCGCAGGCGGCGGATGAGCTGGTAGCCGTCTTCGCCGGGCATCCCTATGTCGCACAGCAGCAGGTCGGGCCACGCCTCTTCGAGCGCGCCCCACGCCGCCTCGGCCGAGCCGACCGCCGTCACGCGCGCGCCGCGCATCTCAAGCACCGCCTTAATCAAGTAGAGCGCGTCGGGCTCGTCGTCGACGACGAGCACGCTCACGCCCTTCAGTAACGCGGGCGGCTGTGTGCGCGCGTCGGGCTCGCCGTCCGCCGCGCGCCCCTCTTCGCCGCGCGCCGCTCGATCCGCGGCGCGCAGCAGCGGGAGTTCGACCGTGAAGGTCGAGCCGCGCCCCTCGCCCCCGCTCGCCGCCGCCACGCGCCCGCCGTGCAGTTCGACGAGGTGCCGGACGATGGAGAGGCCGAGCCCGAGCCCGCCGTGGACGCGCGTCGTGGACTGGTCGCCCTGCCGGAAGCGGTCGAAGACGTAAGGCAGAAAGTCCGGGCGTATCCCCGCGCCCGTGTCTGTGACGGTGAGCCGCGCGTGCGCGCCCTCGCGCGAGAGGTGCGCGCGCACCTCTCCGCCGATGGGCGTGAACTTGACGGCGTTGAGCAGGAGGTTCCAGACGACCTGCTGCAAGCGTCGCTCGTCGGCCATGACGGGGCCGACACCGGGCTCGAAATCCGCGCGCAGGCGTATGCTCTTGGCGGCCGCCGCCGGGCCGACCGTGTCCACGGCGGCGCCGACGACCTGCCGCAAATCGGTCGGCCCGGCGTCCAAGCGCAGGTGCCCCGTGATGATGCGCGACACGTCGAGGATGTCGTCAATTATCTGCTGCTGCGTGCGCGCGTTGCGCTCGACTATCTCGACGGCCGTCTTAAAAGTCTTCTCGTCGAGCCGGCTGTCGCGCAGCATCGACGACCAGCCGAGGATGGCCGTCAGCGGCGTCCGCAGCTCGTGCGAGAGCGTGGCGAGAAACTCGTCCTTCAGGCGCGAAGCCTCCTCGGCCGCCTCGCGCGCGTCCATCTCGAACTGTAGGAGCCGCATGTTCTCGATGGCGACGGCGGCGAGGTTGGCGGCCATTCTCATCGCCGTCACATGCTCTTCGCGGTAGGCGTGGTTCTCGTAGGACTGAACCTCGACGGTGCCGACGATGCGCCCCATCGTCGCCATCGGGACGACCAGAGACGCCTGCGGCCGCAACCCGTTGTCCGTCCCGACCAGCACGCCGAGCTGCCCGCGCCCCTTCTGCTTCGTCTCCCAGTAGTCGTTCGTGATCACGACCTGCCGCGTGCGCACGGCCTGACTGTTCGGCCCCGACGCGGTGACGGGCATCGGCGGGAGTTGCGACACGTCGACCTCCTCGCCGTCGCCCCACGCGTACTGCGCCACGCGCACCTCGCGCTTCTCGTCGTAGAGCGAGATGAAGATGCCGATGCAGGGGACGCTGACGAGCGCGAAGTCGCGCAGGTCGCGGAAGAGGGTCAGGTGGTCGCGCGCCGTCCCCAGAGACTCGGCGAGGTGCGTCAGACGGTGGAGCAGCGTCTCGTACTCCCTGAGCGCACGCCGCTCGGCCTCGTGGACGGCCGCCTCGTTCCTCTTGCGCTCGGTGATGTCGGCCGAGACGCCGACGACGCCGACCAGACGCCCCTCGTCGTCGTGGATGGGCGCGTCGGTCACGAGCGCGGGGAAGCACGTCCCGTCGCGCCGCCTCACGCCGAACTCGCCCGACCACGGCTGACCCGCCGCGAGCCGCGACATGATCTCGGCCGCCTGCTCGGCCGAAGTCTCGGCCGGCGTGACTTCGAGGACGCTGCGCCCGACGGCCTCCGCCGCCGGCCAGCCGTAGAGCCCCTCGGCGTGGCGGTTCCAGTAGGTGATTTTGCCTTCGAGGTCGGTGGCGATGACGGCCTGCTCCACGGTGTCGAGCAGGTGCGCCTGAAAGCGCATCGACTCCTCCGCGTGCCGCCGGCCCGTGAGGTCGCGGATGTGCGCGACGAAGCCGCGCACGCGGCGCTCCGAGTCGAAGTCGGGGACGTAGGAGACGCTGACGTAGCGGCGCGAGCCGTCCGGGTACTCAAGCTCTCTCTCGAAGTTCGACTCGCGGCCGGCGAGCGCCGACTCGGCGTAGGGGCGCACTTCGGCGTACACCTTTTCGCCGAGCGCCTCGCGGATGTGAAGGCCGTAGAGCCGCTCGTGCGGCACGCCCACCCACGCGTCGTAGGCGCGGTTGTTGTAGCGGAAGCGCAGCTCGGTGTCTATGTAGGAGACGGGCGTGGGGATGGCGTCGAGGATGCGGCGCAGTTGGTCGTCTTCGAGCCTCGGGGCCGGGGCTTGGGCCGCGGCCGCGGGGTCGCGGCTCGCTTGATAATCTTCCATGGGGGTCACTGAAAAATCTTAACGCGGGCGAACGTCCGGCGCGCGACTGCGGCGAGGGCACTGTCGTCGCGCGCACTACCTGAAACCGGCGCAGGCATTATCAACCGCCCCCGCCACTTCATCAACCCCACAAGCGTTCGGCCCTTTAAGGCCGAATTATTTCGCGAGATGGAAGAAAACGTCCTCGAAGGGTTCGTCGGGCATGCCGGCGAGGCGGCGCAGTTCGGCGGGCGTGCCTTCGGCGACGACGCGGCCGCCGCTCATCACGCCCGCGCGGTCGGCCGTGCGCTCGACGAAGCTCATGACGTGCGACGAGATGACGAAGGCCGCGCCCGCCACGCGCTCGCGCTCGACGCGCAGGCGGAGCTTGCGCATCATCTCCACGTCGAGCCCGTTCAAAGGCTCGTCGAGCACGAGCACGCGGGGCGAACCGATGAAGGCGGCCGCGAGGCCCAGCTTCTTTCTCATCCCGAGCGAGTAGCCGCCGACCCACTTGCCCTCGACCGCCTTCAGCTCGAAGAACTCAGCCTCCTCGGCCGCGCGCGCGTCGTCCGCGCCCTTCAATCCCGCGACCAGACGCAGGTACTCGCGCCCCGTCAGGCGCTGGTAGAAGTAAAGCTCCTCGGGCAGGTAGCCGACGCGCCGCTTCGCCGCGAGCGGGCGCTTGCGCATCTCGTCGCCGCACACGGTCACGCTGCCCGAGTCGGGCTCCGACAGTCCCGTCATCATCCTGATCAGCGTTGACTTCCCCGCCCCGTTTGCGCCGACGAGCGCGTAGACCTCGCCCGCCGCGACGCGCAAAGAGACGCCGTCCACGGCCAACGTCTCGCCGTAACGCTTTGACACGGACTCGACGACCAGCAGACTCTCGGCGCTCAAAATCCCTCCGTCGAAGTTAGATAAAACTGCGCCCGCTCGACGCCGCGCAGGCAGAGCGGCTGGACGGCCATCGCGTAGATGGCGAGCCCGATGGGCCACGCGACCGCCGTCATCCCCCCGGCCGCGAGCGACGCGCAGAGCGTCACGACGAGCGCGAGGCCGGGCTGCTCGGGCATCTCGAAGGCGAGCCCGGCGGCGGCCGTGCTCACAATCCACCAGAGCCACGCGCACTCCATCACGAGAGCCGGCGCGTATGAAGCCGGCGCGGCCCCGCACGCGACACCGGCAACACACGCGGCCAACGCGGCCGGCGCCGCGAGCACCCGCGCGAGGTAGAGCTTTGCGCGCCACGCGTCCTCGCCCTTTAAGCCCGCCGAGCGTTCGAGCCAGAAGTGCGGGCGCTGGTGCGCGACCAGCACCGGCAGCAGCGCGGCCGACGCCGCCGACGCCGCCACGCACGCGAACTTGACCGCGAGCACGCGCGGCAGCCACGTCGTCGAAGCCCACCCTTCGGCCTCGCCGCCGGGCAGCACCCCGCCCGCGAGCAGCGCGACGAGCAGCAACACGACGAGCGCCGCCACGCCCGCCGCCGCGTAGACGGCCGAAGAGAAGCCCCTGAGCATCAGACGCAAATCTCGCGCGAGCTGCGAAGACAACTCACGACGCCCGCCGCACGCGCGCTCCGCCAGACGCTCGACGATA
Source organism: Pyrinomonadaceae bacterium (assembly GCA_040509515.1). Taxonomy (GTDB): domain Bacteria; phylum Acidobacteriota; class Blastocatellia; order Pyrinomonadales; family Pyrinomonadaceae; genus QHXN01. The sequence continues at coordinate 7,840 of JBEVKV010000105.1, read as the reverse complement.
CCGCCCCATCTATCCCGCGCGCCCAGTCGCTTCGCGAACTCCGCGTCCGCCGCGCGCCAGCGGGCGTGAGCCGCGAACGCGAACGCGACGAGCAGCGCCGCCGCCAGCGCCCCGCACGCGAGCAGCGCCGCCCGCCCGACGACGTTCGACCCGCCCGGCCTCAACACGTCTGCCAGCAGCGCGCCCGCGACCGACGCGCACAGCGCGAACCCCGCGAGCGACGCCGCGCCCTGCGCGCCCTCGCGCCTGTGCGACCAGCGCACCCAGCCGAGCGCAGACAGTACCTCGCCCGACGCGAGCACCGCCACGAGCAGCGTGGTTGCGGCGAAGACGCGCGCGCTCAAAATCTCGCCGCCCGCGAGCCAGCGCAGCACGAGCGCCACGGCCCCGACCGCCAGCGTCCGCGCCGCGCGCAGCAGAAGCGCCGCCGACAACTGCACGCCCGCCGGCACGGGCAGCGCGTCGAGCACCCACTCGGGGCTTCGGACGTGATAGACCTCGACGCTCGCGCGCGACAGGCTGAGCGCCGCCAGACACGCCGACGCCGCGACCGACGCCGCGAGCGTCTGCCACTCGCTCGGGCTCCACTCCGCCTCGCGCACCATGCGCCCGACGCCGAAGTAGGTCATCCCCAACACGAGCGGCCCGAGCACCAGCAGCGCGTACAGATTCTCGCGCGCCCACCGCCCGCCTTCGACGAGCCACGCGCCCGCGATGAGTCTCAGTTGCTTCACAGTAATTTTTGAGGCTTGAGATTCGAGACTTCTAAGTTCAAATCTGAAATTTCAAATTTCAAATCTTACCCCCTCGTCACCGCGCTCGGCCTTCTTCCTCTCAATCGCCGCGTCGATGCGGTTCTCAAGGACTACGTCGGGCGTGTAGTTCTCAAGCCGGAGGAAGTGCGCGGCCGCCGCGTAGAGCGCGGCCTGCGGGACGAGGCCGACGAGTTCGCTGGCGAGCACTTCGACGCCCTCACGCTCGGCCTCGCGCCTGACGGCCTCGAAGGCGTCGTGAAGATTCGTCCGCTCGAAGCTCGTCAGGTTCATCGAGACCTGCACGACGCCGCGGCTCGCCAGCTCGAACCCGAGCGCCTTCAGATGCAGCAGCCCGCCGTCGCGCTCGCGCACGGCGCGCGCGATGCGCTTCGCCACCGCGAGGTCGCCCGTCTTCAAAGTCACGTTGTAGGCGATGAGCAGCGGCCGGACGCCGACGATGCACGCGCCCGCGGTCGGGTGTATGCGCGGCTCGCCCACGTCGGGCGCGCGCTCAGGGCTAGTCGCGATCTGCTCGCGCAGAAGCTCGAAGCCGCCGCGCCGCACGTCCGCGAGGTTGCGCCGCTCGGGTCTTCGGGCGGCGCTCTCGTAGAAGTAGACGGGAATCTCAAGCTCGCCCCAGATGCGACGGCCCGCCTCGTGCGCGAGCAGCACGCACTCGTCGACGCTCACGCCGCGCACGGGGATGAACGGCAGCACGTCGCACGCGCCCATGCGCGGGTGCTGTCCCGCGTGCGCGCTCAGGTCGATGAGTTCGGCCGCGCGCGCCACGACGCGCACCGCCGCTTCGACCGCCTGCTCGGGCGGCGCGACGAAGGTCACGACCGAGCGGTTGTGATCCGGGTCGACGTGCGTGCCGAGGACGAGCGCGCCCGCGACCGACTCGACCGCCTCGACCAGACGCGCGACGACTTCGGGGTCGCGCCCCTCGCTGAAGTTGGGCACACACTCGACTACGCGTTCCATCGTCGGCCATACTAACCCGCTCCGTGGCCGAGGCGCACGCGCCTGCTCCGCCCGGCCGGCAACCCCTTCAGGGAGACTCGCCCCATGCACGCACACGCCCTCGCGCTGGCGCTCTTGCAAGCGCTCCTCTTCGCGCCCGCGCAGGACGCGCAGGCGGTCGCGCCGCGCGCCTACCGCCGCGAGTTCGAGAACGACCGCGTGCGCGTCACGCGCGTCCACTACGAGCCGCGCGAGCGCGTGCCCGCGCACGACCACCCGGACAACGCGACCGTCTACGTCTACCTGCGCGACAGCGGCCCCGTGCGCTTCGTCCACACGGGCGAAGAGGCGTTCACGCTCGTCCGCCCGGCGGTGAAGGCCGGCGGCTTCCGCCTGAGCCGCGGCGCGAAGGAGACGCACGTCGTCGAGAGTTTGACCGACGCCCCGACCGACTTTCTCCGCGTCGAGCTGAAGGGCTGGAGCGACGCCGAGCGGCGCTCCTTCCTCAAACGCTTCCCGCCCGAGCCGGCGCGCACGACGCGCACCTCGCAGCGGCTCAAGTTCGAGAACGAGCGCGCGCGCGTCTGGCGCGTCACCTGCGCGGCGCGCGGCAGATGCGTGGGGCTCGGCGGCGGCGCGGGCTCGGCCTCGCTCCTCGTCGCGCTCACTCCGTCGCGGCTGAGCACGGCCGGCGGCGGGACGGAGCTTTCGCTGGCGCTCGGCGAGACGCTCTGGTCGGAGCCGGACGGCGCACCCTCCTTCGTCAACGCCTCCGACGCCGCGGCCGAGTTCCTGAGAATTGATTTGAAGGCCGCGCCGGCCCGCTAAGTATCAGACCTCTTATTTTATTGCGGAGTTGTAGCGAAAGCCGCCCCGCCCGCGCGTGCGCCGCGCGCAGGGCGACCGACTGTTTTCTTTGAACCCGAACTGTGAGAACATCGCGCCACCTCACTGTCGGGCGGGCGAAATTTTCAAGGGGTCACACTAATGGGCGTGGCGGACGTTTCTCTGGGCGAGGCCGGCGAGAAGGCCGAACAACTGACGCGCGCCGCGCGGCCGTGGATCGAGCGGCTGGCGCGGTTCGGCTACGCGGCGAAGGGCGTGGTCTACGTCATCATCGGCTCGCTCGCCGCTTACGGCGCGGTCAAGGGCGACGAGCCGACCGACTCGCGCGGCGCGCTCACGCACGTTGTCCACCAGCCTTACGGGCGCGTCATGCTCGGCGTCGTCGCCGCGGGGCTGGCCGGCTACGCGCTCTGGCGGCTGGTGCAGGCTTTCAGGGACACCGAGGACAAGGGCACGAGTTGGAAGGGGCTCGCGGTGCGGACGGGCTACGGCTGCATCGGCGTCGTCTACGCGGGGCTCGGCTTCTCGGCCGTCAAACTCATCCTCGGCCAAGACGCGGGCAAGGGCAGCGACCAGCAGTCGAGGGAGTGGACGGCGACCTTCTTCGCGCTCCCCTTCGGGCGGCTGCTGGTGGGACTCGCGGGGCTCGCCGTCGTCGGCTTCGGCTTCTACCAGTGCTACAAGGCTTTCACCGCCAAGTTCAGGGAGAAGTGGAAGCGGCACGAGATGAGCGAGCACGCGCGCTCTCTGGCGACGCGCGCCGGGCAAATCGGTCTGACGGCGCGCGGCGTCGTCTTCGGCATCATCGGCATCTTCCTCGTCCAGGCGGCGCTGCGCGCGCGCCCCGAAGAGGCGCGCGGCCTGAGCGGCGCTCTCCGCGCGCTTGAGCAGCAGCCTTACGGCCCTTACGTCCTCGGCGCGGTCGCGCTCGGGCTCGTCGCCTACGGCCTCTACATGTTCGTCGAGGCGCGCTACCGCCGGATGAGGATCGACTGAAGAGAAGCCAGGACTCTTCGGGAGGGAACTTCGAGTGTCCACAGACATGCCGGCGACCATCGCGTGGGGGGCGCGATTCCCGCTACTTGTCATAGGTCGCTTGCGGGACTGGGAGCACAGGCAGAAGGTGTATAAAGCCGGACACACCTTCGCCAACCGAGCGTTCGCGCGAGTCGCACAGATAGGCGGTAAGTCGGAGCCGGAGTTGAGGGCGATTGAAAGCGCGGTGATATATGATTTACAGCCGCTCATTAATCATCGCCACAAGGCGGCTCCGAACCACGTTCGGGTAACTCACGCGCTATCTCCGACCGATGACGATTGGCTGCGATGCTGGCACGTCGTACACAGCGAACTGGTTAAGCAGCGAGTCGTAAAATGTACTAAGAAGTAGACGCTATGCCTAACATCTACTGATGCCTTCACCCGACCGTTTCATCACAGAGCGCAAGGGCGCGTGGCAACGACTCGAAGACCTGCTGAACCTGCTCGACGGCTCAAGCCTTCGTCGCCTGCACCGCGAGGAGGTGCGCGAGCTGGCGCGCATCTACCGGCGCACGGCCTCAGACCTCGCCATCGCGCGGGCGGAGTGCCGCGACCCGAAACTCGTCAACTACCTCAATAGTCTCGTCATCCGCGCGCACGGGCGCATCTACCGCGCCGACGCCTCCGAAGGGCGGACGCGGCTGCGCGACTTCTTCGCGCGCGACTTCCCGCGCGCCTTCCGCCGCGCGTGGCGCTTCTTCGCGGTGGCCTTCGCCACGTACATGCTCTTCGCCGCGCTGGCCTTCGCCGGCACGACGCGCGACGCGGAGTTCTCAGAGCTGGCCGGCGTGCCGCCGCACATGCGCGACTACATCCTCGAACGCAAGCCCCGCTGGTGGAAGGGGGCCAACGACGCCAACCAGATCGCCGCCAGCCAGATCGGGACGCACAACATCCGCGTCACCTTCAACGCCTTCGCGCTCGGCGCGACCTTCGGCATCGGCACGCTCTACTACCTCGCGCTCAACGGGCTGGCGCACGCCTCCGTGCTCGCGCTGACCTACCGCGCCGGCTACGGCCACGAGCTTCTGACCTTCATGTCGGCGCACGGCGTCATCGAGCTGACCTGCATCTTCATCGCCGGCGGGGCCGGGATGCTCTTCGGCACGGCCGTCCTCTTCCCCGGCGACCTGCCGCGCTTCGACAACCTCCGCCTCCGGGGGCGCGAGGCCGCGCAGCTCGTCGCCGGCTGCGTCCCGCTGCTCGCGCTCGCCGCCGTCATCGAGGGCTTCGTCTCGCCCTCGCCCGACATCGCCCCCGCCGCCAAGTTCACCGTCGCCGCCGCCACCGGCCTCGCCCTCTACGCCTACCTCCTCTTCGCCGGTAGAGGCGAAGGCCCGCCTCGGTAAAGCAATCCCAAATCTCAAAATTGAAATTTCAAATCACAGCAGGCCGCGCTCTTTGACGCGGATGTAGGTTTCGAGGAGGGAGGGGACGAGGGCCGTGGCGGTCACGTCGAGGGCGAGGCCGCCCTGTGCTTCGACGAGGCGGAGCGCGGCCTCGCGCTGGAGCATGATCTCCTCGGCGACCGACTGCGCGAAGAGTTCGCGCGTGTCGGCGGGCTCGTCGCGGACGGAGGCGCGCAGGTCGCGGTCGGCGATGGTGACGACGAGCGGGAGGTGGCGCGGGCGCAGCAGCCGCAAAGAAGTCAGAAGCTCGCGCGAGCCCTCTTCGTCCACCAAATCCGTGAGCAGGACGACGAGCGAGCGGCGCTTGCAGTTGGCGGCGACGAACTCGAAGGCGCGCGTGTAGGACGGCTCGATCAGCTCGGGCTCGACGGCGTGGAGGGCTTCGAGCACGCGGTCGAGCTGCTCGCGCCCCTTCGACGGCGGGATGTAAGTCTCGACGCGGCGGCCGAAGACGAGGAGGCCCGCGTGGTCGCCCGCGCGCCGCGCGGCGCTCATCAGCGTGAGCGCGGCGTGGATGGCCGTGTCGAACTTCGTCTCGCGCTCGATGCGCGCCGTCATCAGGCGTCCGGCGTCCAGCGCGATGAGCACGGTCTGGTCGCGCTCTATCTGGTACTGCCGCGTCGTCAGGCGGCCCCTGCGCGCCGTCGCGCTCCACGAGACGTGGCGCAGCTCGTCGCCCGGCACGTACTCGCGCAGCGACTCGAAGTCGCGCCCCTCGCCGCGCCACGCCGCGCGACGCTGCGCCGCGACGAGCGAGCGAGCGCCGAGCGCCTTCAGCTCCGCCTCGCGCGCGCGCCTGACGTTCGGGTAGACCTTGACCGCCGCGGGCTCGCCCGCGCGCCCCTCACGCCACGCGAGCCCGAGCCGCGTGCGCCAGCGCAAAGCCACCCGCCCGAACTCGAAGCGTCCGCGCCTCTCCGGCCTGAGCGCGTAGGCGAAGACCTTAGACTCGTGCGGCTCGACTCTCAGCTCCGTCTCTCGCGGCGCGATGAGCGCAAGCTCCGGCGGGTGCTCGTCCTTGATCTTTAAATGGAAGGAGCGCGGCGTGTGATTCTCGACGCGGACGCGCACCTCGGTCTCCGCCCCGAGGTGAAAGCGGCCGGCGAACTCGCGGAAGATTTCCAGCCCCTCGGGCAGGCGGCTCGCGCGCGAGTCCGCGAACGCCAGCGCCAGCAGCCCCGCGTCGTACGCGAACGCCAGCCAGCGCAACCCCGGCCGCCCCCACGAGAGCGACAGCGGCACGAAGCCCACCGCCAGCAGCGCGTAGAAGAGTTTTGTGAAGACGAAACGCATCAGCCGTCTCTCACGCGCCCACCCTCATCATCGTGGCGAGCATCGTCGCGACCAGCTTCTCTTCGCCGCCGTCATGAAACTCGAACACGTCGCCCGCGCAGACCGTGATGTTGCGCCCCGAGCGCAACACGCGCGCGCGCGCGACGAACCCGTAGCTCGCCGCCGGCGCGAGCAGGTTGAGCTTGAACTCGACGGAGAGCACCTCGGAGCCCGCGTCCATCAGCGTCAGCGCCGCGTAGCCGCAGGCCGTGTCCACGACCGCCGTGACCACGCCCGCGTGCATGTAGCCGTGCTGCTGCGTCAGCTCCTCGATGTACGGGAGCGTAATCTCGACCTCGCCGGGCGCGACGCGCAGGAGCCGCGCGCCGAGCGTCTCCATCGCGCGCTGCCGCGCGAAGCTCTCGCGCACGCGCCGCTCGTAGTCCGGGTCTCGCGGTTTGAAATCGGCCATGACTTTAGCGCGGGACTTCGACCGTGTTGAGGATGTCGGTGATGACGGAGTCGGTGCTCGCGCCGTCGAGTTCGGCCTCGGCGCGCAGCGAGACGCGGTGGCGCAGGGCGGGCCGCGCCACGTCGCGCACGTCGTCGGGCGTGGCGAAGTCGCGCCCGCGCATCGCCGCCAGCGCCTTCGAGCAGAGCAGCAGCGCCACGCTCGCGCGCGGGCTCGCGCCGTAGGCGACCGCCGGGTGCTCGCGCGTGCGCCGCACGAGTTCGACGAGGTAGTGCCGCACGCCCGGCTCCATGTGCGCGGCGCGCACCTCGGCGCGGCAGCGCATGACGGCGTCGGGCTCAGCCAAAGGCCGCACGTCTATCTGTTCGAGCCGGCGCGCGCTGAAGCCCGAGTCCCAGTTAGAGACGACCTGCCGCTCCTCCTCCTCGGTCGGGTAGTCGATGAGGATTTTGAGGAGGAAGCGGTCGAGCTGCGCCTCGGGCAGCGGGTACGTGCCCTCGTACTCGATGGGGTTCTCGGTGGCGAAGACCGTGAAGAGCGGGGAGAGGCGGTGCAGCTCGCCGTCGATGGTGACCTGCCGCTCCTCCATCGCTTCGAGGAGCGCGGCCTGCGTCTTCGGCGGCGTGCGGTTGATCTCGTCGGCGAGCAGCACGTCGGTGAAGACCGGGCCGCGGCGCAGGGAGAAGCTGGCGGTCGCCGTGTTGAAGACGTTCGTGCCCGTGATGTCCGAGGGCATCAGGTCGGGCGTGAACTGGATGCGGCCGAAGTCCGCGCCGACGATGCGCGCCAGCGTCTTGACGAGCAGGGTCTTGCCCGTCCCCGGCACGCCCTCGACGAGCGCGTGCCCCTCGGCGAGCAGCGCCACCAGCAACTGCTCCACCACCTCGTCCTGCCCGACGACGACCTTGCGCAACTCCGCCCTGATGTGCTCGACGGTTGAGGGGACGTATTCAAGCATCTTCGATTTCTGACTTCAGATTTTCGCTCTTTGTTTGATAGAACCCGGGCCGCCGTATGTAACCACAGAAAACCGCAAATCAAAAACTAAAATCGGGCGACGGAAATCCCCTCAGCGCGACTGG
>JBEVKV010000104.1:0-5896 GCA_040509515.1 Pyrinomonadaceae bacterium | reverse complement strand
GCTGGGCCAAGCGGACGGGTAAGCTCAAGCGCACGGGGTGAAGGAGAAGCTTCGCGAGGAAAGGGGAAGGGGGAAAGGGGAAAGGTTTTCACGCCCTTCCCCTTTCCCCTTTGCTTTAATTCTCCTGCTGCGGGGGCGGCTGTGGCGCGCGGCGGAGGGTGCGGCGGACGCCCGGCGGGGTGATCCTGTCGTTGACCGCGTAGTCGGACGGCACCTGGAAGAGCGCGGCGGCCGGCTCGGCGCGCGAGATGTTGGTGAGGCGGTAGGTCGTCTCGCCCGCGCGCGGGTCGCTGTGGCGCGTCATGACGACGACCTGTAGCTCGTTCGAGTACCAGCGCTCGTCGACGATGTTGATGGGCTGCTCGTTGCCGAGGTCGCCGGCCGGGATGGTCGTCGTCGTCCGCGTGCCTTCGGCCATCACGCCGTCGAACGAGCGGGCTTCGAGCTTCTCGGTCTTCGCCTCGTACTTCGAGCTGTAGCGCATGAACGTCGCGCCCTCGCCCTCGCCGGACTGCGTGATGACGAAGGAGGTGCCGTTCGCCGGCGGGGCCGGAGGGGCCGGCGGCATGTCGGGGCCGGGCACGCGTGTGTAGCTGCGCTCGATCTCGATCTTCTGCATCTCGTTCTGCGTGATCTTGCGGCGCTCGCCCGCCCTGACGGCTTCGCCCTCTGCCGCGGCCTTCGCATCGCCCTCGACCTTGAAGCGCATCTCGACGCGCGGCAGCTTGCGCGCGGTCTTCTTCGCCGGGTCGAGGATGTAGTGGACGCTCGCCACGGGGTCGTTGATGAAGACGGTCTGCGGCACGTCGCCCGCGGTGGAGTAGGGGCCGATGTAGCCGAGCGTCTGCTCGCGGCGCGTGCGCCCCTCGCTGTCGCGGTAGACCTGCGCGGTGTTCTTGCGCACGATGCGGTTGCCGTCGGCGAGCTGCTGGACGGACTCCGTGACGGCCTGCGCCGAGTAGGGCGCGCCCTTAACGAGCTTGCCCGCGAAGCTCATCTCGGTGGCCAGGAAGATCAGGTTGTCGCCGCGCATCTCGACCGGCGGCGGCGGCGCGACGCCCGGCCCCTGCGCGATGAAAAACTCCTCGACCCCGGCCGGCGGCGGCGCGACGACCGTCGTGCGCTCGTGCTGCTGTCCGACGGCGACCAGACTGTTGCCCAGAAGCGCCGCCGCGACCGTGAAGACCATCAACTTCCTCTGCATACTCTCAAACTCCTTTTCGTCTACGTTGCTAAGAAACTTTTGCGCGTCCGTCGCGGCCGTCTCGAACTGTTTCCGGCGGGGCCCCGACGCCCGGCGGCGCGGCCGGGAGCCCATCCGGCCGAAGCGCCGACGCGCCGAAGGCCCCGCACGGAAAGTCTTGACGCTATTTCAGCGCACGAAGCGTATGGCGCGCGCGATGCCGTCGTCGCCGAGGAGCACGTCGGCCTTGACGCGCCCGCCGGGCGACTCCGCGCCGACGGGCAGCCCGAAGGAGGCGAGCGCCGAGCGCGGCAGCTCGACCCTGACGAGGTGAGCGCCTTCGGCCGGCTGGTAGGGCGCGCCCTGCATCAGCGGAATGAACTCGGTCGCTATCTCCTGCGCGCGCGCGTCCGCGGACGCGTGCGCAACCGCGTTACGTGCGCCGCCGCCGTAAGAGGCGTTCATCGCGCGCGCGCGCGGCGTCGTGGGCGTCGTAAACGTCGCGCGCGGCGACCTGTCTCTCGACGGACTCGGCGCGTGCGAAGCGCCTTCTTCGACCTGCGCCGACGGATTCTCTTCGACTTCCAGAGGCGAATGTTCTTTGGCGGCCGTCGTCGCGCTCTGCGCGATTTCGGAGTCGGGCCGCGCCTTTAGAGCGCCCGGCGGCGGCTCTATCATCGCGCGTTGGTTAACGCTCGCGCCGGGGCGCACGAGGACGAAGAGCGCGAGCGAGGCCGCCGCCGCGAGCGACGCGACCGCCGCCGTCCTCACCCACGACCACTGACGCACGGGCGCGCGCTCCGGCATCGGGACGACGACGCCCGCGGCGTCGCACGCGCGGCCCGAGTCTTCGACTCCCGCCGAGGCGGCGCGCGCGCGGAAGGCCGCGAGCAGCGTGGCCTCGACGCGCGCGGGCGCTTCGGCGCTCTTCATCTCGGAGGCGAGCGCGCGCAGACCCGTGGAGAGAGCGCGCTCGTCGGCGAGGCGCACCGCGCAGGGGGCGCAAGACTTTTCGTGCGCCGCCGCCTCCGCGACCATGCGCGCGTCGGCCAGCGCGCCGCGCGCGAGCGTCTCAACCCGGCTCTCGAATTCCTGACAATTCATGCGTAACACCTCGCCGTCCGAAAAGCCTGTCCCGTCGCTGTCGCGCCGCCGGCTCCCGCCTCCGCCTCGCCCTCGACAGTCGCGGCCGCGCCGTCCCGAGCCGCGCGCCCGCGCATCTTCTCCGCGAGCATCGCCCGCGCGCGGTGCAGGCGCGAACGCACGGTGCCGACCGCGCACCCCAACGCCTCGGCCGCCTCCGCGTAACTCGTCTCGTGCAGTTCGCAGAGCACGACGACCTCCCGGTAGTGCGGCGGCAGGGCCAGAACAGCCTGCCTCAACTTCTCGACCGACTCGGCGCGCGTCAGGTCGCCGAGTGGGTCGGGGCGCGCGACGAGATTTTCGTGCGGCGAGTCGAAGCCTTCCTCGTTCTCGTCGTCGAAGCGGACGAGCGCGCGCTCGCGGTCGAAGGCGCGCAGGACGTGGTTGCGCGCGATGCCGTAGAGGTACGCGGCCACGCTGCCGCGCGCCGAGTCGAAGTTGCCGCCGTCGCGTATCAGGACCATAAAGGTCTCCTGCACCACGTCGTCGGCCAGAGCCTCCGACCCGCTCATCTGCAAAGCGAAGCGGTAGACCCCGCCCTGCCTGCGTCGGTAGAGCGCCGTGAACGCCTCTTCATCGCCGGCCAGCATCAGCCGGAGCAACTCGGCGTCCGTGTGTTGTAGGGAAACCGCCATCCTCAAGCTCCGAAACTCGTCTCGAAGGCCACCAGACACCTTCATTTCGCCCGGGCGCTCGGAAAAGTTCCAGGAAAAGCTGTCGGCTTTTTTACGGCATGTAAGTCCGGTGGTATTCGACGGTGGAGAGGTTCATGCGGAGAGCGCGGCCGCCCGTGACGTGTGTGAAGCGGACGCGCTCGGGCGTCTCGTCGGGCAGGCCGGGGCTGAAGGAGCCGTCGGGCAGGGGGCGCAGCCGTTCCTCGCCGTCGAGCCAGAGCGCGCCGCGCCGCAGCACGACGCGCGTCGAGCCGTACCACGGGCTCTCGTGTCGGTAGCGGCCGACGTAGGCGTCCCACTCCTTCGGGTACTCGAACGTGCGCGCGCCTTTGTAACGGCCGGCGGCGTACCAGTCCGCGCCGTGACCGGCCTCGACCACCTCGCCGCCCTCGCGCCCGAAGACGAGGCGGAACAGCTCGAACTCCGGGTGCTTGACGATGAAGGAGTCGGGGCCGCCCGAGCGTTCGAGCGCGACCGCGCGCCCCTTGTTGGTCAGCAGGAGCCGCTGCCCCTGCGCCGCGAGGACGAGTTGCCGGCCGCCGGGCGCGGTAAAAGTTCCGGCGTAGTCGGCCGCGTTCTTAACCTCTTCGGGCGCGGGCGGCGCTTCCGGCATCGCGGGCAGCTCGCGCCCCGCACGTTCGGCGGCGAAGAGTTCGAGCGCGTACTTCGTCACCGCAACGGGGCGGTAGCCGCCGAGCCGCGCGTTGACCGAGGCGAAGGCGGCTAAACCGTTCGTCAGGTCGGCGTCGAACGAGGAGCTGAAGGCGACCATGCCGCCCGTGTGGCGCAGGTGCGTCGAACCCGACTTGTCCTGACTGACCCAGAAGCCGTAGGTGTAGCCCGCCTCCTCGCCGCGGAACGGGGCCTTGACGACGGGTCGCGTCAGCAGCTCGAAGCTCGACTCGGAGATGACGCGCCGCCCGCCCGGCCCCGTCCCGCGGTTGAGGAGCATGCGCATGTACGCGACCATGTCGGTCGCGGTCGAAGCGACGCCGCCGGCGGCCGTGTCAACCTCTATCCACGCGGCCTCCGCGAGCGCGCCGCGCGCGGGAAACGGACGGTCTTCAAACTCCGGCGCGTAGCCGACGGCCATGCGCGGCCGCAGGCGGTTGTCGATGACCGGCGCGCTCGCGCTCATCCCGAGCGGCTTGAGGACTCGCGCCGTCAACGCGTCCGCGAACGGGCGGCGGTCGAGCGCCTCGACGAGCAGCCCGAGGATGAGATAGCCGATGTTCGAGTAGACGAACTTCTCGCCCGGCGTGGAGAAAGTTTCGAGCCCGTTCGCCAGACTCTCGGGCAGGAGCGGCGCGCCCTGCAGGCCCGAGGTGTGGCTGAGCAGGTGGTGCGCCGTCACCGCGCCGTGGCGTTGTTCGAGCTTGAGCCACGGCAGGTACTCGGCCACGGGGCGGTGCAGGTCGACGCGCCCCTCGTCGTGCATCTGCAACAGCGCGACGCCCGCGAAAGACTTCGAGACCGAGCCGATCTCGAACAGCGTCTCAGGGTTCACACGCGCGCGCGTCTTCGTGTCCGCAAAGCCGTACGACAATTTCGTCGAACCGCCGTCGCGGTCGGCCAGCGCCACCGTCATCCCCGGCGCGCCCGTATCATTCATGTGCCGCTCGACGAACTCTTCGAGCCGCCCGACCGCGCCGCCCCTCTTCGCCCCGCCCGCGCGCCGCGCGCCCGCCTTACGCTGCGCCCCGGCCTCCGCGCCCAGAGCCGGGAAGACCGCCAGCACCGCGGCGGCCTTCGCGCCGCCCTTCAGCAGTTCCCTGCGCGAGACTTTCGGGGGCATCATTCACTCCCTCAAAGCCGGTCGGGCATGTCGGCGACGACGTAGGCCATGACGGCCATCGCGGCGACGCAGGCGGCCAACTCCTGCGGGTTGACCTTGTCGAGCGTGTCGGCGTGCGTGTGGTGGATGTCGAAGTAGCGCGAGGCGTCCACGTTGAGCGACGCGCCGGTCACGCCATCGGCCGTGATGGGGCCGATGTCGGCCCCGCCGCCGTCCGCGTCGATGCGGTCGGCGCGGATGCCCGCGAGCAGTTTGGCTATCTCCTGCATGTCCGCGCGCGCCTGCGGCGTGGCGTTCGCCGCGAGGCCGAAGCCCGTGGGACGAAAGACGCCGATGTCGGACTCGATGGCGAGAATGTGGTTGGCGACCTCGGCCCTGTGCGCGTCGCGGTAGCCGGTGCCGCCGCGCAGCCCGTTCTCCTCGTTCGTAAAGAGTACGACGCGGATCGTGCGGCGCGGGCGCAGGTTCAGCGCCTTCAGAAGCCGCACCACCTCCCACGAGACGATGCAGCCGCCGCCGTCGTCGTGCGCGCCCTGACCCACGTCCCACGAGTCGAGGTGCCCGCCGACGACGACTATCTCGTCCGGCTTCTCGCGCCCCTTTATCTCGGCGACGACGTTGGCCGATTCGGCGTCGGGCAGGAAGCGCGCCTGCATCTTGAGACGCACGCGTGGGTGCTCGCCGCGGTCGTGCATGCGCTGGAGAAGCTCCGCGCCCTCGATGGTGACGGCCGCCGCGGGGATGCGCGGCATGTTCTCAAGGTAGCGGAGCGAGCCCGTGTGCGGCGTCTGCAAACTGACCGGCCCGACCGAGCGGATGAGCGCGGCGATGGCGCCGTAGCGCGCAGCGCGCGACGCGCCGACGCCGCGGTACGCGACCGTCGGGCCGTAGGTCGTGAAGGGCACGTTGTAGAGGACGATCTTGCCGCGCACGCGCTCGCCCAGCGCGTCAAGCTCGTCGAAGCTGCGGACGACGACGACCTCGCCGGTGACGCCTTCGGCCGGCGTCCCCTCGCTGTTGCCGAGGCCCAGCATCGGGAGCGTGCGGCCGACCGGCTCCAACAGTTCAAGGCTCTCCTCGCCGCGCACCCAGTGCGGCACC
>JBEVKV010000103.1:0-15381 GCA_040509515.1 Pyrinomonadaceae bacterium | reverse complement strand
CCTGACGCCGTGACGCCGTTGACTTTACAGCATCGGCGTCACGGCGTCTTTCGTCGCCGCCGCGACGGAACCGGGCCGCGGTTAAATTCTGCCGCGATAAAATCTTATGGCTTACATAAAATCTTTTAGTTTTTATTATCGCGCGATCTCGTTAAAATGGACGGCCGAAGCGCGGCGAAGAGTTCCGCCGGTTCCTTTCTTTCCTTCAAAGGTTTTCTACATCAAGGCGTAAATTTCGGGCCAGGGTGGCTGCAGGCGACCGGTTTGTGTCGGGCTCTCTCGGGATGCACGGCGGGGGAGCGGCGATTGTCTTAAAACCCCCGCAGACGCATTTGGAGGAGAACCATGATCAAACGCTTAGTCGCTCTCACGGCCTGCGTCCTCTGCCTCGGCGCGTCGGTCTTTGCGCAGACCGTCACGGGCACTTTGCAGGGCACGGTCAAAGACCCCAACGGCGCGGTCGTCCCCGGCGCGACCGTCCACATCCGCAACGTCGAGACCGGGCAGGAGCGCACGCTCACGACCAACGACGAGGGTTTTTACGTCGCCACCTTTCTGCCCGTCGGCAGCTACCACGTAACCGCTTCGGGGCAGGGCTTCGGCTCGGTCAGGCGCGAGGGGCTTGACGTGCTGCTCAACCAGACCGTCCTCTCCGACCTCACCTTAAGCCCGACGGTCGGCGAGACCGTCACCGTCACGACCTCCGAGGAGCCCATCAACACGACGAACGCCGAGATCAAGGGGCGTCTCTCCGAGCAGGAGATTCTCGACAAGCCGACTTTTAACCAGAGCAGCTTCCTGTCGCTCGCCGAGACGTTCGCGGGCTTTCAGGAGAACCCGACTTCGGGGCAGAACAACCCGACCGCGTCCTCCGGCTCCTCGATCAACTTCAACGGGACGGGGACGCGCGGCGCGACCTTCCAGATCAACGGCGTGAACAACGACGACGCCTCCGAGAATCAGAACCGGCAGGGCGCTTCGCTCTCGACCATCAAAGAGTTTCAGGTCATCACCAACAACTTCACCGCCGAGTTCGGGCGCGGCTACGGCGCGGTGGTGCTCGTCCAGACCAAGTCGGGCACCAACGGGCTGCACGGCGACGCGTACATCTACCACAACAACAGCGCGCTCAACGCCGCCAACAACGCCTTCACGCCCGGCGCGCGCAAGCCCGTCAACCGGCGCAACCAGTACGGCGCGACCGCCGGCTTTCCCTTCATCGAGAACCGCCTCTTCGGCTTCGCCAGCCTCGACCACGTCCAGAACAGCGGCGCGGGCAACTACACGCGCGACATCTTCCTCGCGGCCGAGCGCAACCCCGTCAACTGGTTCAACACGAAGCCGGCCGGAGCCGCCACACACCCGAACGACACGCCGGCCAACCGCGCCTTCATCCAGTCGGTGCTCGACCGCTTCCCCACTTCACTGACGCCCAACGACCCGCGCAGCGCGCGCACCTACACGGGACAGGTCGGCTTCGACCGCCCGCTCAAGGACTACTCGGGGCGTCTCGACTGGAACGCGCGCGAGAGCGACAACGTCTTCGTGCGCTGGCAGTACACGCGGCAGGTCTTCGACAACGAGGACGTGATCATCGGCGAGGCGACCAAGCAGAACAACAAGCAGCAGAACGTCGGGCTGACGTGGACGCACCTCTTCTCGAACTCGACCGTCGGCGAGTTCCGCTACGGGCTCGGCCTGCGGACGACGCTCGTCGGCATCAAGGGCGGCAACGACACCCCGATCATCCGCTTCGGCGGGACGCCCGTCTCCGGCTCGATCATCGGCAACGCGGGCGCGTTCCCCATCAACCGCTGGCAGACCGACCACCAGTTCGTCTACAACGTCTCGACGCTCTTCGCGGGCAACCACTTCTTCAAGGCCGGCACCGACATCCGCCGCCAGCGGCTCGACGACGTGGCCGACAACTTCTCGCGCGGCTTCTACAACCTCGCGGCCACCTGCAACGGCGTCAACTACGGCACCTCCTACAACGCGCTTCTCAACGGCTGCGCCGCCAACTACCAGAAGGGCTACGGCCCGTTCTTTCTTGAGAACCGCATCCGCGAGTCGAACTTCTACGCCGAGGACAACTGGAAGGTGCGGCCGAACCTGACCCTGAACATCGGCGTGCGCTACGAGTACGTCTCCGCGCCCGAGGAGGCGGCCGGGCGCATCGACTACGGCTTCGACGCAGACGACGACAACATCGAGCCGCGCGTCGGCTTCGCGTGGAGCCCGGGTTTCGAGGGCGGCTTTCTCGGAAGCCTCTTCGGCGGCCCGGGGCAGTCCTCGATCCGCGCCGGCTACGGCATCTACCACGGCCGGCTCTTCCAGTCGATCTTCTCGCAGTCGGGCGCGACCGTGCGCTTCAACCCGCCCAACGCGCTCTTCTACAACCAGTCGGGCGTCGTCACTTCGACCTTCAACCCGAACAACCTCGCCGACCCGACGGGCGGCTTCGTCTTCGTGCCCGGCCCGCAGACGATTCGCCACGCCGAGGCGCACATCGACCCGGGTCTGGAGATGCCCTACACGCAGCAGTGGAATCTGAGCTACGAGCGGCAGCTCGCATGGCGCTCGTCGCTGCGTGTGAGCTACACGGGCAACCGCGGCATCGGGCTCATCAAGTTCTCACTTGAGAACCTGCCGCTGACGGGCGACGTGGCGGTCGTCAACGCGGCGAACAACGCGCCCGCCGTGCTCTACAGCTTTACGGGGCTCGCGGCCAACGACCCGCGCCGCGTGGACACGCGCGGGCAGACGCTCCGGGTCGCGGCCGACGCGCAGTGCGCGGGGACGGGGCTGCCGAACATCCCGACGACCGCGCTCTGCCCCGTCGCCGTCCCCATCGGTGCGCTCGAATACAGCGTCCGGCTTCCGCGCGTCAACGAGCGCCGCCCCGACCCGCGTTTCACGACCAACACCTTCGTCGGCAACGACGCGTGGACTTACTACCACGGCCTGCAGGCGACGTGGGAGAAGCGCTACAGCCACGGGCTCAGCTTCCAGACCTCCTACACCTGGTCGAAGTCCATCGACACGACCTCCGAGGCGTCCAACCTCGGCGGCGTCGTCAGCTCGGGCGGCGACTCGAACATCAACGGCAACAGCGCGCGCGTCTCGCGCGGGCTCTCGCACTTCGACACGCGACACCGCCTGACCTCCTTCGCGACCTACCAGCTTCCCTTCTTCAAAGGGTCGCACGGACTCTTCGACGAGAAGGGGCTCAAGCTCGGCGCGCTGCTCGGCGGGTGGTCGGTCTCGACCGTGGTCAAGCTCGCCTCGGGCACGCCCTTCTCGGTCATCAACAGCGGCGGCTTCGGCGACCTCAACTTCGACGGCTTCACCGAGACGCGCCCCGTGCTGCTCGACCTCGGGCTCCTCGGCGGGAACTTCGACCAGCCGGCGGGGCCGACGCCGCTCATTCCGGCGTCGGCCTTCCGCGCGCCGACGGTGTCCGACTTCGGCTGCTGCGTCCTCGGGCGCAACACCTTCTTCGGCGACGGCGTGATGAACGTCGACCTCGGCGTCTACCGGACGATCAGGATGCCTTGGGAGTCGCACCGTCTGCTGTTCCGCGCAGACCTCTTCAACGCCTTCAACCACGTCCAGTACTCCTTCCCGAATCCCGACCTCGCGAGCGGGACTTTCGGCCGCATCATCTCGACGGCGAACCTCTACAGCCCGCGCGTCGTGCAGCTCTCGCTACGCTACCAGTACTGAACGCGCGCACGTCTGAAGGGCGGGGGCTTTGTCGTGCCCCCGCCCTTTCTCTTTCTCGCTTCGGAAAAGAATGATGAGGAACGCCCAGACGCCGCTCACAGGTTTCTTTTCCAGAAGTCGAGCATCGTCATCTGCAGGTGCATCTGTGCGGCGCGGTCTGTGAAGCCGTGCTTGCGCATCGGGTAGTTCATCTGCTCGAAGAGTTTGCCGGACCGGATCAGCGCGTCGGCGAACGCCTGCGTGTTCTGCGGGTGGACGTTGTCGTCGTAGGTGCCGTGGACGAGCATGAGCCGGCCGTGCAGTTCGCCCGCGCGTTTGACGAGCGAGGCGCGGTCGTAGGCTTCGGGACTCTCGGCCGGCATCCCTGCGAGCGCCTCGGCCCACTTGGTGTCGTAGTAGCGCCAGTCAGTGACGGGCGCGCCGGAGATGCCGGCCCTGAACTCCTTCGAGCGGGTCATCAGGCTGAGCGTCATCGTGCCGCCCCCGCTCCACCCCCAGACGCCGACGCGCCCGCCGTCAACCCACGGTTGGCGTTTGAGCCAGCGCACGGCGTCGAGCAGGTCGGCCGTCTCCGGCTCGAACCCCTTCCCGACGATTGTGTTCTCAAGTCTCTTGCTGATTCCTGTCGCCGCGCGGTTGTCCACGGTCAGCAGGACGAAGCCCTCTGCGAGAAAGAGCTGCTCCTGAAGCAGACCGCCCGGCCAAGAGTTCGCGACCGACGGCGCGGACGGCCCGCCGTAGACGTAGACGATGACGGGATGGCGTCTGTCCGGACGAAAGTCTTTCGGCTTGAGCAGACGCGCGGGCATCTGGAAGCCGTCGGCCGCGGGGATGCTCAGCAGCTCCGGGTACTGGATGTTAAAGCGCGCGAGCAGCTCCGGCCTCGGCGGCGCGAGCACACGCGCGCCCGCGCCGTCGGCCCGCCGCAGCGTGAGCGACGGGAGCGTGCGTATGTCCGAGAAGTTGTCGAGATAGAAGCGCGCGTCCGCGGGCATCGAGACGCGGTGCGTGCCCGGCTCGGTCGACAGACGCGTCATGCCCGTGCCGTCGAGCCTGATGCGGTAGAGGTGTCGCTCGATGGATGAACGTTCCTGCGCGGTGAAGTAGAGCCACCCGCCGGCCTCGTCAATCGCGACGACCGACTGTCTGACCCAGAAGGCCAGACCGCCCGACGACGCCAGCGCCCACGCCCCGCGCGTGACCTGATTAACCAGACGGCCGTTGGTCGTGTAGCGGTAGAGGTGATAGAAGCCGTCCCGCTCCGACGCCCAGAGGAAGTGCCGTCCGTCCGAGAGGAAGTGCAGGTCGTCGTGAATGTTGACCCATCCCGGGTCGGTCTCGGTCAGAATTCTCTCGGCCGCGCCCGTCTCGCGCGAAGCGAAGTAGAGACTTGACTCGTGCTGGTCGCGCGTCATCGTCTGCACGCTCAGGCGGCGCGAGTCCGGCAGCCACTTCACGCGCAGGACGTACTCGAAGGGGCGTTCGCCCGTGTTCACCCAGACGGTCGCGTCGCGTCCGACCTCCGCGACGCCGACGCGGACGCGCGGGTTGGGCGTCCCCGCCTTCGGGTATCGCTGCGTGATGAGACGCGGCGCGCTGTCCGGACGAAAGTCCATGTAGTGACTGAGGCCGACGGCCGACTCGTCGGTCTGCAGGTAGGCCAGCGCACGCGAGTCGGGCGACCACCAGTAGCCGATGTCGCGCCGCCCGAAAATCTCCTCCCAGTAGACCCACGATAGACGGCCGTTCAAGGTCGTCTCGGAGCCGTCGCGCGTCACGCGCGTCTCGGCCAGCGTGTCGATGTCCACCACGTAGAGGTCGTTGGCGCGGACGAACGCGAGCCGCCGCCCGTCGGGCGAGAAGCCGGGCGACTGCTCTTCCGCCACGGTCTTGGTCAGACGCGTGAAGCGCGCCGCCGCGAGGTCGAGCAGAAAGAGATCGCCCCCGAAGACGTAAAGCGCGCGACGCCCCGCCGGCTCCAGAGCCTCGGGCCAGCCCAGCGACTGCGACACGCCCGAGTCCGGGAGCAGCGCGTTCAGGCTCGCGACCGCGGCGGCCATGTCGAGCGCCGTGCGTCGCGCGCCCGTCGAAGGCTCGACGACCTCGAAGGTGCGCTCGGCCGGCGGCCGCCTCACGTCGAACAGCATCAAACGGCCGTCCGACAGCCACGCGTGCGTCGGGACGCTCGCGACGCCGCGCCCCTCGTCGCTGAAGACCCACTCCAACGTGAGGCCGCTCGGGGCCGTGGTCTGGGGCCGTGCGTGCGCCGACCCGAACAACGCGAGCGCGAGGACGGCGGCGAGACAGAATGCGCGTGCGAGCATCGCTTACACTCCTTGTGGCGTTTGTGTGTAAAAAAACTTCTGCGGAGCCGGCGGAGATTATTTGAAAGGGTTGCGGTCGGGCGCTTCGTCGTGCGGGACTGCGCGGAGCAGACCGCGGACGGCCACGTTGAGCGCGGGGATGCGGTGACGAATCCAGACGCTCAACGGCGCGGGGCGCGCGCCGAGCCGCGCCTTCGGCTCAAGCGCCGTGCGCCCCAGAGAGAGCCTGCGGCAGCCGAGCCCGATTGAGTCGGCCACGACCGCCTGCAACAGACGCAGGTAGACCGGGAACTCCGCGTTGGCCTCGCGGTCGAAGCCGATGTAATAGCCGACGGCCGTCTCGCCGTCTCGCACCGTCGTCACGAAGCCGAGCAGCTCGTCGCCGCGCCTGACGACAGTGCAGCGCAGCTCTTCGCCGAGACCTTCGGCGAGCGCCGGCAGATACGCGGCGGGCAGCGTCACCAGCCTCAGCCGCGCGTTGCCGTGCGTCTGCATGTAGAGACCGTGGAGCGCGTCGGCGTGCGGCGCGAGCCCCTTCAGTTCTTCGACCGTGCAGCCCGCCGCCGTCACGTCCTTCTCGATCTGCCTCGCGGCCTTGCGGTACTTGGCCGTGAGGCTCGCGAGATAATCTTCGTAACCATTCCAGCGCGGCGAGAGTTCGAGCACCATGTCGGGCTCGGTTTCGAGCGGGCGGTATGAGAACTTCGAGAGCGCCTCCGCGCACGGGGCGTGCTCGCCCGAAACGTCTTTGACCATGATGATGTCGGCGTCGCCCGAGAGCTTGTCGGCGCGTCGCAGACGATAGAGCGCCTCGGCGACCGCGGGCCAGAGCGCCGACGCGTCTTCGCCCGGCGCGAACGCGACGCCGTGCATTCCCCACGACAGAAGATTCCCGCAGACGAGCATCCGCTCGCGTACGTGTTCGAGCGCGGCGGCCAGCCGCTCGTTCCGCACGTTCTTGCGCACGCGCGCGGCCGAGACCGTCACGCACTGCGCCGAGACGGCCGCCACGGCTTCGCGCCCCCGGAAGACCATCGCGTAACGCTGGCGCAGGTTTTCGGGCCCCGCCTCTTCGAGCACGCGCAGGTAGCGGCGCGAGAGGAACACGGAGTGGCCCGCGGTCAGCTCGTCCCAGCGCGCAGCGTCGAGGTACTCGACGCTGTCCGCGAGCGCGAAGCCGAAGCCCGTCGGGCGGTGACGCGCGCGGTGGCCTTCGCGCAGGTCGCGCGCTTTGCCCACGAGCTTTTTGAGAGGCTTGATGTCCGGCATGAGTTTAAGCGACGCGGCGTCTAAGGCCGGACGACCGTCACACGGATGTTTCGTGAGCCGCAGCGAGTCGTGAAGCGCACCGAATAGACGCCAGCCTTTCCGCCGACCGACCTCACAGAGTATCTAAACCAACCGCTCCCGCCGGCGCGGCCTTCCGCAAAGACCGCGATGTTCGCCCAGTCGGGCGTGGTGACCGTGACGGGCCCCGCCTCGCCCGGCCCGCCGACGAAGAGCGCGGCCGCGCCCCCGCCCCGGAGGCTGAGCGCGTCGGCGCTCACATACAGAGCACACGTTCCCGGCCTTTCCTGCCCCTGTACGGCCTTTGATTGCGTTTTCGCGACCTCGGGGGTGGAAATCTCCCTCCGAGCGCTCTGAGGGGCTTTAAACGCGCTTTCCGAAGGCTCGACGGCGGCCGACCTCCCGCGCCGCCTGTCCGCCGGCGCGTTGGGGCGCGTGCTCGGCGTCTCCGAAGTCCCCTGAAAAGTCTCGGAGCCGGTCTCCGCGACGTTTGCGGGAGACGTGGGCGTCTCGCCCGCCGGGGCGGCTGGAAGGAGGCGAGCGGGCGGGATGACGGAGACGTTTGACGCAAGGGAGGCGGCCGACGCCAGCCGCGCGTTGATCCAGGCCCCGCAGGCGACGCCCAGAAGCACTGCGAAGGCGACCGCGCAGACGAGCGTGGCGGCCTCCGACCGCGGCGGGCTCGGCGTCGGCTCACGCCCGCCGGCGATGGCCCCGACGATGAGAAACGGCTCCTCCCCCTTCACGACCGCGTCGGGCAGCGGGTCGTCCGCGGGCTCGTGCGAGAGGTCGCGCTCGCACGCGAAGAACCTCACGAACGGACGGCGCTCCCGCGTCTGGTGTGTGCGTATCATGCCGCGGAGCGCCGGGTGAAGTTCTTCGAGCGCGTCGAGAACGGAGCGTTGCGTGACGGGCTCTTCGACGTGCAACTCCACCTCGCCGTCCACGCGCGCGAGCGTCCGCAACGGCAGCGGGAGCAGGACGCGGATCACGGCAGCGTCTGCACCTCCACGGACAAGACCGGCGGGAGGTCTCGGACGATGCTCGACCAGTTGTCGCCGGCGTCGGCCGAGACGTAGACCTGCCCGCCGGTCGTGCCGAAGTAGACGCCACACGGGTCGAGCGTGTCCACGGCCATCGCGTCGCGCAGCACGTTGACGTAACAGTCGCTCTGCGGGAGCCCTTTCGTGAGCGGCTCCCACTCGTTCCCGCCCGTCCGGCTGCGGTAGACGCGCAGCCTTCCCTCGGGCGGAAAGTGCTCGGCGTCGCTCTTAATCGGGACGACGTAGACGGTCTCGGGCTCGTGCGCGTGAACGTCGATACAGAAGCCGAAATCCGTCGGCAGATTACCGCTCACTTCGCGCCAGGACTCCCCCGCGTCGTCGCTGCGCATCACGTCCCAGTGCTTCTGCATGAAGAGCACCTCGGGTCGCGAAGGGTGCATGGCGACGTGGTGGACGCAGTGGCCGACCTCCGCGGTCGGGTTGGGGATGTGCTGCGAGTAGAGCCCACGGTTGATGGCACGCCACGTCCGGCCCGCGTCGTCCGTGCGGAAGGCTCCGGCGGCGGAGATGGCGACGTACATCCGGCCGGCGTCGCGCGGGTCGAGAATGATCGTGTGCAGACACATCCCGCCCGCGCCCGGCTGCCACTCGGCCCCCGTGCCGTGGCCGCGCAGCCCCGCCAGCTCGTGCCACGTCCGCCCGCCGTCGTTCGTGCGGAAGAGTGCGGCGTCCTCCACCCCCGCGTAGACGGTTTCGGGGTCGTCGAGAGACGGCTCCAGATGCCAGACGCGTTTGAACTCCCACGGGCGCTGCGTGCCGTCGTAGAACTGATGCGTGGTGAGAGGGCTGCCGGTCTCCGGCGAGCCGTCATAGACGAACTTGCCGCTCTCTCCCTTCGGCATCCCTTCGGGCGTGGTGTTCGGTTCGCCCGCGGGCGTCCCCGGCTGGTGCCAGGTCTTGCCGCCGTCGTCCGAGCGTTGGATGACCTGTCCGAACCAGCCGCTCGTCTGCGAAGCGTAAATCCGATTCGAGTCCGCCGGCGAACCCTTCAGGTGATAGACCTCCCAGCCCGCGAAGTGTGGCCCCGAAACGTCCCAACCGTCGCGCTTCGCGTCCGACTCCAAAATGAACGCGCCCTTGCGCGTGCCGACCAGCACACGAACTCTACTCAAACGGCGACCCTCCTTCGTAGCGCGAGACCGTGAAGGAGTCGCGGCGCGGTCTCATCTCTCCCGCTTTCATAGGCCGAGACACTAGGCGGGACGCCTGCAATTTGTCAACGTATTTGTTTTGGACTTTAAAGCGACTTTCGACCCGTGCGGACGGGCACGACGCGAGGCACCCTTGCCCTGAATACTACTTGAATCTAAGTGAATCTATGTAGTACTTTCGGCGGCATGAACACGCCGAAAGACCTGATGACCGCCGCCGAGGCGCGCGCCCTGCTCGGCGTGAGTAGGCTGAAGATGACGCGCCTGCTCGCCACGACGCTGCGCCACTTCCCAGACCCGCTCGACAACCGCAAGAAGTTGGTCAGTCGCGCCGAAGTGCTGGCGCTCAAAGTCCCGAGAGCGGAGGCCGCATGAAGACGATCACGCTCGCCAACCACAAAGGGGGCTGCGCGAAGACCACCACGGCGCTCAACATGGCCGTGGCGCTCGCCGCGAAGGGCGCGCGCGTGCTCGCGGTCGACCTCGACCTGCAAGGTAACCTCTCGGCCGCGCTCGGCGCAGACCTCGGCGAGCTTGAGGAGACGCGCAAGACGGCGCACCGGCTGCTGCTCGACCCGGCCGCGGACTATTCGGAGTACGTCATCAGCGCGCGCCCGCGTCTCGACCTGCTGCCGGCCTCGCTCGACTCGGAGGTCAAGACGGCGCTCGACTCGCTCGTCGTCTCGCGCGAGTTGCGGCTCCGCGAAAAGCTCGCGCCCGCTTCACGCGCTTACGACTACTGCGTCATCGACACGCCGCCTTCGCTTGAGGTCGCCACGCTGAACGGGCTCGTCCCGGCCGACCTGGTCATCATCCCGATTGAGACCAGCTACTTCGCGCTGCTCGGGCTCACACAGCTCCTGCGCGTCATCGCACAGGTGCGCGCCGCGCACGCCCCCGACCAGTTCGTGATGGCGCTCTCCACGATTCATTCGGCGCGCCAGACCATCGACAAGCAGGTGCGTGCGCAGGTCATCTCGAAATTCACAGAGGAGTTCGTCTTCAACACGACGATTCCCCGGCTGGTGTCGGTGAGCGAGGCCACGGCCGGGAAGAAGGCCGTCGTCGAGATCGACTCCACCTCCCCGGCGACCCTCGCCTTCTACCAGCTAATCCGCGAGATCAAGGAGCTGATCGGTGACGAGCAAGAAGCACAAACAGGCAATCGCCGAATCGCTAAGTAGCGCGCTGGAGCCGCCAAAGTCCCGGCGGCCTTCACCCGCACTGAACGACATTCTGTCTCAGTACGCGCCGGCTCCGGAGCCGCCCGCACCCAGCGTTTCTGCGGAGAACGGCACTATGGGTACTCTGAGTACCCATAGTGCCGAAGACCCCGATTCCTCCGCGGTCGCCCCGGCGCGCGACTATCAGAAGGTTGCGAACTCGATTACACGGGTCGCCATCCCGGCGGGTGTCTTCAAGGGCAAGTGCAAGCAGCTTTACGATTTCCTTTACTCGAAGACCCGCGGCTCCATCTCACCTTCGAGGAACGTGCGTCTCACGCGGCGCGAGATCATGGTGGGCTCGGACATCGGTTCGACCAAGACTCTGTTTCTGAATTTGCGTCATCTGCGTGACGCCGGACTCGTGACCTGGGACGAGCGAATCGGGCCTCACGAGGGGAACATTTACACGGTTCATCTGCCCGAAGAATTGGGTACTCAGAGTACTCTGAGTACCCAGAGTGACTCTAGTTACAAAGTACTCAGAGTACTCAGAGTAGAAAGTACTCAGAGTACCCATAGTTCATTTGATGCAAACACAGGTACTTACGGGAATCCTAAGACTTTATATAAGACTAATACTGAGAAAACTGATGATGACGGCTTCGCCGCGCTGGTCGCGAAGCTCAAAATCGCGTCCCGCGAGGTGAGCGGAAAAGAGCCCTCCAAAGCCGACGCGGAACGTTGGTCGGAGGTCGCCGAACTACTGGTGACAGAACTGAAAGTCGCGGCCTCACGAACGACGGTCACGTCGGCTCCTGCCTTCCTCGCCGAGCACCTCCGCCGCAGGCTGCGCAAAGCCGACCTCCGGCAGATTGAGAGGGAGGTCGGCGAGGCCAACTCCAAGCCGCCGTCCGGCCCTTCAAAACCGGAGCTGAGCGCCGAGCAGATACAGGAGCAGGTCAACCTGATGACCGGGCGGATGAGAGACGGCGCGCAGATGAGGGAGCTCGAAGAGCAGTTCGCCTCCGAGTTCCGCCCCGCGCAGTGGCACATGATCCGCAGCATCGCGCTGGCGCAGGCCAACACCCCGCCCGCCAAGCCCGTAGATTCGGAGACATAAATCTCCACCGGGCAAAATGATGTGAGGGGCGCGCAAGCGGCTCTGCTAGACTGTGTGCGTGCGCCAGTTGCTGCCGTTACTACTCGGGTCGTTAATCTGCCTCGTCGCGGTGGGGGTGTCGCTGCGCCTCTTGCGGCGCGGGCGTCGTCGTCGTTACACCTCTGACCGGCGTGATTGGTGGGCCGGCTAGTTCATCAACATTTCCCCCGCTCTTACGCTCCCACTCGCAAACCCCTCCAAACTCGGCGTCGGCTTTTGGCTTGAACGCCCCGTGTAATTCACGGCCCGGAAACGCCCGTGGTCGTGAAACATCATCGTCTACATTTACCCGCTATAGGATGGGTAGATATTCCCCGGGCGTCGTTTATGCTTTCACTACCGGGGCAAAAGGGGAGCCATAGAGAGAGAGAGCGGTCAGCATCTCAAAACCGGCACGCGCGGCATGAGTGACGGACGCAGGAGAGATTCAAGGGCGGGTCAGCCTCACAGCGAGCGGGGCGGCGAGGCTCTGCTCGAAACGGGGGAGCGTGCGGAGCTGTATCGCGCTCTGCGAGCTTTATCGTGCTCGCGTTGCGGCGGGTTGATTCGTGAGGGCGATCTCTTCACGAGGGAGGCCGAGCCCGCGAGCGGGCTGCCGCTCGTCCGCTGCTGTCGCGTCTGTGTGCCGTTCAAGCCTGAACGCGGTCTGCTCGGCGCGCTGTTCACAGCGGAAGGCGGCAGCGACGCGACGCCGGCGGACGTGGCCGAAGCGGCGCGCGAGAAGATGCTGTCACGGCTCGGGCCGGCGCTGGCGGCTCGTGAGAAACGCGACAGGGAAGACGGCGACTGAGCGCGAGTAAAGCTGCGTATGCTCTCCCGGTCGTAGGCGGAAGGTTTTACGTCGGCGGGTCGTCAACTACAATATTCGGATGATGACGGCGCTGTACCTTCTGCTCGTGCTTCTGCTCGTGCTCGCCAACGGCTTCTTCGTCGCGTCGGAGTTCGCACTGGTCGGCGTGCGCCGCTCGCGCATCGAGACGCTGGCCGCGGGCGGCAACCGCAACGCGCGGCGTCTGCTCGGGCTGCTCGACCACCTCAACGCGTACATCTCGGCCACGCAGCTCGGCATCACGATGGCCTCGCTCGCGCTGGGCTGGATCGGCGAGCCCGTCGTCGCGCACCTGCTCGAAGAGCCGCTCAAGGGACGCGTCTCCGAGACCGCGCTCCACACGATCAGCTTCGCCGTCGCCTTCGTCGTCATCACCTTCCTGCACATCGTGCTCGGCGAGCTGGCGCCGAAGACTCTGGCGCTCGAACGCGCGGAGAAGACGGCGCTGGCCATCGCGCTCCCGATAGAGCTTTTCTACAAACTCTTTCGCCTGCCCATACGCGTGCTCGACTGGGCCGGGACGCGCACCGTCCGTCTCTTCGGACTGCACGCGTCGGGCGAGCACGGCTCGATCTACACGGAGGAGGAGCTGCGCGGCCTCATCGACGTTTCGCGCAAGAGCGGCCAGCTCAAGGAGGAGGAGCAGCGGCTCATCGAGGGCGTCTTCGAGTTCTCCGACGCAGAGGTGCGCGAGGCGATGGTGCCGCGGACGGAGGTCGTCGCCGTCCCTGCGTCGGCCCCGCTCGAAGAGGCGCGCGAGCTGTTCCGCACGACCGGCTACTCGCGCCTGCCCGTCTACCGCGAACGGCTCGACGAAGTGGTCGGCCTCCTCTTCCGAAAGGACTTGGACATGGGGCAGGCGCGCGGCCGCGACGTGGAGTCTCTGGCGCGTCACCCGACGTTCATCCCGGCCTCTGCGAGTCTGGGCGACGCGCTCCGGCAGATGCAGTCGGCGCGCGTCCACCTCGTCTTCGTCGTCGACGAGCACGGCGGGCTCGAAGGCATCCTGACGCTCGAAGATTTGCTCGAAGAGATCGTCGGTGAGATAGACGACGAGTACGACGAGGAGGTGCGCGAGCAGATAGAGGCGCAGCCCGACGGCTCGTTCGTGCTCGACGGGACGCTCGCGGTCAGGGACGCCAACCGGCGCTTCCAGCTAGACCTGCCGGAAGAGGCCGGCTACACGACCCTCGCGGGATTTTTGCTGGCCGAGGCCGGGAGGATTTTGAACGAGGGGGACGAGGTCGAGCGCGCCGGGGCGAGGTTCCGCGTCGAGCGTGTCGAGGGGCGTCGCATACGCCTTGTGCGCTTCACGCCCGCGCCGCGCGAGGCCGAAGGCGGCGACCACGAATCGTCAAACGTCGCGCTCTCGGCCTTCGTCTCGGCCTCGTCCCTCGCGGCGTGCGCCGGGCTCGAAGCCGCGCACCTGCTCCTGTAACGCCTGCTCGAAGCCTCGGAATAGCTTGCTTATCGGACTTAGCGGCGGGGCGTAAATGATTCAGTTGTCAACCGCATTCCCGGCCTGCGATAATACCCGTGCGTTCGCGGTCTCCCCGTCCGTGGGAGACCGCGGCGTCTGACCTTCCCGTCGGGCGGGTCGCCCCGTAGATACTCACAACAATCTGACAACCGATTGTCTCTTACGGCGAGTTTCTTACAATGCAATTTCGTCCCGCGCGCCTCTTCGCGGCGGTCGCGCGTTTCACACTCCGCGCGGCACTCCGGGCCGTCATCACGTTCCTGGTCTTCGCGGCCTGCCTGACGGCGACCCTGTCTTATCTGGGTCTGCCGGTGCCAGACCCGTACGAGCTGCTGGAACGAATCGGGAGCGTGTCACAACTGGCCAAGATTCTATCCTGAGGTAAGACGACGTGAGCGACGAGATGGAAAAATATTACGAACTATTTGGAGTCGCCCCCGGCGTTTCGGGAAGGGAACTGAAGCAGGCGTATCACGACCTCGCCAAAGTCTGGCACCCGGATCGTTTCTCCCACGACCCGCGTCTACAGCGGAAGGCGCAGGAGAAATTGAAGGAGATAAACGAAGCCTACGAGCGTCTGACTTCGGGCGGCGCAGCGAGGCCGACGCGTCACGCTTCGTCGCCGTCCAGACCCGATACGCCTCACGCCGCGACCGCGCGACGTAAACGTCACCCTCTCATCCTGCCCACGGCGGCGGTCGTCTTCTGCATCGTCTTCTTCGCCGCGTTGAGCACGCTTCTGCCGGCGGGCGCGATCCGCCGGCCCGAGCGGACGACGCCGGCCGTACAGGCGGAGACGCGACCTTCAAACGAAGAACGGCGACCCGACGGCGAGGCGCGTCCGGCTCCGACCCAGCCGGCGCGCGTGAAAGAGCGCGCCGGCCGTCAGACGCCCGCGGAAGCAACGTCCGGCGACGCGCCCGCCCCGTCGACGGAGACGACACAGTTGCGTCCGATGCCGACGGTTACGGTCACGATAGACGCCGTGACCGGGCAACTCGCGACGCGTGACTGCCCGACCGTGAGCAGGATGACTTACCCCTCCGGCTCGGAGCCGCGACAGCACTGCACGACCCCGCACAAGACGAAGGTGGCCGCGCAGCCCGACCCGAAAGGTTCGCGCCTGAAAGCCATCGGGAAACGTCTCGTCGAGCCTTTCAACTAACTCAAGCCCGATACAGTTCTTCGCCTACAC
>JBEVKV010000102.1:0-3177 GCA_040509515.1 Pyrinomonadaceae bacterium | reverse complement strand
GAGGCGGGAGTCCGGGGAGGGGCGGAACTGTTCGTTACTTGCCGTTCGCCGTCGGCCGTTTCAGTCGCTCTTGACCTGTCCGTAGAGCCACGCCTTGGCCATGCGCCACTGGCGCTTGACGGTCGGGGCGCTGACCCCGAGGACTTCGGCCGTCTCCTCGACCGAGAGCCCGCCGAAAAAGCGCAGCTCGACGATCTTCGACTTCTGCGGATCCATCTCGGCCAGCCGGTTGAGCGCGTCGTCCAAGGCGACGAGGTTCACGTCGCGCTCGCCGCCCGAGGCGTCGAGGTTCTCGTCGAGCGAGAGCTTCTGGAACTCGCCGCCGCGCTTCTCGGCCTCGTGCGCGCGCGCGTGGTCGACGAGGATGCGGCGCATCATCTGCGCCGCGACGCCGAAGAAGTGCGCGCGGTTCTGCCACTGCACCTGCGTCTGGTCGACGAGCCGCATGTAGGCTTCGTGGACGAGCGCCGTGGGCTGGAGCGTGTGCCCGACGCGCTCCTTGCGCAGGTAGCTCGCGGCCAGCCGGCGCAGCTCGCCGTAGACGACGGGCAGGAGGTCGTCGAGCACCCCCCGGTCGCCGTCCGGCAGGCGGACGAGCAGTCTGGTCCCGTCTTGCTGTGAGGCCATAGTCACAGGGGAATTCTCACGCACACCGCCACGCGGTCTTTAAACTTCTTCGGCACGCGCCGAAGTATAAACGACCGCGCGCCGGCTTATCAATTGACCCCCGAATTTTTGTGAAGTAGACGGTAGTCAGTAGGCTCCGCTTAAAAAAAACGTAACCGCCGGGCGTCGCGGCGCGTCTTATGTTCCGAATGGCCGGATTGAGGGTTCATTCTCCCCCGCGTCCCGACTTGCGGCCCGCCGTAATTCATACAGCACGGAGAAAAAGAGAGAGATGAAAATCAAGGGTTCCGGGAAGATTGTGGGCGGCCTCGCTCTGGCCGCCGGGATTGCGTTGACGGGCGTCGTCGGCGTCGCGCAGCAGCAGCAGCCCGCTCAGGGCGACGGCCAGGGACGCGCCGAACGCCCGTGGGGTCGAGAGGGCGGCGAGGGTCGCCGGGGCGGCGGCCGGCGCGGCGGCTTCGGCCCGTTCGGCGGGCGCATGGCCGAGCGGCTCAACCTGACCGAAGCGCAGCTCGAACAGATGCGCCAGATCGAGGAGCGCTACCGCGCCACCTTCAAGGCGCAGCACGACCGGCAGGGCGGCGAGCGCCGCGACCGTCTCGACCCGTTCGCGGGCGGCGTCTTCGACGAGTCGGCGGTGCGCGCGGCGGCGCAGGCGCGCGCCAACGCGCAGGTCGAGCGCGAGGTGGCGCAGGCGCGCATGATGCACGAGATGTACAACGTGCTGACGGCCGAGCAGAAGGCGCAGCTCGAAACCATCCGCCAGCAGCGCGAAGAGCGCGGCCGCGACTTCCGCACGCGCCGCGGCGACCGTCAGGGTCAGCAGCAGCAGCTTCAGTAAGCGCGCGTGCGCGCGTCAGTTGAAGCCCGACGAGTGGCGGTTCCGGTCTAACGGGGCCGCCACTTTCGTTCAAGCCCCCTTCATACCCGCTTTCCCTCTTTCTTTTTCGGCGCGGCGTTGTGATAGTTTCTGACCCCTGGTATGGACGAGACGGCGGACAACCCCGGCCACGCGACGCTGACACGGCCGGAGACGCCGGACGCCGAGCTGGCCGCGCGCGCGCGCGACGGCGACGAGTCGGCCTTCGAGGAGCTGTTCCTGCGCCACCGGCGGCGCGTGGCGCTCATCGCCGCGCGCTTCTTCCGCGACCGCTACCGGGTCGAGGAGGTCGTGCAGGAGAGTTTTACCAAAGCGTTCTTCGCCCTCGGCGAGTTCACGGGCCGCCGCGACGCCTCGTTCGCGGCGTGGCTCGCGCGCATCAGCTTCAACGCCTGCTACGACGAGCTGCGCCGGCAGAAGCGCCGCCCCGAAGGCGCGCTCGAAGATTTGACCGAGGAGGAGGCCGGGCGGCTGCGCGGCCGGCTGCGCGGCGACGCCGAGGCGCAGGCCGTCTCGCGCGACCTCGCCGCCAAGCTGCTCGCGCGCCTGAGCCCCGAAGACAGGCTCGTGCTCGTCATGCTCGACGTCGAAGGGCTGTCGGTCGCCGAGATCGCCCAGACCAACGGCTGGACGGCGTCGAAGGTCAAGGTGCGTGCGCACCGCGCGCGCGCGCACCTGCGCCGCGTGCTGGAGAGGTTTCTGTAACCCGCGCGCGCGGGCGCGCGTCTTTATAAACGAGTGACCGGGGTGTTTTTGCAGCGCCGACGGGGTCGTAAGGAGAACGGCCGGCGGCGCCCGCCGGAAGGCAGGTGAAAGAGATGGCAGGCGAAAAGAGAGACCGCGCCCGCTCCGAGAGACTTGAGCGCACGGCCTTCGAGGTCGTCCGCGCCTCGGCGGCGGGCGAAGGCGAGGCCGAGCGTGTTGCAGAGTCGCCCTTCCTCTACGCGCGCGTCCGCGCGCGCATCGAGGAGGAGCGGCGGCGGCGCGAGGAGGGCGACAGCTGGCTCGGGCTCCTCGCCGTGGCCCTGCGCGCGTCGCCGGCGATGGGGCTGGCGGCCGTGGCGGCGCTGGCGCTCTTCCTCTCGTCGGGCGCGACGGAGCGCGCGCCGGTCTCGGGCTTCGGACTCGGCGAGGCGCTGCTCGCCGAGCGCGACGGCGACATCGAGCAGGTCGTCTTCGAGGACGCGCGCGCGCCTTCGAGCGACGAGGTGCTCTCGACCATCATCGGCGGCGAGGAAAGCGAGGCGGCGAGATGAAGGGCGGCAACCGGCTCAAGCTCTGGCTGGCGGTCGCGGCCATCTTCGTCACGGGCTGCGCGACGGGCGCGCTCCTCGACAGCGCGTACCGCCTGCGCGTGGACGCGGCGCGCGACGGCAGTCGCGGCGGCCGCCGCAACCACGAACAGATGTTCGAGAAGATGCGGCGCGACCTCGACCTCGACGAACGTCAGGCGGCCGAGGCGCGAAAGATACTCGACGAGACGCGCAACGAGTACCGCGCGCTCCGCTCCGAGGCGCGCCCGCGCTTCGACACCATCCGGCAGTCCGCGCGCACGCGCATCCGCGCGCTCCTCAGCCCCGAACAGCAGAAGCGCTTCGACGCCCGCGTCGCCGAGAAGGACGCACGCCGCGAGGCCGAAGAGAAATAGGGAAAAGGGAAAAGGGGAAGGG
>JBEVKV010000101.1:0-25158 GCA_040509515.1 Pyrinomonadaceae bacterium | reverse complement strand
GCGCCGAGGTCTTTCGTCACAGAGAAGCCGAGCCCGAACCCGTACCCCTCGCGGAACGCCTTGCCCGCGAGGTGGTCGACCGTCATCAGCTCGACGCTCTTGCGGCTCAGAATCCTCTTCCCGCCCAGCTCGCCCCCGTTGAGCAGCATCGAGAGGAAGACCGCGTAGTCTTCCGCGGTCGAGAGCAGCCCCGCGCCGCCCGAAAAACTCTTGCGCGGCCCGCGCACGTAAGCGCCCTGCCCCGCCATGCCGCCCGGGTCGGGCGCGCGCTCAAGGCCGCCCGCCTCGGTCGCCGAGTAGACGACGGCGAAGCGCCCGGCCTTCGACTCGGGCAGGTAGAAGTGCGTGTCCTTCATCCCGAGCGGTCGGAGTATGCGCGCGCCCAGAAACTCTTCGAGCGTCTGGCCGCTGACGCGCTCGACGAGCGCGCCGAGGATGTCGGTCGAGTAGCCGTAAACCCAACGCTCGCCGGGCTGCGCGTCGAAGGGGAGCGCGGCCATGCGCGCGACGGTCGCGCCGACGGGCTCGTCGCGGTCTGCGAAGTACCAGCCGGTAATTCGTGCCGCCTCCCAGCGGTCGCGCGCGAGGCCGCCGCCGTAGCCGACCCCGGACGTGTGCGTCAGAAGGTCGCGGACGGTGACGGGGCGTTTGGCCTTCACCACGTCGTAGCCGCCGCCCTGCTTCGGCACGGCGACGGTCGTCTCGCGGAACTCGGGCAGGTACTTGCCGACGGGGTCGCTGAGTACGAGGCGGCCGTCCTCCTGAAGAATCATCACGGCGACGCTGACGAGCGCCTTCGTCTGCGAGGCGATGCGGAAGATGGTGTCACCGCGCATCGGCGCGCGCGCCTCCCTGTCCCTCTGGCCGAAGGCTTCAAGGTAGGCCACCTTCCCGCGCCGCGCGACGAGCGCGACGCCGCCCGACAGCTTGCCTTCGCGGACGTACCCGTCGAGCGCCTCGGTCAGACGCCGCAGCCGCTCTGACGAGAGACCGACCGCCCCCGGGTCTACGCGCGGAAGTTCCTGCGCGCGCGCCGCGGGCGCGAACGTCGTCGCCAACAAAAGCACGGCGGCGACGAAGACGCCGCCCCGCCGCCTGAAGGACTCGCCCGTTTGTCTGTTGTTCATAAGTAGCCGCCCCTCCGTCCGACGTTCATCACTTGAGCTGGCAGATGTCGAGGACGTTCATGTCCGTGTAGTCGAGGTTCTCGCCGCCCATGGCCCAGATGAACGAGTAGCTCGAAGTGCCGCAGCCCATGTGAATCGACCACGGCGGCGAGACGACCGCCTCCGCATCCGAGAGCATGAGGTGGCGCGTGCGCTCCGGCTCGCCCATGAAGTGCATGACGCGCTGCCCTTCTTTTAAATCGAAGTAGAAGTAGACCTCACTCCTCCGGTCGTGCAGGTGCGGCGGGCAGGTGTTCCAGACGCTCCCCGGCTTGAGGAGCGTGACGCCGAGGAGCAGTTGCGAAGACTTGCAGACCGCCGGGACGACGTACTGGTAGATGGTGCGCTCGTTCGAGGTCTCCTGCGAGCCTAGTTCCAGCGGCACGGCCTTCTCCACGGAGATGTGCACCACGTCGAAGCGCGCGTGCGCGGGCGTCGAGGCGAGATAGAAGCGCGCCGGACTCGCGGCGTCGGCCGACTCGAACGTCACCTCCGAGCTTCCCGCGGGGACGTAGAGACAGTCTTTCGGGGCCAGCTCGTAGCGCGCGCCGTCCACGCTCACGACGCCCGCGCCCGCGCCGACGTTGACCGCGCCCAGCTCGCGCCTCTCAAGAAACGGCTTGCCTTTGGCCGACGCCGGCTCCTGCTGCG
Source organism: Pyrinomonadaceae bacterium (assembly GCA_040509515.1). Lineage (GTDB taxonomy): Bacteria > Acidobacteriota > Blastocatellia > Pyrinomonadales > Pyrinomonadaceae > QHXN01. The sequence goes on along the minus strand of JBEVKV010000101.1, from coordinate 23,341 downwards.
CGGGCAGCGCGAGCGGAGAGCCCGCCGGAGAAGCGCCGCCGATGACGAAGCGCTCGTAGTGAAGATAGTTGAGGCGCAGCTCGCCTTCGGCAAACAGTTCGGGGATGTGATAGCGGTCGCGCAGCTCGTCGTTGGCCGCGCCCTCGACCGAGCCCGGGTGCGTCGCGTAAAAGGTCTTGCGGTACATCTTCTCTTCCCTTCTGGTTGAAACGCTCTCTGCTAAAGCGTCGGCAGCGCCCGGCCGACGACGCGCGTGTTGTAGCGTTCGACGTAGTCGCCGCGGTCGGGCGTCGCGCGCTGCGGGTCGGGCGCGGCGAACGGGTAGGTCTTCATCCCGTGGAACGGCAGCGGCGCGAGCTGGTCGGGGCTGGCCGAGTGGATGTTCATCTCCTTGCTGAAGCCGTCGGCGTAGAGGAGGAAGGTGCGCGTCCGGCCGGCGGGGAGCGGGGGCAGCGCGCGCGCGTCGAACGACAGACTTATCTCGTCGCCCGCGCGCGAGACGACGAACACGTCGTCCGTCCGCCCGAGAAGCTCGCGCACGTCGCCCTCGCGCGTGTAGCGGCCGGGGAACGCCTTCCACGGCGATTCGAGCGACACGCGCGCGTAGTCGTAGGAGAGCGGCTCGCGCCCGTCCGGCGTCACCTCCGCCGAGAAGCCGCGCCAGCGCAGGGTCGCCGAGACCGGGTCGAGGCGCGTCATGCGCACGGGGAACTCCGCCGCGCCGCGCGCGTCCACCAGAATCCTGTCCCAGTAGACGCGCATGTTCGTCACGATTCGCACCTCGCGGCTCGCCGAGAGGAACTTGCCCGTCAGGTCGACGACGAGCGTCTGCGGCCGCCCGACGGGGATGCCGATGTTTTCCACGACCGTCCGCCACTTCCCTTCGCGGTCTTTGGCCTGAAGCGACGGGAACTGCAACGCGAGCCCGCCCTGCGACGCCGCGACGTTGTCGCTCGACCAAGCGTAGTCCGTCCACCCGGTCAGCAGCAGGAGCGTCCGCTCGGCAGCCACCTTCCCTTTCCCCCTTACCCCTTCCCCTTTCCCCGACGCTTCGTCATTCCCCAGATCGAGCGTCAACGTGTGCGGCTCGGCGTAGCCGCGTATGGGGAGCAGCTTGAAGTCCTCGGGGTACCGGCGGTCGAGCGAGCTGACGCGCGCCAGCACGTCGTTGCCTCTGTCGTCGGTCGCGGCGGCGGGCGGGCGCGCGCCGCGCGAGGCGTAGAGCCTGAACGCGGGCGGCGCGTCGCGCAGCCCCTCGTCCGGGTAAACCTCAAGCCCCTCGGGGTGCTCGACGGCGACGAGTTGCAGCCGGTCGAAGAAGAGCGCCTCCTCCAGCTCGTTCGTCACGCGCAGCTCGTAGCGGCCGTCTTTCTCCTTCAACTGGTCGCCCCCGATGCGCACGTACTCGTCCGGGTCGGGCGTGTTGTAGAGCCCGGGGCCGGCCCACGCGCCCGTCTCGCCCGCGCCCATGAAGTCCGTGATGAACTCGAACCGCGAGCCGTTCCACGCGTAGAGGAAGGGGCACGACGAGGGCTTGCGGTCAAGCTCCGTCACCTTGAGCGCGCCCGGCGCGACGCCCGCGACCGCACGCTGGCCGGCGGCCGATTGCGTCTCGGCCTGCACCACGCCCGAAGGCCAGAGGATGCGCACGGCGTCCACGGAAGCGCGCTGCCCCAGCCCGAAGACCACGTCCGACGGCGCGGGCGCGGGGCTGGCCGAATAGCTTTCGAGCTTCTGCTGAAGACTGCCGGCCCGCACCTCGATTTTCGCGCCGACGCCGCCGCGGTTGCTCACCTTGCCCGCGAGGTTCACGCGCAGCGAGCGATTTTTGTTTCCGCCGTCGTTGCGCGCGACGACGAGTCCGCCCGGCTTGCCCTGCCGCCGCGCGCCGATAATCAGGTCAACGTCGCCGTCGCCGTCGAGGTCGCCCGACACCAGCCCGTACGGGCTGCTCCCGTCATCCGGGAACAGTCCGCGCGCGGCCCGCTCGCTCACGTCCGTCCAGCCGTCGCCGGTGTTGCGCAGCACGCGCAGCCCCTTCGCCCCGGCGGCGACGAGGTCGAGCAGCCCGTCGTTGTCGTAGTCGATGAACTGCGCGCCCGACTCACCCCCGGCCGACGCCGCCGGGGCCGGGCTCAGGCGGAAGCGCCCCCTCCCGTCGCTCACGGCGAACTCGCCGTCGCCGCGCTCGCGCGCGAAGTAGAAATCGGTGAAGCCGTCCTTGTTCACGTCGCCCGCGGCGACCGCGCCGTTCGTGCCGCCCTTCCGGACGAGTCCCACGTCGGCCGCCACGTCGCGGAACGTGCCGTCGCGCAGATTCTTCCAGAGCGCGGGCGGGCTGTCCGAGCCGACGACGAGCAGGTCAACGTCGCGCCGGTTGTCGAAGTCGGTCGGCACGACGGTCAACGCCGTCCCGTTCCCGGCGGTCACCTTCGACGCCGCCGACACGTCCGCGAACGTCCCGTCGCCGTTGTTGCGCAGAAGAAGGTGCGGGGCAGGGGCAGCCGGCGTCGCGCCACCTGCGACGAAGATGTCGAGGTCGCCGTCGTGGTCGGTGTCGACGAATGCGGCCACGTCCGACGAATTCTGGCGTGCGGGAACGCGCGCCGCGGCCGTCACGTCACGGAAGCGCCCGCCGCCTTCGTTGTGGTAGAGGGCGAGAACGGCCGGGCCCGTGATTAAGAGGTCGGGCTTCTCGTCGTTGTCGAAATCGCCCGCCACCGCGCCGCCCGCCGCGCCCTTCGCGCCTTCGGCGGCGAGGCCCGACTGCGCCGTCACGTCGGCGAACTTGCCGCCGTCGTTGCGAAAGAGTCTCCGGCCGTCGGCGGCGAAAAGGTCGAGGTCTCCGTCCGAGTCGAAGTCGAAGAGGAGCGCGCGGCCGGCCCCGATGCTCGCCTCGCTCGCCCCGGGGAAGTAGTCCGCGGTCGCGTCCGCGAAGGCGACTTCGGGCACGCGCCTGTCAACCACGTCCGGCTCCGCGCCGGTCGAGACGAGCGCCTCGGCGTAGCGACCCTGTTCGAGATAGTTCGTCCCGACGGTCGTCGCCGCGCCGCTCGCGCGCAACGCCTGAAACTGCTGCATCAGCCGCTGCCCCTCTTCGCGCGAGCCCGAACGCAGGAGCGCCGTCCCGAGGTTGTAGAGCGCGGTGCCGTTGTACGGCTCCTCTTCGAGCGCGACGCGCAGCGCGGCGGACGCCTCGGCGTACTTGCGCTGCTGCGCGTAGAGCTGCCCGAGGTTGACGTTCGCGCCCACGTCGCGCGGGTCGAGTTTGAGCACGCGCTGGAAGGCGGCGGCGGCGTCCTCGACGCGGTTCTGCTGGCGCGCGATGAGGCCGAGGAGGTAGGCGGGCTGCGGCGCGTTCGGAGAGAGGGCGGCCGCGGCCTCCGCCTCTTTCTGCGCGCCCGCGAGGTCGGGCACGTTGAAGAGCGCGATGGCGAGGTTGGTGCGCGCGAGCGCGAGTTTCGGGTCGAGCGCGAGCGCGCGGCGGAAGGCGTCCGCGCCCTCCTTGTGCTTGAACTGTTCGAGCAGCGCCACGCCGAGGTTGTTGGCGCGATAAGCCTCCTCGCGCGCCGACGCGCCGGCCGGCGTCTGCGACGGCGACGCGGCCTCGGGCCGGCGCGACGAAGAGGCGTGGACGGCGAAGGCCAATACGACGGCGACGAGGACGAGACGGCGGAACAGCTTCATATAACTTCCCTGATGTTCAACGACCCTGCGGCGCGGCCGGCGCGTTCGCCGGAGCCGGCGTCGGCTGTGGCGCGGCGCGCGCGAAGACGATGGGCTCGGTCTTGACGATGCCCTGCCCCTCCTGAACGACGAGCAGTTGGTTGGCCCTCACCTGCTGGACGGCCGCCTTCTCGCCGCTCGGCCAGACGATCTCGACCGTGAAGATGCGTTCGGTGCCGTCTGGTTTCCCCAACCCCAGCGTGAGCGTCGTCTCGCTCTGCGAGGCGTAGCTCGAACCCGTCCGCACGGCGTTGCGCGTCGTGAAGCCTCCGGCCCCCGACACCGTGACGCGCGCGCCTATCGCGTCGCGGTTCGAGCGCGTGCCGACGAGTTTGAGTTTCAGCACGTCGTTCTGGTTCGCGTTGTCGTTGCGGTAGAGGCGCGCGGGGCCGTTGTTGGCGGTGACGAGCAGGTCGAGGTCGCCGTCGTTGTCGTAGTCGCCGTAGGCCGCGCCGCGCCCGACGAACGCCCGACCCAGAGAGCGCCCGACGCGCGCAGTCACCTCTTCAAACTTCTTCCGGCCGAGGTTGCGGAACAGGTGCGGCGGCTGCGCGTAGCGGACGCGCGGCTGCACCTTCTGGATGTCGTCGGAGACGTGGCCGTTGACGGCGAACACGTCGAGCAGGCCGTCGAGGTCGTAGTCGAAGAAGAAGGTCGCGAAGGTCAGAGACTGCTCGGACATCTTGCCGATGCCGGAGGCGCGCGCCTCGTCGGTGAAGAGGCCGCCGCCGTCGTTGTGGTAGAGCGCCATGCTCTCCGACGTGAAGTTACCGATGACCAGACTCTGGCGGCCCGAGCCGTCGTAGTCGGCCGCGTCCACGCCCATCCCGGCGCGCGCCGCGCCCGACTCGCCGAAGGCGACGCCCGCCGTCAAAGCCTCGTCGGTGAAGGTGCCGTTGCCGTTGTTCTTGTAGAGCCTGTTGGGCTCGGTGTCGTTGGCGACGAAGAGGTCGACGTGCCCGTCGTCGTTGTAATCGAGCATCGCCACGCCGAGCGCCTTGCTCGCCGGGTCGTTCAAACCCGCGCGCTCGGTGGCGTTCTCGAAGCTACCGTTCCCGCGGTTGTGGTAGAGCGTCGGACTCTGCCCCTTGTACTTCTGCGGCGTGCAGTACGACTTGCTCGTCCCGTCGAGCGTGCAGTGAACGTCCGACTCGGGCGACCACTCGACGTAGTTGGCGACGAAGAGGTCGAGTTTGCCGTCGCGGTCGTAGTCGAACCACGCCGCGCTCGTTCCGAAGCCCGGGTCGCCGACGCCCGCCTTTGCGGTCACGTCCTGAAACTTGCCGCCGCCCGCGTTGCGGTAGAGGCGGTCGGGGCCGACCGCGGTGATGAAGACATCGACGTTCCCGTCGTTGTCGTAGTCGCCGACCGCGCAGCCGATGCCGTAGAGGTTCGAGGCGAGCCCCGACTCGCGCGTCACGTCGCGGAAGGTGCCGTCGCCTTGATTGCGGTAGAGCGCGGACGAGGTGGCCGGCCCCTTGTTCTCGGGCCAACTCGTCGAGTTGACGAGCAGCACGTCGAGCCAGCCGTCGTTGTCGTAGTCGAGGAAGGCCGCGCCCGCGCCTAAGGTCTCGGGCAGGTACTTCTTGCCGGCCGCGCCGTTGTTGTGTTTGAAGCGGAGCCCGGCCTCGGCCGTCACGTCCACGTACTCGACGGGGCCGGAGGGGCGCGGCGCGACACCCGGCGTCGGGCTCGGCGTCGCGCCCGGCGTCGCGCCCGCGACCGCACCCGCCGCGTCGGGCGCTTGCGGCGCGGCCGTGGGGTTCTGCGTCGGGTCTTGCTTGCACCCGTTGGCCAACGCGGCGAGCGACAGGATGAGTGCCGCGATTGCTACAGCGGAACGGCGCATGCGGGGGGGTGTCCACCTTGAAGAGATTTGAAATTTCAAATTTGAATTTTTTTAGAGCCGCGCCGCGAGGTCAGATAAATCTCGACGAGGTTGGCGGCGGGGCCGACGATGAAGAGCGCGTAGTAGGGCGCGTGGACGTTCTCGGCGAGCCGCAGCAGCATCTCGGCCAGCGCGACGAGGAAGCCGACGAACGCCTGCGCGCGCTTCGACGAGCGCACGGTCGTCTTCGGGTCGGTGATCATGAAGAAGATGAAGAGCTGGTACATCGGCCCCGTGATCGGCGCGGCCTCGGCGAGAAACGAGTGTCCCGTCAGCAGGCTTCTCACGTACGCGAAGACGAAGAACGAGACGACGTAAGTGAAAGTGATGTGAATCCGCCCGACGTGGTACGTGATGACCGCGCCGAGCGCCCAGATGACGAGCATCGGCCAGACGTTGTTGCCCCACTGGACGCTCAGGGTCGAGTAGGCCCACGGCGCGATGAGCAGCATCACGGCGATGCCGAAGTTAGACGGGTTCCAGACGTGCCGGTCGCGGACGCGCAGGACGTACTTCGACGTGATGGAGATGGCGCTGCACAGCGCGAAGGGCCACGCGTAAGGCGAGCGCGTCAGTATCCCGACGCTGATGCCGGAGATGTACGCGCTCGCGAGGTGCGGCCAGCGGCCGACAAGCAGGCGTCCCAGGACGAGTTCGAGCGCGACGGCCGTCACGATGGCCAGCGCCGTCATCGCGTAGCTCTCCAGAATCCCGTAGGTCAACTGCCCGACGAGCAGGATGAGTGTGATGAAGACGGGCGCGACGAACCGGCTGTCGACGCCGAAGAGTTTGGGCGGCGCCTTCGCCCCGGCGGCCGGCGGCGCGACCTGCGCGGCTGATACTGTCGTGCTGCTCATAACTTGACCCGGAAATTCGGCGCGAAACTCAAGCCTCTTTCACACGATGAACCGTGCCCGTCGCGGGCGCTTCGATGGTCTGCACTCTCCCGGAGGGCCAGCGTATCTGCACGCGCTCGACGCGCGCCCCGCGCCCCAGTCCGAAGTGCAGCGGGCGCTGGTTCTGCGCGCAGAATCCGCTGCCGCCCGAGACCTCCTGCACCTGCTCCTGTCCGTTCCAGTAGACGCGCACCTGCGCGCCGACCGCCGAGCGGTTGCTCGCCGTCCCTTCCAACTCGAACCCGACCCACTCGTTCCCGCGCGCGACCGTGTTCTTGTAGACGAGGAGCGGCCCGCGCTGGTTCGCCACCACCACGTCGAGCACGCCGCGGTTCCAGAGGTCTGCGAGCACGACCGAGCGGCCGTCAAAGGTGTCGCGCGCGCCGACTGTCTGCGCCACCTCGCCGAAGCGCCCCGCGCCGTCGTTCAGCCAGACGCGCTTCTGCTGATAGCCGGACAGGCTCCGCCCCTCCATCGGCGGCCAGTTCGCCGCGTCCGAGATGATCCGAGAGTTGCCGCCCGCGATCTTCGAGTAGTCGTACCAGTAGTTCGACCCCTTATCCAGAGAGACGTAGCCGTTGACGACGTAGAGGTCGAGCGCGCCGTCGTTGTTGAGGTCGCCGAACTGCGCGCCGAAGCTCCACCCGCCGAGTTCGACGCCCATCTCTTCGGCGAGATTATCGTACTTGAGAGCGTCGCCCGCGGTGCCCTCGCGCGGCACCCAGAGGTTGTTGCCCTGCACGAGCACGCCGTCTTCGGAGATGTTCGAGACGTAGGCGGCGAACGCGCCGCGGTTGAGAATGTCGCCGAACGAGATGTTCATCCCGCTCTTGGGCGCGAAGCCGACGCCCGTCCGCTCGCCCGCGTCGCGGAAGCGCCCGCGCCCGTCGTTGAAGAAGAGTTCCGAGACGCCGTAGTCGTTGGCGATGAAGAGGTCGGGGTATCCCGTCCCGCGCAAATCGGCGGCGGCCGAGGCGAGCGCCCAGCGGCGCGTGTCGATGCCGGCGGCCGCGGTCACGTCCTCGAACGTGCCGTCGCCGCGACCTTTCAAGAGGTACTTGCGCCCGCCGTTATTAGCGTACTCGAAACTCTCGGGCATCATCCGCGTGTCTTTGAGACGCCAGAGGTTCACGTCCTCGGGGTAGTAGCCGCCGAGGAAGATGTCGAGCCGGCCGTCGCGGTCGTAGTCGAACCAGAGCGCCGTGTTCGCGTTGACCCACCCGGGAAGATTCGCCTTATCCGTGACGCGCGTAAAACCCTTGCCGCCGTCGTTGTGAAAGAGTTCGGGGCGGCCCCACTTGTAGAGGAAGAGGTCTTCGTAGCCGTCGTTGTCGTAGTCGCCCCAGACCGCGCCCATCGAGACGCCGGTCTCAACCTGATTCACGTCGGCCACGCCGAGCGCGGCGGCCACGTCCGCGAACGAGCCGTCGCCGTTGTTTCTGTAGAGCGCGTTGCGGCTCCCCTCGCCGCTGTTCGTCGCGTAGAGGTCTTGCCAGCCGTCGCGGTCGAAGTCCACGACGGAGACGGCCGCGCCCATCGACGCGACCTGCGGCATGATGTGTTCGAGCTTCGCGTCGAGCCGCGGCGCGGTGTGCGTGAAGTCGACGCCGACCGACTTCGAGACTTCGTCCAGCCGGAAGCCGTAGCGCGCGAGCGCCACGTCCGGCGCGGCCTCGGCGCGCGCGCGGCCCGCGCCGTCGCCCTGCCAACGCCTGACGGCGAACGGCGTCGCGAGCTGCGCGGCGAAGAAGAGGATGAGCAGCCCGCGTGCGATGGGACTCTTACGCATCTATGAAAGCTCTTAATTTGAAATTTGAAATTTCAAATTCCTTACTTCACCCACAGCCCGCCCCCGAAGAGGCGCGGCGTGACGTAGCGGGTGTGGAAGTTCTGCCAGTCCTGCGGGTGGCGTCGGTAGACCGGGTCGTCTTCGAGACGTGTCGGGGCCGTAGTGTAATACTCCTTATCGCGCGACGGCAAAGGCAGCACCGTCTTCGAGAATTCGGAGTTGTAGTCGCCGTCCTTGATCCAGCCGTTGCCGATGAGCACGTAGTCGCGCGACCAGCCCGCGGGCGGCGCGGGACGCTCCGCGAAGCGCAGCAGAAGCTCGTCGCCCGCGTTGGTGATGACGACGCGGTCGTCGGTCTCGGCGAGCAGTTCGCGCACGTCGCCGAAGCGCGTGTAGTAGCCGACGAGGTCGCGCCAGCGCTGACCCGTCGAGGCGAGGCGGTCGTACTCGGGCGTTTCGGGCGAAGACGGCCCGGCGCTCTTCATCTCCGAGAAGCCTCGGAAGCGCAGCTCCGCGGACGAAGGCGCGAGCGTCTGAACCTTCGCGGGCTCGCCCGCCCACGCGCCCGCCCATTCGAGCGCGTCCCAGAAAATCTCCATGTTGGTGCGCAGACGCAGCCGTCGCGGCGCGCCCGGCCGGAAGACATCTTTCAGGTCGACGAGAATCGTCTTGTTCTTCCCCGCCGGAAAACCGAGGTCGGGTTTTGCGACCATCCAGCCGCCCCGCCCGTCGGCGACTTCGAGGCTCAGGCCGCTCGGCGGCGGCCGGCTCCCCTGACTGATGGCGACGTTGATGGACGCGTCGGTCGGGTGGAGCCAGCCGTGCGCGACGAGCCAGAGCGGCCCCTCGCGCAGCGCGTCGTCGCTCAACTCAAGCTCGACGTAGTGGTCGCGCGTCACGCCCTGATGTGTGCCGCGCCCGAAGTTGTCGAGGTGCCGGCCGTCGAGGCGTCGGACGACCTCGGAAACGTCCGCGCCAGCGTCGTCCCAAGCGCGCGCGAACGGGCGCGTCTCGCCCATCGTGTAGACCTTGAGCGCGGGCGGCTCGCGGGCGGTGCGCTCGTCCACGAAGACCTGCGTGCCCGCCGGGTGATCGACGACGGCGAACTGGTAGCGGTCGAGGTAGAATGTCTCCCAAAGCTCGGCCGTGATGCGGAGGTCGTAGAACCCTGCGCGCGGCGCGAGCTGGTCGCCGCGAATCCTGACCCACTCCTCGGTCTGCTGAACCTTCGCGGTCTGGTAGCTGTTGATGCGCAGCCCGATGGCCGGGCTCCACGGCGCGCAGTCCTTGACGAAGCTCATCCGCTTCCCGTCGAAGGCGAAGAGCGACGGGCAAGAGCCTTTCAGACGCTGCTCGGCGAGGACGGACGTGTCGGCCTTCAGCTCGAACTCGGCGCGCACCGAGCCGTTGGGCCAGACGACGCGCACCACGTCCGCGCCCGCCTGCTCGCCGAGTCCGAAGTGGACGAGCGGGCCGTTGATGAGCTGCTTCTGGACGAGGAGGCCGGCGCGTATCTCCATCTCGCCGCCGACGCCGAAGGAGTTGATGCGCTGGTCGCCGGTGGCGTTCGCGGCGCGCGGCCGTATCAACTGCCAGTGATAATTCTTCGCGCCGCGCCCGGCGGCCCGGAACGGCCGGCCGTCGCGCCCGACGCCGAAGAGGTCGAGCCGGCCGTCGGCGTCCGCGTCGGCGACCGCGACCGAGCGCGCGCCGGCAACCGCGTCGGGAAGGTTGAGCGGCTTGAACTTCCCGTCGGCGTCGCTCAGCCACGCGCGCGGGCCACGCGCGCCGGAGACGAACAGGTCGATGCCGCCGTTGTTGTCGAGGTCGGCGGCCGTCAACTTAAATGCGCCCGGCGCGAGCCCCGCGGGCATCCCGTCCCAGCGCAGGACTTCGGCCGCGTCCCAGCCCGCGCCCTCGCCCTTGTCGGAGAGGCGCGTGAGCGCGCCGTCCGCGCCGAGCAGAAGCAGGTCGAACAGTCCGTCGCGGTTCACGTCCGCGACGCCGAGCGCGAGTGTGCCCGCGTTAGCTTGAGAGGGCCGCCGGCGGAACTGCCCCGCGCGCTCGTTGGTGTAGACGGCGAGTTGCCCCTGCGCGTCGAGCAGCGCGGCGTCCGGGTCGCCGTCGCCGTCGAAGTCGGCCCAAGCGAAGTCGCTCAGGCCGGCGAGTCCCTCGAAAGGGTGGAGCACGGCGAAGGTGCCGTCGCCGTTGTTGCGCAGCACATGCGGCGGGCCGTCCTTCGCGCTCACGCCGAGCACGATGTCGAGGTCGCCGTCGGCCTCGATGTCGGCCGCCCACGCGCCCGAGCAGATGCTGTTGACGACGGGGCCGGGCAACGTCGTCTTCGCCGTCACGTCGACGAAGCTCGCCGGGCTCTCCTGACGATAAAGGCGGAAGCCGCTCTCGCCGGCCAGCGCGAGGTCGGTCTTGAAGTCGTAGTCGTAGTCGAGCGCGGCGACGCCGGCGGGCGTCGGCGGGGCGGCCGCGCCGCCGTCGGGGAATTCCAACTTGACGCCGGACGCGAGCTGCACGCCCCGCGCGTTGGCGAAGAGCGGCGCGGGCGCGCGCTCGCCGTCGAGCGAGACGGCGCCGCCCCACGCCCATGTGTCGCCGGCGAACTCCTGCAAAGGCTCTGCGTTAAAGGTCAGCGCCTCGTCGGGCGGCGCGGGGCGCGGCGAGGGCGATTCGAGCGTGAGGAAGCGCGTGAAGGGCTCGCTCAAAATCTCCGGCGGGTCTTCGACGGCGAGCCGGCTCTGGCGGTATTCGGGCAGGCGCACCAGCACGTTTCGCAGGAACTGCACGCGCGGGGCGGCGGCGCGCGTGTTCCCACCGGCGGCCGCCGTCTGGACGGCCTTCAACTGCTCCTGCGCCTCCGAAGGCCACGCGGCCGCGTCTTCCGTTAGGCCGCTCATCATCCGTTGGAAGAGTTCCGCCTCGCCGCGCTTGGCCGCGAGCCGCGCCACGTCCAGACGGACGGAGAGGTTGCGCGGCTCGACTTCGAGAATCTTTTGCAGCAGGCTCAGCTCTTCCGCCTCGCCGCCCTCGCCCTCGCGCCCGACCTCGCGGCTGAGCGCGTAGAGCGCCTTCAGGTTGCGCGGGTCGAGTTCCGACGCGCGCCGGAACTGTTTGGCCGACTCCGCGTAGTTGCCGCGCCCGCTCTCCAACTGCCCGAGCAGAACGTGGACAGACGCGCTCTCGGGCGCGAGCTGTCGCGCCTTCTCAAGCTTCTCGGCGGCGAGGTCGAACTGCCGCTGGCGCATGTAGAGCAGCCCGAGGTCGGCCCACGCGGCGGGCTCGTCGGGCGCGAGCGCGGTCGCCTGCTTCAGCTTCTCCTCCGCGCGCACGTCGTCGCCGACCTGTAGCGCCGAGAGGCCGACGTAGAAGGCGCGCACGGCTTCGAGGTACTTCGGAGAATTTTTCTCGGGGAGGTCGGCGCGGCGGCACGCGGCCGACGACGCGACGGCGATGGTCAGCAGGGCGACGAGGCCGCGGACGCGCCGCCGCTTGGGGGGGAAAATTCGCATCGACGAGAAGTCAGCTTAGATTAGGATAAAAAGTCGGCGGGGCCGGGCTCCGTTAACACGCCGCCGAACCCTAACACCCGCGACGGCCGAGTGTCACCCGCCCCGGGTCTGAGCCCGGAGTCAAACCAAAGTTGGAGCCGCGAGTCGAACTCCGTGCCGGTGACAGTGTCGTGCGAGTTGTGTAGAAATACGCGTTCAAGCTAAACTCGCCCGCGCACGTCAAACCGCCCGCGGGAATCCCCCGCCGGGGAATTCTAACAGCCCGCACTCCGCAGCCCCGAACGCCGGGGACGCGACCGAGAGGAATAGCCAGATGGCCGTCTCCGTCAACGATGTGCGCCTGACGCCCGCGCCCGCCGCGCAAGGCTTCTACGACAGGCTCAACGCCGGATGGCACAAGCCCGCGCTGCAACTCTTTATGGTCGTCGTGCTCGCGCACTGGGCCGAGCACCTCGTGCAGGCGTTCCAGATTTACGTCATGGGGTGGCCCGTCCCGGAGTCGCGCGGCGTCCTCGGCCAGTGGTTCCCGTGGCTCGTCAAGTCCGAGGCGCTCCACTACGGCTACGCCGTCGTGATGCTCGTCGGGCTGTGGACTCTGCGGAAGGGTTTCCACGGCGCTTCGCTTCGCTGGTGGACGGCCGCGCTGGCGATACAGTTCTGGCACCACATCGAGCACGGGCTGCTGCTCGGTCAGGCCGTCGCCGGGCAGAATTTCTTCGGGTCGCCCGTCCCCTTGAGCGTCGCGCAGATGTGGATTCCGCGCGTTGAGCTGCACCTCTTCTACAACACAATCGTCTTCATCCCGATGGTCGTCGGCATGTACTTCCACATGTTCCCGCGCGAGGGCGAGACGGCGGCGGCGCACGGCTGCTCCTGCGCGTGGCGGCAAGACGCGGCGGCCGCCCGCTCGGTCTGAAGCCCGAATAATTTGAAATTTCAGATTTCAAATTTGAAATTGTTTTTAGAGTCCGGCCGGCGATGAACAAGGCGTCCCGAAGGTGCTTGAGAGCTTTCGGCGCGCTCGCGCTCAGCGCCGGACTTTTTTTGGCGGGCTGTCAGCGACGCGTCGAGACGCGCGGGGACATCACCGTCGAGCACGAGATCGAGCCACGCCCGCCGCGCGTCGGGCCGGCGCGTGTGACGCTGCGCGTGGCCGACGCTTCGGGCCGTCCGTTGGGCGGCGCGCGCGTCCGGCTGGAAGCGAACATGTCGCACGCGGGGATGCGCCCGGTCTTCGCCGACGCGAGCGAGCTTGAGCCGGGGCGCTACCAGACCGAACTCGAATTCACGATGGCGGGCGACTGGGTCGTCCTCGTCCGCCTCGACTTGCCTGACGGAAGAAAGATAGAGCGGCAGTTTGATGTTAAAGGTGTCCAGTCAGGCTGAAGGATTGTCCGAACGCCCCGGCACTCCCGCTCCCGCCCCTCACTCCATACCACCGCGCCGCGCGGCGACGACGCCGCCCGCCACAGACCTTCTGCGTTGGCCCGTCGTCGGCCGCCTGCTGCGCTGGCGTCACGCGCGCACGCTGCTACAGATTCCGATGTTCGCCGTCGCCGTGCTCATGATCGCGCACGGCCTTTTCGGCCCCGCGCTCGCGCCGAAGAACCTCGCGACGACGCTGACGTGGGTTCACTTCCGCGGCGCGCTCGTCCTCGTGCTGCTGCTCGCGGGCAACTTCTTCTGCATGGCCTGCCCCTTCATGCTGGCGCGCAACCTCGCGCGGCGCTTCGTCCGCCCGGTGCGCAACTGGCCCCGGCCGCTGCGAAACAAGTGGCTCTCGCTCGCGCTCTTCGTCCTCGTGCTTTTCGCTTACGAGCTGTTCGACCTCTGGGCGTCGCCGTGGTGGACGGCGTGGCTCGTCGTCGCCTACTTCGCCGGGGCGCTTCTCGTCGATTCCCTTTTCAGGCACGCCCCCTTCTGCAAGTTCGTCTGCCCCGTCGGCCAGTTCAACTTCGTCGCCTCGACCGTCTCGCCGCTTGAGGTGAAGGTGCGCGACCTAGACGTTTGCACAAGCTGTCAGACCAAAGACTGCATCCGCGGAAGGCGCGCCGAGCCGCAATCGCCCGTCGTCATCCAGCGCGGCTGCGAGCTGGCGCTCTTCCAGCCGCGCAAAGTCGGAAATCTCGACTGCACCTTCTGCCTCGACTGCGTGCAGGCGTGCCCGCACGATAACGTCGGCATCCTGAGCCGCGTCCCCGCCGAAGAGCTGACGGTCGACACGCTGCGTTCGGGCGTCGGCCGACTCTCGCGCCGCCGCGACCTCTCGGCGCTCGCCGTCGTCTTCACCTTCGGCGCGCTGCTGAACGCGTTCGGGATGGTCAGTCCCGTCTACGCGCTGCAAGGCTGGCTCGCGGGCGTGCTCGGCGTGCGGAGCGAGGCCCCCGTGCTCGGCGTGCTCTTCGCGCTCGCGCTCGTCGTCGAGCCCGTCGTGCTGCTCGGCGCGGCCGGATGGCTCTCTTTAAAGTGGGGCGGGCGGCGCGGCGCGCTGCTCCCGACCGTCGTCAGATATTCCTACGCGCTCATCCCTTTGGGTTTCGGCGTCTGGCTGAGCCATTACGGCTTTCATTTTCTGACCGGGCTCTACACCTTCATCCCGGTCGCGCAGGGCGCGCTGGCCGGCGCGGGCTGGCCGGTCTTAGGCGAGCCTTTGTGGCAGCTCGCGGGTTTGCCGGAGCGCGTCGTCTACCCTTTGGAGTTGGGACTGCTGGGGCTGGGGCTGCTCGGCTCGCTTCTGACGGCGTACCGGCTGGCGGAAGACGACGCGGCGGCGCACCCGCGTCGGGTCTTCGCGGCGTGGGCGTCGGTCTGCGTGCTGCTGTGGGTCTCCGCGCTCTGGCTTCTGTCGCAGCCGATGGAGATGCGCGGCACGTTTCTGGGGGGCTGATGCGTTTGAAGCTCGGGAGCATTCTGGCTGCGCTCGCGCTCGCGTTCGCCTGCGCCACGCGCGCGGACGCGCACGACGGGCCGCCCTACGCGATTCTCGTCGATAAGAGTCTCGGCCCTTCCGTCGCCTCGGTCTGGGCCGACCCGGACGTGGGCACCGGAACCTTCTTCGTCATCCTTGAGCCCGCGCCGGGCGCGGCGCTCCCCGAAGAGATTAAAATCGACATCGCCGTCCGGCCTTTAGACAATCACGCCGCCGAAGCCGTCCACGCGGCCGCGCGCGAAGCCGTGCGCGGGCGCGTCCAGTTCAAGGCCGAGATTCCCTTCGACGCCGAAGGACGCTGGCGCGTGCGCGTCCTGCTCCAAAGCCCGAGCGGCGGCGGCGAGATGGAAACCGACGTGGAAGTGACGCCGCCCGGCCTCGGGCGCTGGGACTTGCTCATCTACCTCTTCCCGTTCCTGCTCGTCGGCGCGCTCTGGCTCCGCGCCGTCACTCGGCGGCGGCGGCCGAGTGTATAATGCGTGCGATGTCGGGCAAGAAGTACAGACTGGAGCCGGTTCTGGGCGCGCGCGAGCAGGCGAAGCGCGAGGCGGAGCGACTGCTGGCCGCGCGCATGGCGCAACTGGCCGGGGCCGAGGAGGAGCTTGCGCGGCGCGAGCGCGAGGTCGAGTCGTGCCGCGCGCGGCAGGCGTCGGCGCGCGCCGAGATGCTTCAGACGATGAGCGGCGGCGCGGCGGCCGCACGCGCGCTTGCGCACCGCACGCACCTCGCAGACCTGCGCGCGCAGGAGGAAGAGTTGCGCGCCGCCGTCGAAGAGCAGCGCGGCGTCGTCGCGCGCTGCGAGGCAGAAGTGGAGAGGGCGCGCGCGGCGCTCGTCGAGGCCGCGCGCGAGGTGCGCGTCATCGAAAAGCACCGCGAGAACTGGCGCGAGCGCGAACGGCGCGACACGGCGCGGCGCGAACAGAAAATTAACGACGAGATCGGAGCCATCCTCCACGAACGCCGCACCTCCGAGTAAACCGGCGGGTGAAATCGCGCGGGCGGCGCGTCGAATCCTTAAGAGCCTGTGGCGCGGGGGATTGTCTGCGACAGCAAAATTTTCGTCGGAAAATTCCCCAAGCGTGACAACTGTTGCCCCCCCGCGTACCGCGCGGCTATAATCCCCTCAGCACACTACCGGACAAACGCTTTTAGTTTTCAGGACGCGGCGCGGAGACACACGCAGGCTGTGGTGACTCTTCCGCCGCGAAGCTTTCTCGGACGGCGAAGGTGGTCTTATGCCCGAACGTCCTCGCCTCAGCGCGAACAACAAGGCCGGCGCGGACGAGTCGCGCCTCGTGCCCATCACGGTGGCGGGTCTCGTCTGCTTCGTCACGGCCGTCGTCCTCGGTTACGGCGGCTGGCTCCTCTTCGGCACGCACGAGCGCGAGGAGCCCGAGCGCGCCTCCGAGTTGAGACAGAGTCAGCCCGCGCAGGCGACGCCCGAGACGACTCCCGCCGCGCCCTCGGCCCCGGCCGCGAGTTCCGAGACCGCGCCCGCCGGCGAGCTGCCCGTCCCCGGCGGCGAGGTGACGCTCGGCGGCGAGGGCACCGGCTTCCCGCTGCGCCGTGTCATCGTCAAACCCTTCTTCATCGCCGAGACCGAGACGACCAACGAACAGTATCGCGAGTACCTGAAAGACACGGGTCGGCCCGCGCCCTCGCACTGGCGCGAAGGCGAGTTCCCGGCCGGCGCGGCGCTCGAACCCGTCTCGGGCGTCACTTGGCAGGAGGCGGCCGACTACTGCCAGTGGCTCTCGGGCAAGCTCGGCGTGACCGTGCGTCTCCCGACGGAGGCCGAGTGGGAGTTGGCCGCGCGCGGGACGCAGAATCTCAAGTTCCCGTGGGGCGACGAGTGGGACGCGCGCGCCGCCGCCTCGACCGAGACCGGCGGGCGCGTCCGCGCCGTCAAGAGCTACCCGGCCGGGCGCTCGCCCTACGGCGCTCACGACATGGCCGGCAACGTCTGGGAGTGGGTCGAAGACGAGGCCGCGGACAACGAGGGGCGGCCGAAGTCCGAAGACGGCGCGAGGCTTCGCGTCATACGCGGCGGCGCGGCCACAGAGCCGCGCGCCTTCGTCTCGGCGACGGCGCGCTACGAAGTGCGCGAGGACAAGGGCTCTGCGCGCCTCGGCTTCCGCTACGTCGTCGTCCGCCCCGAGAGCGCGGCGAAGCCGCCCGCGCCCTGAGTCGTCCGGCGGCGCGCGAGGAAACCTACGACGGCCGCGCGAGGATAACTCTATTGAAAGTCAGACCGACCCAATGGAGTTATTTAAGATGAGAGAGAAGCTTTACCAATCCGACGCGCTCACGCACGCCGCCACGCCGCGACGCCGACGCCGCACGCGTCCTTCCCTTCGGAATCCTTCGCCCGCGCTCCTGCTGCTGCTCGCCGCGCTCTGCTGCGCCGCCTTCCCCTGTGCGCGCGCGCTCGGGCAGTCGAAGCCGAACATCGCGGGCGACGTGGAGGGCAAGAAGAAAAGCACGGAACGCACGACGCCGAAGCCCGCGAACGAGGGGCGTCCGGCCCCGCGCCGCGGCCGTTCGCCCGCGACGCCGCGACCCGCGACGGCCGCCGTGCCGCCGCTCGAAGTGACCTTCCACACGGGGCTGGCAGACGCCGACGTTTTCGTCAACGCGGGGCAGGCGGGGATGCAGAGGCTCGGGCGTTCCGGGCGGGACGGGCGGCTCGTCGCGCGGATGCCGCGCGGCACCTACACCGTCACGGCCAGCCGCCCCGGCTCGCGCATCGAGCGCCGGCAGATAGACGTGCGGCCGGGCAGCACGACCTTCGTCATCAACCTTTCGGTCGCGGCCAACTCCCCCTTCTCCCCGTCCGGCCCGACGGCCGCGAGCGCCGGCGACGTTTTCAGGCGCTACCTCGACCCGAAGCAGACCGACGGCGTGACGACCGCCGAGTGGCAGTCGGCGCTGAGCGAGACGGCCGCCGCCTTCGCCGCCAACCCGCTCGACCCGCAGACCGAGGCGCAGGCGCTCTTCGCGCGCGGGCAGGTGGCCTACCTGCGCGGCGACTACCCGGGCGCCATCGCCGACTTCAACGCGGCGGCGCTCAGGCTCCCTTCGTCGGCGCTCGCCTACTACGGGCTCGGCAACGCCTACCTCGGCTACAACCGGCTCGGCGAGGCGGCGCGCGCCTACGAGCACGCGGCCGAGCTGAGCCCGCAGCTCGCGATGGCCTACAGGGGGTCGGGCGACGTGTCGGCGCGGCAGAACAAGAACCGCGAGGCGCTCCGCTATTACGAGCGCGCGCGCGTCCTGGGCTATACTTCGGCCAACACGAGACAGGTCGCCGCGCGCATCCTCCTGAAAGAGCGCCGCTGGTCGGAGGCGCTCAGGGAGCTTTCGGAGGTCTCGAAGACGAGCCCGACGGCCGAGGTCTTCGTCGGCATCGGCGACGCCTACGTCGGACTCGGGCAGCCCTTGAGCGCCGCGCCCGCCTACCGGCGCGCGCTGGAACTCGACCCGAAGTCGGCCCCGGCGCACTTCAAGTTCGGCGAACTGGCCTACGCGCAGCGCGAGTACGCGGCGGCCGCCGAAGCCTTCGAGCGCGCGCTCGCGCTCGACCCGGCCGGCGCGCTCATCGACCGCGGGCGCGCGCGCGATCTGGCGAACAAGGCCGCCGCGAAGGTGCGGGGCGCGAGATGAGGGCCGGGCCTTCCAAGTCTCCCCGGAAAGATTCGCGGCAAGACTGATTTAAGACCGGTTGCGGTAAAACTGATAAAGGAGCGGGCGACGGCCCCCGCCGCGTGGCGGAGGCGGCAATCGCCGCCCGGTGTCGCCGTCATGAAAAGGGCAAACCCCGAACAGCAGGTTCGCACGCCTTCGGGCGTCGCGGCGGGGGCCTGCGCCGTGCTCACGCTCGTCGCCGTCGTCATCTTTACGGGAAGCGCGCAGTCGAGCGCCGCCGCGCACGGGACGCCCGTCCCCACGCAGACCCCGAAGCCGAACATCGCCGACGAGGTCGAGAAGAAGGCCAACGGCGAGGGCGAAGCCAAACCGGCCTCGACGCCCCCGCGCAAGCCCGGCCCGGTCAGGCCGCCGCGCCCGGCCGCCCCGACCTACGAGGTCACCATCAAGACCGACATCCCCGACGCGAAAATCCTGCTCGGGGTCGGCAACTCCGCCCCGACGCAGCCGCTCGGCAATACGGACGCCGACGGCAAGCTCACATGGCGGCTCCCGCGCGGGACGTACAGCGTCATCGCCAGCCGCCCCGGCTACCGCATTCAGCGTGGGCGACTCGAAGTCCGCTCGGGCGGCCCCAACGACGTGACGATCAGCCTCGCCATGCCCGTCGTCGTCAAGAAGGAGGATGACGAGCAGAAGCCGCCCTCGCCCGCGCCCTCGCCCACGCCCGAGGAGGCCGCCGGGCCGCCCGCAGACCCTTTGGCCGACGCCGACGCGCTCATCAAACGCTTCCTCGACGTGAAGGAGACCGAGGGCGTCAGCGCGGACGACTGGAAGGCGCTGCGCGAGCGTACGAACGCCGCGCTCGAAAAAGACCCGGCCAACTCGCAGCTCAAGGCGCGCGCTCTCGCCGCCGACGGGCAGGTCGCCTTCCTCGCCGGAGACTTCGCCTCGGCGCTCGTCGCCTTCAAGCAGGCGGCGCTGGCCGACCCGGCGCTGGCGCTCGCGCACTACGGGCTCGGCAGCGCCTACCTCGCCACCAACCAGCCGGCCGAGGCGTTCAAGGCTTTCGCGCAGGCCGTCAACGTCAACTCCGAGCTTGCGCTCGCCTACCGCGGGATGGGCGACGCGCTGACCAAACAGAACAAGTCGAAGGAGGCCGCGCAGTACTACAACCGCGCGAAGAGCTTCGGCCAGCCGCTGCCGGCCGACACGGGGCTCACGGCCGCGCGCGACCTCAAGAAGCGGAAGCGCTGGGCGCAGGCGCTCAAGGAGTTTCAGGACGTGGCCGCGGCGCGGCCGACCGCCGACGTTTACGTCGAGATCGGCGACTGCTACGTCGGGCTCGAACAGCCGCTCAGCGCCTCGCAGTCTTACCGCAAGGCGACCGAACTCGACCCGAAGTCCGCGCTCGCGCACTACAAGTTCGGCGAGGTGATGCAGAAGCTGCGCGAGTACGGAGCCGCGATGGAGGCGTTCGAGCGCGCGCTCGCGCTCGACCTGCAGGGCACGGTCATCAACCGCAAGCGCGCGCGGGAGATGGCCGACGACGCGGCCGACAAACTCAAGAAGATGAACTGAGCACGGGACGGCGGCGCTCCCCGAAAGGAGCCGCGAAAGGAGCGGAAGCGATGAAGATTCCACCTGCTAACCCCCTGCCGTTGAGACCGACCACGGAGACGAACCGCGCGCCCGCGAGGCGCGGTCAAGTCTCGACCAACGCGACGCGCTCACACGACGCGGCCGACGCGGGCGACGCGGCCGAGAGCGGAGCGGCGTCCGAGCGCGACTTCGCCAGCGTCTTCGACGAGGTGGCGTCGCGCCCTGAGGCGCGCGAAGACGAGTCGGGCGAGGGCGACCGCCGCGTCTCGCGCGATGCCGAGCGCGCCGAGCACGACGGTTCCGCCCAACGCCGCGAAGAGCGCGAGGGCGGCGGCTCGGACAACGCGGGCGACGGGCGCGGCGGAGGCTTCGAGCACCGCGCCGCGCTGCGCGAGACGAACGTCACCGGCGACGCGACGGCCGCGCGCTCCATCCTGCACGTCGCCGACCTCGAAAGAATCGTCTCGGCCGTCCGCTCGCAAATCGCCGACGGCGGCCGACACGTCGTGACCATCGAGCTGCGCCGCTCGGTGCTCGATGGCCTGAAGGTCAAACTCAGCTCGGACGGCGCGGGGCGCGTGACGGCCGAGTTCATCGCCGCCAGCGAGCGCGTCCGCTCGCAGCTCGACGCGCGCGCCTCCGAGCTGGCCGAGCTGCTGCGCGGTCGTGGCGTCAACCTCGCGGCGCTGCGCACGAGCGTCGAGGCGGGCGGCGACTCGCC
The DNA here is from genome assembly GCA_040509515.1 of Pyrinomonadaceae bacterium. Lineage (GTDB taxonomy): Bacteria > Acidobacteriota > Blastocatellia > Pyrinomonadales > Pyrinomonadaceae > QHXN01. Next base: position 2,621 of record JBEVKV010000101.1, on the reverse strand, counting down.
GGGCGGCTTCGGCTCGGGCGCGCGCGGAGACCTTTCTCAAACCGCCGTCGAGACGCGTGGCGCGCAGGCCGACGTGTCGGACGCTTCGGCGACGGACGCGCCGGCTGAAGACGAAGAGGGCGACGCGGCGAACACCTACCGCGCTTAAACCCGCCGGACTCCGCGGCCTCCGTGCGGCGGCGGCCGGCAGTCTCCGATGAAGACAGACGCGAACACATTGCGTGCGGACGAGGTCGAGCCGGCTCCGGCCGTAGACCCTTTCGCCGTAGACCTCTTCGCGGGCGGCCCCGGCGCTTCGGGGAAGGGCGCGGCCGGCGACCGGCTCGCCCCCGCCGGCGAGCCCGCGCGCGCAACCCGGTGGGACACGTCGCTGCCGAAGGTCTCGCGCGAGGAGGCGCGTCTCTCGTCGATGCTCGCGGCCGTGCCCGCGTCGCTCTCGGCGGCGGCCGGCGCGGCGCTCGCGCGCGTCGCCGGGCGGCTCACGAACGCCGACGCCGGACGGGTCGCCTTCGACATCCTTGAGACGCGCGAGGAAGACCTTTCATCCGCCGGCGCGGGGTCGCCGCGCGCCTTCGTCCGCGTGGTCGTCGAGCCGTGGGAGGCGCGCGCCGTGCTGGTGGTCGAGGCGGCCTTCGCGTCGGCGGTCGTAGACCTCATGCTCGGCGGCGACGGCTCGGCGGCGGACGCGCCGCGCGCCCTCTCGACGGCCGAGCGCGCCGTCCTCGAATTCTTCTGCGCGCAACTGCTCTCCGCCTTGAACGAAGAGGCGGGCGAGCCCCTCTTCCGACTCGAAGCCGTGGCGGGCGACGCGGGCGACGCGGGCGGCGGGCGAGCCGTCGTGACGACTGTGCGCGCGCGACTGGGCACGGCGGCCGGGGTCGTCCGACTCGTCTACGGCCCGGAGGTTCTGGCCGCGCTCGACGAGATGCGCTCGCCCCTGCTGGCGCGCGGCGACGAAGGCGCGGCCGGGGTCGCGCGCTACGAAAAGTTATGCGCGGGCGCGCGGCTCTCCGTGCTGGTCGGCGAGACCGAGGTCGGCACGGCAGACCTCGCAGGGTTGGAGCCGGGCGACGTGGTCGTCGTCGAGCAGGTCTTCGGTAGTTGGGGCGACCGGGGCGACGGCGGAGCGGCCGCGGGCGGCACGCTGCGCGCGCGCGTGGGCGCGGGCGACAACGTGCTGCTGAGCGGCACGGCCGTGGCGGGCGAGGCGGTCGCGGGCAAGGCGTCGGGCGAAGGGCGCGCGGGCAACTTGCGTCTGCTCGTCGAAGAGGTCGAGGTGTCGGAGGCGCGCGTCAGCGAAGCGGGGAGGCTGCGGATGGAAGACGAGAGCGAGTTGGGCGAAGAGACGGCCGCGGAGTCGGGGCTGCTGGACAACCTCCTGCTGACGGTGCGCGTGGAGCTGCCCGCGCGCCGCATCAGTCTGGAAGAGCTGACGCGGCTGCGCGCCGGGCAGATTCTCGACCTCGACTGCCGCGCGACCGACCCCGTCGAGCTGGTGGCCGACGGCCGGCCGGTGGCGACCGGCGAACTGGTGGACATCGAGGGGCGGCTCGGCGTGCGCGTCACGCGACTGGCCGGGTGAAGGCGCGAGGGCGGGAGGCGAAGCATGAACTTTGTCACGATGCTTTTGGAGACGATGCTGGCGCTCGGCCTCGTCTGCGGGCTCGCCTACCTCGTCTTCCGCTTCGCGCTGCCGCGCCTGACCACGGTGCGCTCGGCCAACAGCATGGTGCGCGTCGTCGACCGCGTCGGGCTCGACCCGCGCAAGAGCCTCTACGTCGTGGAGGTCGCGGGGCGCTGGCTGCTGATAGGCGCTTCGGAGGCGGGCGTCCACCTCGTCAGCGAGCTGGACGCGAAGTCGGCCGAGGAGGCTTCCGAAGAGTTGGAGCGGCGGCGGACTGCGCCGAGCCCTTCGGTCGAGGCCGCGCGGCGCGCCTTCGCCGACCGCCTCGCGCGGCTCATGAACAAGAAGGGGGGATGAGAATGAGGCTTCGCTCGTTTTGGCGTTCGCGGCGTCGGCGCGCGTGCGTCCTTCTGCTCGCGTTCGTCGCGCTCTCGCTGCTCTCCCTGCTCACCGTAGCCCCGGACGCGCTTGCGCAGCAGGGCGAGACGGTGCGTCCGGCGGCGGCGCAGGCGCGCGAGGCGGCGCGGCCATCCGGCGGCGGCGGCGGGGCGGGGACGGCCAACCCGGTCGTGATGGTGGTCGTGCTCGGGGCGCTGGCGCTCGCGCCGTTCGCGCTCATCATGCTCACGTCGTTCGTCAAAATCTCGGTCGTCCTCTCCATCCTCCGCAACGCTTTGGGGACGCAGCAGGTGCCGCCCAATCAGGTCATCACGGGCATCTCGCTCATCCTGACCATCTTCATCATGTCGCCCGTCGTCGAGAAGATGTACACCGAGGCCGGGCAGGTCGGCGACACCGAGGCCATCTTCCCGGAGGTCTCGGTGCGCGAGATTTTCGAGGCGGCGCGGCGCGGGCGCGAGCCGCTGCGGCAGTTCCTCGAACGGCACGCGCACGAGGCCGACCGGAAGATGTTCTACAACCTCGCGCAGCGGATGGCCGTGCGCAACGGCAACAACCCGAACGAAATCCTCCCGACCGAGTTCCGCGTCGTCATCCC
>JBEVKV010000100.1:0-5285 GCA_040509515.1 Pyrinomonadaceae bacterium | reverse complement strand
CGTCGCCTTCGCAGCGACGCCCTTTCTCTTTGTCCGCCCGACCCGGGCCGCTCACCACTCGTAGACGCGCCCGGGCTCCATGGCGGAGAGGCGCGGGACGCCGAGGGCTTCCAGCTCCTCGACGAGCCGGCTTCGGAACGAAGGCTTGAGGTGCATGGCGAGGATGTCCAAGTCTTCGTGCGCGAGCTTGCGCAGCTCGCGGCCGAGCGCCGCGGGCGTGAGGTGGCCTGAAGTCTCGGCGAGCTTCGCGAGCGAGTCGGGGAACGAAGCCTCGATGAGCAGCGCGTCGAGACGCGGCTCGCGGTTGCAGACGCGCCAGAACTCCTCGGTCGCGGAGGTGTCGGAGCTGAAGCCGACCGTCGTCACGCCGTCCGTGAGCACGAGCCCGACGGTCGGGACGATGTGGCTGACGGCGACGGCGCGGAAGGTCAGGTGCGCGGCGCGGAACAGTTCGCCCTCGCGGAAGGGGACGAACTCCATGACGCGCGTGCGGCCGTTGTCGAAGTTCTGGAAGGGCGGGTAGACCGTCCCGTTGAAAACGTCGCGCGCCAGAATCTCGCAGACCTCAGGCGTGGCGCGGACGCGCACGGGCTCTTCGAGCGAGGCGAAGAGGTCGTCGATGAAGATCGGGAGCGTCGCGACGTGATCCATGTGCGGGTGCGTGACGACCACGTCGCGCACCGCGGCGCGCTCCTCCTCCGAGAGCCCGATGGCGATGCTCCCGGCGTCGATGCAGACGCGCCCGTCCACGACGAAGCAACTCAGCCGCTGTTCCGGCGAGGCGCGCCCCTCGGCGTCAATCGTGCTCGGCAGGAGTTTTATCTTCACTAAGAACGTGTGACGAGTGACGGATGACGAGTGATAAGAAAATCAGTCCCGCTTTTCTTTCTTATCACTCAGCGCCCGTCACCTATCACTTCCCTCCAGTTGCACGCGCAGCCGGTGAATCTGCCGCACGTATTCGTCTTCGCGGCGCGCGGCCTCCTCGTCGCGCGGGTGGACGCCGCGCGCGACGCGCGAGCGGTGGAAGGCCAACTCGCTGGCCGCACGGTTGAGGCGCGCGCGCGCGCGCCAGTGCGCGAGCCCGCCCCTGACGAGCGCGCGGCACGTCGAGCCGGCGCGGCCCCGCACGGAGCAGATGCGGAGGTACTCGTCCTCCGGGAAGAGCCCGCGCGCGACCTCGGGGCGCAGGTGTTCGCGCAGGACGCGACCCTCGCGCCGGAGCGAGAGGCCGATGACCAGCAGCATCCCGAAGAAGGTCGGCATCATCACGAGGAAGTAGGTCGCCAGCACGTAAGCGCCGTCCTCGTTCACGTCGGCCATGCGCGCCGAGGCGTTCCAGCCCGCGTGCAGCAAGACGGCGGCGGCGAACCCGGCGGCCGGCGCCAGGAACTTCACCAGACGCCTGCCCGTCTGCGCCGCGAGCCCTAGCCCGACGCCCGTCATCGCCGTGAACAGCGGGTGCGCGAACGGCGAGAAGAGCCCGCGCACGATGAAGACGCCGAGCGCGTTGTTCTCGGCGACGGCCGCGCCGTAGTACTTGACGTTCTCGGTCATCGCGAACCCGAGCCCGACCATCGCGGCGTAGACCACGCCGTCGGTCACGTTGTCGAACTCGTCGCGCTTCCAGAAGAAGAGCGCGAAGAGGACGAGCGCCTTGGAAGTCTCCTCGACGAGTGGCGCGGAGACGACGAGACCGTAGGTGTTGCCCGTCGCCTCGCCGGCGACGAGCGAGACGAGCGCGACGCCGACCGAGTTGATGACGATGGAGAAGAAGGCCGCGACGAGCGCGCCCCAGAAGAAGGCCGCCGCCAGCATCAGCGGCGGCTCCGGCTCGTAGCGGTCGAGCCAGAGGACGAGCGTGACGTAAACGGGGACGGGCAGCGCGGCCGCGAAGAGACCGGCGAGGAAGGGCACGAGGCCGGTCTCGTAACCGATCATCCAGAGCGTGATGAGCCCGGCGAGCAGCGCCGCCAGCACGGCCAGCGAGCCGAGCGCCCAGCGGAGCGCGGCGCGCCCGCGGGCGCGCGTCTGCCGCGCGACCGTCACGCCGGGGGAGGGGGGGGCGGGGAACTGATCCATAGGACTCGGGCCGGCGCGGCGGCCCGGCGTCTAGCCTTGCGAGTTCAGGTAGAGAAGGAGTAAGAGCAGGCCGCCTATAGCCAGCACGGCCACGAAACCGATGACGGCGAGCAGCACGGCGTTGCCGCCCTTCGGCGCGGCCTGCGCCTCGTGCGACGGGCGCTCGGCTGAAGGGCGCGGGCGCGTCGCGGCGGGCGGAAGCTGCTGGCCGACCACGGTGGCCGCCATGTCCCAGCCTTCGCCGCGCCGCGGGGCGGCGGCGCTCATCCCGACCACCGCGCCGCACTTCGGGCAGAACGCCTGTTCGGCGGCCAGCCCCGCGCCGCACTTCTGACAACGCGTGTCCATCTTCCTTAAAACCCCCTTGCCACTTCGACTCGGTCGCTCCGGGCGAAAACGGAACGCAAGTATAAACGGACAGTCGCGCGACTACCAACCGAATTATTCGCGCGGCGGGGTGTGGATGGACGCCTCAGCGCGGAAGGACTATAATCCGGGCTTCGGCCGCCGCAGGCGGCGGGCCCGCTAACGTAGGCTCTCAACGTTCTAAGCACACGCGGCCCGCGCCCCCTTTTCTAAAACGGAGACAGACTTTGCCCACCCCTCCAGCAGAGCAGGCGGCACCACAGCGTCGCGCGCGCGCGCAGGCGGTCGGCGCGCGCAGGCGCCAGCACCAGCACCCGCGCATGCCCTCGACGGCCGGCTACATGTTCGCGGCGGGCGGGCTCGCGCTCGCGCTCTTCTGGCTCATCTGGATGCTCCTGCGTTCGGACGGCGACGAGGCCCCATGGATACCCGCGGGGCTCGCCGCGGGGTTCGTCATCCTCTGCGCGGCGGCGGCGCGCGAGGTCGTGATGCGGCGCGCGTGGGCGCGCTACACGCGCGAGATGGAGCTGGTGATGGGCGCGGCCGACACCGTGCGCGCCGCGCCGAGGGCGAAGACCCCGTCGAACAGTTGGCCGGGGATGCAGGCGCAGGTGGCTTCGCTCAGGAGTTTGCAGCAGCGGCTCGCCGAACTCGACTCGCCGAACACGCCGCCCGAGTCGCACCTCGAAGCTTACAAGCTCTGCGAGCAGTACCTCGCGAACTCGGACGAGACTCTGCGCTCGCCGGGCGGGCCGGCCGAGATGCGCGCGGCGCTGCGCTCGGGTCAGGAGCGTGTGCGCGCGCTCCAGCGCAAGCACCTGCTCTCGTGGGCGCGCGGCGAGGCGACGCGTCTGACGCACGAGGCGCAGCGGCGCGTCCGCCACTCCGACAAGATCGAGACGGCGCAGCGCGCGCTCGAAGTGCTCGGCGAGGCGCTGCGCGTCTACCCGGGCGAGCCGGAGTTGGTCGACTCGTCGGCGGCGCTCAGGAACTTCGTCGCGTCGGTGAAGGTCGGCCAGTGGGTCGAGATGGCCGAGCGCGCGGCGTTCCGCGGCAAGTACGCGCGCGCCGTGGCGCGCTACCGCGACGCGCTCTTCTACCTCTCGCGTGCCGACATGAGCGAGGACGCGCGCGACGAGGCCGCCGTCCGCATCCAACGCGAAATCGAGATGCTGCGCGCCCGCGCCCGCACCTCAGACGCGGCCCCCGAGTTCGCTGGCGACGACGGCGAGGACAAAGACGCGGACGGGGTGTTGAGTTGATCTCACAACGCTGCCCCAAATGCCGGAGTTCGCGCGTGCGGCGGGGCTACACCGACACGCCGTTCGTGCTGCGCCTGATTGGCGTTTACAACCTCCTGTGCGACAATTGCAACCTCCTTTTCAGGGGATTCGCCGTGCCGGGCACCGTGCCGGCGCGCGGCGCGCGACGCCGGCACCAGCACAGACGACCCGGCGGCGGCGCGGCGCGCGACGCCGGCAAAGAATAGTCCCGCGGCGGGCAGCCCGACCGGCTGGCGAGACATCTACAACTTCTGATTTTCCCGGCGGATGGTCGTCCGAAACCCTCGATTGACCGGCGCCGCGCGCCTCGCCTCGTTCCGAAAGGCGGCCGGCGCGCTCCCGAAGCGCCACACTTCCACAGGAAGGTGTTTTATGAAAGTGAAAAGCGTTCTTCTCATGCTCGCCCTCGCCATGCTCGCCACGGCGGTTCCGGCGCAGGACTCGGGCGGCTCCGCCCCGCAGGTTCCGGTCGTCAACACCGGCGCGTCCGGCGCGCCCTCGCTCGACTCGATGGGCGTCAAGAAGTACCTGCTCGGCCCGGGCGACGTGCTCGACCTGCGCGTCTACAACGAGCCGCAGTTTAACGGCCTGCTCATCGTTGACGATGAGGGCAACGTCGCTATTCCGTTCATCGAGACGCCCATCTCCGCGCAGTGCCGCTCCGACCGCGAGATCAAGGTCGACGTGGTCAAGGCGCTCGCCAAGTTCCTTAACAAGCCGCAGGTCAGCCTCCGCGTGACCGAGGCGAAGAGCCGCCCGCCCGCGGTCGTCTTCGGCGCGGTGCGCTCGCCCTCGCGCGTCCAGATGCAGCGCCGCGTCAAGCTGCTCGACCTGCTGGCGACGAGCGGCGGCATCACGGAGGCCGCCGGCGGCGACATCCAGATTTTCCACACCGAGCCCGTGATGTGCCCCGAGGCGGAAGACCTCCTCGTGGCGGCCACGCCCGTGGACAGCTACAAGCCTACGGACCCGACGCAGGTGGGCTATGACATCTACAGCCTGCGCGAGTTGAAGGACGGCAAGGCCGAGGCCAACCCGGTCATCCGCCCCGGCGACATCGTCATCGTCCAGGAGGCGCAGCCCGTCTACATCATGGGCGCGGTGCGCTCGCCGCAGGGCATCTACCTCAAGAACGAGATGCAGCTCAAGCAGGCCATCGCGATGGTCGGCGGCTTGGCGAAGGAGGCGAAGGCCAGCTCCATCGTCATCTGGCGCAAGAAGAAGGGGCAGGCCGAGCCCGAGAAGATGATCGTCAACTACAACGACATCAAGAAGGAGAAGGCTAAGGACATCGCCCTCCAGCCCTACGACATCGTCGAGGTGCCGGACAACTCCGGCAGCTTCGGCACCACCGTCAGGGGCATCCTGATGGGGACGCTGACCAACTCCGTCTCGACCTTCGGGCAGACGGTCGTGCCGCGCGTCATCTACTAAAGTCGCGCGCCAGCGTCGCGCGGTCCGGGGGGGGCCGGCCGGCGTTGGCGGGCGCCCCCTTTTTTTTGCGGGCCGGCCGCGGCGGGGGGGCGCCCCCCCCCCCGCGGGGGGGGGATATAG
>JBEVKV010000099.1:0-3009 GCA_040509515.1 Pyrinomonadaceae bacterium | reverse complement strand
GTCGCCCATCAGGAAGCCGTCGCCCACGAGGCTCTTGTCGCTCCGCAGAACTCCGTCGCCCATCAGGAAGCCGTCGCCCATCAGGAACCCGTCGGTGAGGATTATGCTGTCGCCCATCAGGAACCCGTCGGTGAGAATCATGCTGTCGCCGAGCACCGACCCGTCGCCCATGAGGAAGGCGTCGCCCATCAGGAAGCCGTCGGTGAGAATCATGCTGTCGCCGAAGAGGATGCTGTCGGTGAGAATCATGCCGCTCTCGATGACGTGCTGGTTCGAGTCGCCCATCAGGAAGCCGTCACCCATCAGGAAGCCGTCCGTCAGGAAGATGCCGTCGCCCATCAGGAAGCCGTCGGTGAGAATCATGCCGTCGCCCATCAGGAACCCGTCGCCCATCAGGAAGCCGTTAACGAGGACGGGCTTCTGGTTGTAGACCACGCCGTTGGCGTAGAGCACTCGGTTCGAGGTCTTGACCGTCTCGCCGCCGATGCGGAACGTGCCGCCGACCGTGGCGTTGGGGCGGAGCACCTGCGCGCCGGCCTTGAGCTTGTCGGCGTTGGGGACGAAGGCGCGCGCCAGTTCGACCGCCGCCGCCGCGTTGACCTGCCCGACGCCCTGCGTCAGCACGTTGGCCGTCTTCGACGCGAAGAGCGAGTCGGGCAGCGCGTTGGCTGTCCGCATCAGCGCCGACTTGACGAGCGCGGGCGTCAGCGACTTGTTCGCTTCGAGCATCAGAGCCACCGTGCCGCTGACGACCGGCGCGGAGAACGAGGTGCCGTAGTACTTGTAGTAAGCGTTCTGGAGCGCGCCGGCGCCGGAGGGCTGCGCCACGCGGTCGGGGCGCTGCGCTGCGCTGTGCGGGTTCTCCTGCGACATCGCCGCGACGACGCCGCGACCGGGCGCGACCAGCTCGGGCTTCATCAGGTGGTCGAACGTCGTCGGCCCCTTCGAGGAGAACTGCGCCATGCGGTCGTCCGAGCGGGCGACGGTGCCGTTGGTGTCGGACGCGCCGACGGTGATGGCGTAGGGGCTGTTGCCGGGGCTGTGGATGGCGCCGAAGACCGGGCGGTAGATGGGGTCGCCGTTCTCCTTGTGGCCGACGATCTCGTCGGTGCGGCCTTCGTTGCCGGCCGCCGCGACGACGACGATGCCGGCGAGCACCGCGCGCTCGACCGCCTTGCAGAGCGGGTCCGTGTGGTAGGACTCGCGGACGGGCGCGCCCAAACTGAGGTTGATCACGCGGATGTTGAAGCGCTTCTGGTTGACGATGGCCCAGTTGATCGCGCCGAGCACCGAGCTGGTCGTCCCGACGCCGTTGTCGTCGAGCGCCTTGAGGTCGATGAGGCTGGCCTCGGGGGCGATGCCGGCCAAGCTCGCGCCGTAGCCCTTCGACGCCGCGCCGTTGCCGGCCGCGACGCTGGCGACGCCCGTCCCGTGGCCTTCGCGGTCGACGCCGTTGCCGAGCGTGATGCCGTCGCCGAAGAGGATGCTGTCGGTGAGGAAGATGCCCTTCTTCTTAACGGCCGTGCCGTTGCCAGTGAAGTCGACGGACGCCGCGACGCGCGACTTGCCGTTCTTCTGCTGGAAGTCGGGGTGAGAGGCGCTGATGCCGCTGTCGACGATGGCGATGCCGACGCCCTTGCCGGTGACGCCGGGCGCGTTCTGGATGCCGGCCTGCGCGAGCGCCGCGCCGGTCGATTCGCGGGTCACCGCCATCGTGCTGGCGACGAAGCGGTCGGGCGTCACGTAGTCGATGTCTTCGCGCGCGGCGAGCGAGGCGAGGGCGGCGCGGGGGACGGCCGCCGTCATCACGTCAAACGCGTCGAAGGCGCGACCCTTCGCGCCGCCTTTGGACTTGACCGCGTTGTCGTGCGCCGCGGAGGGGCGGCCTTTGGTCTGGATGAGGACGCGGACGATTTCGTCGGCGGGGCCGGCCGACTCGAACTCGGGGGCGAGCTTAGAGGCGCGTTTCGGGGCCTTCTTCTGCTTCGGGGAAGCCGCGACAGAGGATGCCGCGAGCGGGGAGAGATAAACACTGACCACTGCTAGGAGAATTGTAAGAGCTGAAATTCGACGCAACATTTTGGCCTTCCTTCTTCGACTCCCTCACGCCTGCCCGCGTGATCTGGGGAATGGGAGCCGCCCTTCAAACTAAAGAACTTGGGGGATCGTCAATAGGTTTCGCGCCCGACGTGAGCGCCGGACTTAAGAGTTCAAGGCCGCTTCACTCACGAAACCTATCAACGATCTGACCCCGTGTAGTTCAATAGACGTGCCATCAAAACACGGCACCCGCCCGTCCCACTTGGAAGGTCTTAACTCATGCTTTTCAAACAACTTACCCCCCGACCCGCCCGAACCCCTCCGGCCCCCGTCCCGACCCCCAATCTGGATACCTCGTATCCAGCACCTGCAAGAAAACTTGTATTCCCTCTATTTCCTTGGAAAAGATAAATAAACCCCACCTGAATACCTCGTATCCACTGGCTACCAAGTATCCATCCCATAGAGCTTTGCCTCATAACCCCCTCTTGCCCCAAAAGTGCTTAACCCTGCCTCAAAAGTAGGGAAGGGGCAGCTTGCGGCCTCACCACCGCGCAAGCTGCCCCCGGGCACGTCCGGTGTGAGAGCGGACGCACCCGGGGGTGCGCTGCCCTTTCTCACCCCCGTTACTTGTGGCCTACTAAAATACCCATGTGGTATCTTCACCTCCGATTTAGTCTTTGAAAACGTAAGGCAACGGGTCGGATGCGGAAGCCTGCTCACCCTCAATCTCCGAGAGATGAGCATCGCCGTTGATGAGAGGTTCTGTCTCACGGCGAGTCGGTCACGCAAAGACACTATACCGACATTTGTCGGTAGTTGCAACCCCCTGTCAGGAGGCCGCGCCTGATGGGGAGGAAGTCGCGCGACAAGCCCGAACGCCTCGCGGAAAAACTCCGTGCGATTCGGGACGCTTTCGGGCTGTCTCAGGGCGAGTTAGTGAAGCGGCTGGACGCCGGGGAGTTAATC
>JBEVKV010000098.1:0-10978 GCA_040509515.1 Pyrinomonadaceae bacterium | reverse complement strand
TGGCGAGACTTCCTCCGGCGTGCCACAATGTCGCCAAAGACGAGGCGGCTGAAGTCGGGATGAGCGAGTCTAAAATCAGGGGGGCGAGGTCTGCGCCGAGCGTGCTCTCGGTCGAGGGGCTGCGCAAGGCTTACGGCGCGACGGTTGCGGTCGAGGCCGTCACGTTCGACGTGCGCCCGGGCGAGATCGTCGGCCTGCTCGGGCCGAACGGGGCGGGGAAGACCACGACCATCAACATGATTCTCGGCGTGCTTGAGCCGACCGCCGGGGCCGTCTTCATCGAGGGCATCGACGTGGCGCGCTCGCGCTCGCGCGCGCTCGGCCTCACGAACTTCGCCGCCGTCTACGCGCCGCTGCCCGGCAACCTCACCGTCGCGCAGAGCCTCCGCGTCTTCGGCATGATCTACGGCGTCGCGCGGCTCTCCGCGCGGATAGAAGAGCTGCTCGAAGAGTTCGACCTCCTCTCTTTTCGCGACACGAAGTGCGGCGTGCTCTCGTCGGGCGAGCAGACGCGCGTCGCGCTCGCCAAGGCGATGCTCAACCGCCCGCACCTGCTGCTGCTCGATGAGCCGACCGCCTCGCTCGACCCCGCGACGGCGCAGGAGATACGCGCGCGGATGCGCGACTTCGCCTCGAAAGGCTCGGGCGGCGTGCTCTGGACTTCGCACAACATGTACGAGGTCGAGGAGGTCTGCGACCGCGTGCTCTTCCTCTCGAAGGGGCGCATCCTGCTCGAAGGCGACCCGCGCGCGCTCCCGCGCGAGCACGGGCGCGAGACGCTCGAAGAACTTTTCATCACAGTGGCGCGCGAGCCCCTCTCGCTCGGCCTGGGCGGTGGCGTATGAACGCGCGGCGCGCGGCGGCGGTCTTCGTCAGGCAAATCTACCTGATGCGCGGGAGCGCGGCGCGCGTGCTGCCGCTCTTCGCGTGGGTCGCCGTGGACATCGTCCTGTGGGGCTTCATCACGCGCTATCTCAACACGGTCGCGCAGCCCGGTTTCGACTTCGTCCCGGCGTTGCTCGGCGCGGTGTTGCTCTGGGACTTCTTCTCGCGCGTGATGCACGGCGTGACGACCGCCTTCCTCGAAGACGTCTGGTCGCGCAACTTCCTCAACTTCTTCGCCTCGCCGCTCAAAATCTCCGAGTACCTCGCGGGGCTCGTGATGTCGAGCGTGGCGACGAGCGCCGTCGGGCTCGCGGTGATGCTCGTGCTGGCGTTCGCCGTCTTCGGGCTCTCGTTCGCGGCTTACGGGCTGTTGATCGCGCCGTTCATGCTCGTGCTCTTCCTATTCGGCGTCGCGCTCGGCATCGTAGGCACCGCCGTGGTGCTCAGGTTCGGCCCCGCGTCGGAGTGGTTCGTGTGGCCGCTGCCGGCGCTCGTCTCGCCGTTCGCGGGCGTCTTCTACCCGCTCTCGACGCTGCCGGTGTGGATGCGCGGCGTGGCGCGGCTGCTCCCGCCTTCGTACGTCTTCGAGGGGATGCGCTCGGTCGTCTCGGGCGGCGCGGCGTCGTGGGCTTCGCTCGGCTGGGGCGCGCTGCTCGCGTGCGTCTACGTCCTGCTCGCCTGCTGGCTCTTTGCGCGCGTACACCGCCACGCGGTGCGCACCGGCCTCATCGCGCGCTACAGCGCCGAGAGCGTGAGCTGACGCGCCCCGGCCGGAGCGGACAGGGTTTCCGGCGCGGCGGCGTGTGCTAGAATCGCGGAAGTCGGCGGCCCCGGCGGCGAGATTTCGGCCGGCGCCGGCACCGGAAAACCTTGATTTCAGACGGTTAGGGCAACGACGCGCGGCGCGCCCCGCATCACAGTCGCGTATAGACCCGGCGTTACAGCGCCTCCAGACGTACGCGGCGGGCCGCACGTGGGCCGGGCAAGCTTTTCAAACTCGACAAAAGGCGGGCGCGTCACTGTGACGTTCAAAGCGGAGAGCTGTGAGTTGACGACGGGCGACCTTCTGCTGGGGCGGACGTTCGGAGACGTGACGACACCCGAGTTCGAGACACAGAGAGCCAGCGACCTTGAGCTGACGCGCGCCGCGTCGTCGGGCGACATGCCGGCGTTCGAGGAGCTGTACTCGCGGCACTCGCGGCGCGTCTACTCGCTCTGCCTGCGGATGACGGCCAACACGGCCGAGGCCGAAGACCTCGCGCAGGAGGTCTTCATCCAGCTCTACCGCAAGGCCGGCTCCTTCCGCGGCGAGTCGGCGTTTACGACGTGGCTGCACCGGCTGACGGTCAACCAGGTGCTGATGCACTTCCGGCGGCGGGGCGTGAGGATGGAGCAGGTGACCGAGGACGGGGAGTCGCCGCAGCAGGTGGTGGCGGGGACGGAAGACCCGAGCCAGATGCCGGTGGTGGACAGGATCGCGCTCGACAAGGCGGTGTCGCAACTGCCGCCGGGGTACCGGGCGGTGTTCGTGCTCCACGACGTGGAGGGGCACGAGCACGAGGAGGTGGCGCGGCTGTTGGGCTGCTCGGTCGGCACCAGCAAGTCCCAGCTCCACAAGGCCAGAATGAAACTTCGCCAACTGCTGAGGCAACACAACGAGCCGAAGTAGGCTTCCAAAGGTGTCGCGCGCCTCCACCCCAGACCTTACCCCTGCGGCGCGACGCGAAAGAGTTTTAAAGTCTTCCCCTGGACTGACTCCGACAACTTGAGTGGTGTTAGAGGTTTTGTGAAATGAACTGCGAGAAGTGTCAGGAAATGCTCAGCGATTACCTCGACGGCACGCTCGGATACTCCGAGCACGCCGCCGTGGGCGCGCACATCGCCGGGTGTCCGGTCTGCGAGACCGCGCGCGCCGACTTCCACGCCATCATCGCCGTCGCGCGTGACGCGCGCGGACATCTCTTCGCGCCCACGGACGAGCGCGCCCTCTGGCTGCGCGTGCTCGACACGGTCGAGGCCGAGAGCCTCCCGGCGCGCGTCACCGAATCCGCGACGCCCGTCGCCGAAGGCTTCTGGTCGCGCCTGTTCGGTCGTCGCTTCGAGCTTTCGCTCCCGCAGTTGGCCGCCGGCGCCGCGGCGCTCGTGGTCGCCGTCGCCTCCGCCACGACCTTCGCCGTCCGCGGCACGGGGACGGGCGAGCGCGGAGGCAACAACGGCGTCGCCGCCCGCCGCGTCGTCTCCGACGAGTTCTACCCGCGCACGTACCTCGAACAGCACAAGGCCAGCCTCAACTACTGGGAGCAGCGCGTGCAGGCGCGCAAGGCGAGCTGGAACCCGCGCATGCGCGCCTCCTTCGACCGCAGCGTCCACGCGCTCGACGAGACCGTCAGCGACTCGCTCAACGACCTGCGCCAGAACCCGCACGACGAGATCGCCGAGGAGATGCTAAACTCCGCGCTACGCGACAAGGTCGAACTGATGCGCGAGTTCGGCGAGCAGTAGGAGGCGAAGCCCGGGCGTCGCGGCGGCGGCCGCCCGAGAGGATACACGAGCGCCCTCCAAACTTGCGCCCGCGCCTCCGGCCGAAGGGGGAGAGCGGGCGCTTCCAGCGCGAGGGCGGGAGCGTCCGGCGACCCCGGGAAGTTTTTGAAGTAGATGAAGCAGGCGACAGCACACAACCCCCGCACACAGCCGACGGCCGCGCGCCGCGCGCCGCTCCTGCTCGCCGCGCTCGCCGCGCTCGTCTTCGCCGCCCCGCACGCGCAGGCGCAGAAGAAGTTCTCGCGCGACTACCCCGCGCCGCCCAACATCAGGCTCGTGCTCTCCAACCGCTCGGGGCGCATCGAGGTCGTGGGGTGGGAGAAGAACACCGTCCGCGTGACGGCGATGATGGAGTCGCGCTCGGCGAAGATGGAGCCGGAGGTGAGCGGGCAGGGCGTGCGCATCGACGTGCGCCGCGACAACCGCGAGGACGTGGGCGACGTCAACTTTACCATCCGCGTCCCCTTCAACTCCGACGTGGACATCAGCACGATGACCGGCGGCGTCATCATCCGCAACGTCCGCGGCGAGATGGTGCGCGCCCACGTCACGAGCGAGGGCGATATCGAGCTGACCGGCATCCGCGCGCAGAACGTGATGGCCGAGAACACGCTCGGCAACATCCTCTTCGACGCCGAGTTGCTGCGCGGCGGCACCTACGTCCTCAACTCGACGCAGGGCGACATCACGCTGCGCATTACGGCCGAGTCGGGCTTCCGCCTGACGGCCATCGCGCCCCGCACGCGCAACATCGACCTCAACGGCTTCGTCAACAAGGGCGAGTTCGAGTTCATCAACGAGAAGCGCAAGGTCGTCGGCAAGGTCGGCGACGGCGGCGCGCAGCTCAATACCACCAACGGCCGCGGATCCATCGTCTTAATGCCCCGCTAGTCCCTTCGGGGAAGGCGAAAGGCAAACTTCAAAAGGCAAAAGTGAAGACGGCCGAGCAGCACGGCTTTGGTCTTTCACCTTTGCCTTTTGCCTTTTGAAGTTTGCCTTTCGCCTTTTCTGTTGTAGCCTCCGAATGATGAGAACCACGCCCCCTAAATTCCGAGCGCACGCCCTCCTGTTCACACTCGCCGCACTCGTCCTGCTGGCCTACGCCCCGCGACACCTCGCGTCGCCGCCGCCGCAGAGCGGGAGGCAGACGAAGTCCGACGGCAAGGTCGCGCCGCAGGCGACGCCCGCGCCGCCGCCGCTCAAGCGGACGACGACGCGCAGGGAGTCGCGCCGGCTCGGCTACGGCGGCTCGGTGACCGTCTACGGCGCGCCCGAGGGTTCGGTGACGGTCGAGGGCTGGTCGAGGGACGAGGTCGAGGTCACGGCCGAGGTCGAGCAGAGCGCGGACACCGAAGAGAACCTGACGCGGCTCGCCGCGCTCAACACCTTCTCCGTGGACGACGACCTCAACCACGTCCGCGTGATGACCGTCGGGCTGCACGACCGCAAGTACGCGCGGCGCGCGGCGCGCGGCCTGCCGAAGCACCTGCCGGCGATGCCGTGGAAGATCGACTACAGGCTGAAGGTGCCCTTTAACGTCGACCTTGAGATCAACGCGGGGCACGGCGCGCTGACCGTGAGCGGCGTCGAGGGCGGCCTGCGCATCAACGCGGGCGGGGGGGGCGGCGACTCGCTCTTCGCGCTCGCGGGCGGCGACGTGGAGGCGACGGTGGCGTCCGGCCCCGTCACGGTGCGCGTCCCCGGGCGGAGCTGGCGCGGGCGCGGCTTCCGGCTGCGCGTCGCCAGCGGCGACCTCAACGTAGAGCTGCCCGTCGGCTTCAGCGGCGACGTGGACGCCGAGGTTCTGCGCACCGGCCGCGTCGAGAACGACTTCGCCGGCCTCGCCCCGCGCGAGCGCACCAAGCCGACCGAACGCTCGTTGCAAGCGCGCGCCGGCAACGGCGGTGCCACGCTCTCCTTTACCGTCGGCGACGGCACGCTCCGCCTCACGCAGTCACGGCCGAAGCCTTAGGCGTCGTCTTCTGGACTTAGCGCGCGGCGGCCGGTATGCTGCGCGTCGGCCTTAAAACTCTTAACGGAAACCGAAACAATGTCAGTCAAATCCGACCGCTGGATTCGGCGCATGGCCGAAGAGCACCAGCTCATCCAACCCTTCGACGCGACGCTGGTGCGCGAGTCCGGCGGCCGGCGCATCATCTCCGCCGGCGCCTCTTCCTACGGCTACGACATGCGGCTCGCCGACGACGGCTTCCGCGTCTTCTCGCCCATCCACGGCCGCGAGATCGACCCCAAGCGCTTCGACGAAGAGTCGCTCGTCGAGGCCCCCTTGCGCGACGCCGAGGACGGGTCGAGGTACTACCTCATGCCGCCGCACTCCTACGCCCTCGGCGTCACGGTCGAGACCTTCCGCATGCCGCGCACCGTCACCGGCATCTGCATGTGCAAATCGACCTACGCGCGCGCCGGCCTCATGCTCAACACCACGCCGCTCGAAGCCGGCTGGACGGGCCGCCTCGTCATCGAACTCGGCAACCTCGCCGACCTGCCCCTGCGCGTCTACGTCAACGAAGGCATCGGCCAGGTCATCTTCCTCGAATCCGACGAAGACTGCGACGTCTCCTACGAAGACCGCGGCGGCAAATACCAAGGCCAAACCGGCCTCACCTACTCCCGCCTGTAAGGATCACGGCGATGGAAGCGCTAGACGAGTTGTTGGAGGAGTGTGGGCGGGTGCATGGGCACATGTGTGCGGGGCAGTTGTTGGGGGCGCGGATGGCGTTGGTGGGGTGTCGCGCGGTGGGGGTGGAGGAGCCGAGGGGGGCCGACCGGAAGAAGCTGATCGTGTGGGTCGAGATCGACCGTTGCATGGCCGACGCGGTCGGGGCGGTGACGGGCGCGCGGCTCGGCAAGAGGAGTCTGAAGTACCTCGACTACGGCAAGGTGGCGGCGACGTTCCTCAACACCGAGACGGGCGAGGCCGTCCGCGTCGTCGCGCTCGAAGAGTCGCGGCGACTGGCCGACGAGCGCCATCCGGAAATCGGGTCGAAGAAGGAGCGGCAGTTTCTAACCTACCGCGAGGCGTCGGACGAGGAGCTGTTCAAGATCGAGCGCGTGCGCGTCCAATACGGCGAGTTCGACGCGCCGGGCCGGCCCCGCTCGCGCGTCACCTGCGCGCGCTGCGGCGAGGGCGTCAACGACGGGCGCGAGGCGGCCGGCCCCTCGGGCGAGCCGCTGTGCCGCCCCTGCGCTTCGGGCGGGTATTACGAAAGGCTCTGAGCAGTCGGCGCGAGGTAAAACTTTTGGGGAGGGCTTGAGACGAGATGATGCCGCCTGTGCCAGCGTCGTGGCGTCCGAAGGTCGGGGGCGAGGTCGAGAAGCCTTACTTCCGGCGGCTGGCGGAGTTCGTCGAACGCGAGCGCCGCGAGTTCGAGGTCTACCCCGAAGAGGGCGACACGTTCCGCGCGCTTGAGCTGACGCCGCCGCGAAAGGTGAGCGTCGTGCTGCTCGGCCAAGACCCTTACCCGGGGCCGAATCAGGCGCACGGGCTTTGCTTCTCGGTCAAGCCGGGCGTCGCCGTCCCCGGCTCGCTCCGCAACGTCTTCAAGGAGTTGAAGAGCGACATCAAAGGCTTTCGCGTCCCGAACAACGGCTACCTCGCGAGCTGGGCCGAGCAGGGCATGCTGATGCTCAACACGGTGCTCACGGTGCGCGCGCGCGCCATCGGCTCGCACCGCGGGAAGGGCTGGGAGACTTTCACCGACGCCGTCATCGACAGCGTCAACGCGAAGAAGGAGACGGTCGTCTTCGTCCTCTGGGGGCGCGACGCGCAGGGCAAGGCCGCGCGCATCGACGAAGGCCGCCACGTCGTCATACGCGGCGCGCACCCTTCGCCGCTCTCCGCGCGCAACGGCTTCTTCGGCACGCGCCCGTTCTCGGCCGTCAACAAGGCTTTGAAGGCGGCCGGCCGTCCCGAGATAGACTGGCAGATTCCCGACATCTAGCGGAACAAACGGCCGCCCGCCGCACTCTAAACCTCAGACCGCACGCGCGACGCCGACGGACATGCTCAGCCACAAGATAGACGACGAGACCGAGCTGCGCCTGATAGAGCCGCACCACGCGGAGGCCCTCAACGCGCTCATCGAGGGGAGCCTTGAGCACATCAGGGAGTGGTCGGCGTGGCTCAAGCGCGAACGCTCCATCGAGAACACGCACGACTTCATCAAGCGCAACATGACCCGCATGGCCGGGGGCGAAGGGTACGGGCTCGCCATCTGGCACCGGGGCGAGATGGCCGGGCAGGTGGAGTACAACTACTTCGACCGCGCCAACCGCGCGACCGAGCTTGGCTACTGGCTCGGCGCGTCGTTCCAGGGGCGCGGGCTCGTCACGAAATCCTGCCGCGCGCTCATCGACCACGCCTTCGGCGAGCTTGGACTGAACCGCGTCGAGATGCGCTGCGCCGTCGGGAACGTCAAGAGCCGGAGAATTCCCGAACGGCTCGGCTTCAGGCAGGAGGGCGTGCTCGTCCGCGCCGAGTGGATGCACGACCACTTTCACGACCTCGTCGTCTACGCCGTGCTCGCCGACGAGTGGCGCGCTTCGGGCGCGGGCGGCGTCCCCGCGCGGAGGGCTTGATGCTTGAAATCAGAGAATTGAGGAAGACCTACCCGGGCGGCATCGAGGCGCTGAAGGGCGTCAGCCTCGCGGCCGCGCCGGGCGTGTTCGGCCAGCTCGGGCCGAACGGCGCGGGCAAGACGACGCTGATGAAGATTCTCGCCACGCTGCTCGAACCAGACGAGGGGCGCGTCTCGGTAGGCGGCGTCGATTTCATCGGGCGCAAGAGGGAGGCGCGCCGCCTGCTCGGCTATCTGCCGCAGGAGTTCGGCCTCTACCCTTCGCTGACGGCCGAGCAGACGCTCCACTACTTCGCGCGGCTCAAGGGCGTCGCCGATTCGGGCGAGCGCGCGCGGCTCGTCGGCGCGCTGTTGGAGCGGGTCAACCTCGCCGACGCGCGGCGGCAGACGGTCGGTGGATTCTCCGGCGGGATGCGCCAGCGGCTCGGCATCGCGCAGGCGCTCATCGGCCGGCCGCGCCTCATCATCGTCGACGAGCCCACGGCCGGGCTCGACCCCGAAGAGCGCCACCGCTTCCACAACCTGCTCTCGGAGATAGCCGGCGAGGAGACGGTCGTGCTGCTCTCGACGCACATCGTCTCCGACGTTTCGACGCTCTGCGGCGCGATGGCCGTCATCCGGCGCGGCGAGATAGTCGCTTCGACCAGCCCGCGCGCGGCGCTCGCGCGTCTGGCGGGCGCGGTCTGGGAGGCCGCCGTCGGGCGCGAGGAGGTCGCGGCGCTCAAGGGGCGGCTCACGGTTCTTTCAACCTCTCTCTTCGAGGGGCGCGTGCGCGTCCGCGTGCTGTCGAGCGCGGGCCGGCCCGGCGAAGCATTCGAGCCCGCCGCGCCGACGCTCGAAGACTATTATTTCGGACTCGTCTCGCACGCGGGGAGTTTGAACTGATGGGCGCGGCCCTGACACCGCCGTCGTCAACGCTTTTGACGCCGCTCGCCGCCGTCTTCCGCGCGGAGGTGCTCTTCAACCTGAAGCGCGTCGCGCCGTACGCGCTGATGCTGCTGTTCAGCGCCAACGCGCTGCTGTGGTGGGGCTGGGGGCCGGCCGTGGCGCGCGGCTGGGCGGTCAACAGCGACTTCTACATCGTCTGGCTGTTCTGCGGCTTCTCCTTTCTGACGACGCCGCTCTTCATCGCGCTGCTGATGGGCGACCCCGTCATCAGGGATTACAGGCTGAGAATCGACCCGCTCATCTTCTCGAAGCCGGTCGGGCGCGGCGAGTACCTGCTCGGAAAGTTCTTCGGCAACTTCTTCGTGCTCGTCTGCTGTCAGGCGTGCTTCGCGCTGACGCCGCTCTTGCTACAGGCGTTCAGGCGCGACGGGATGATCGTCCTCGCGCCGCGCGTGCTGCCCTACCTGCAACACTTCCTCTTCTTCGTCGTCGTCTCAAGCCTCGCGCTCGCGGCCGTCTTCTTCACCGTCGGGACGCTGACGCGCAACGTCAAGGTCGTCTACGGGCTGGCCGTCTCGTTCTACCCGCTCTACATCACATGGCAGCTCATCATGAAGGGGCTGCTGCCCCCGCGTTGGCGCGTCACGCTCGACCCGCTGCTCTTCAACTTCAGCGGCAGCGGCTGGCAGGGGCGCAGCGCCGAGTGGCTCAACCAGCTTGTCGTCGTCTACGACGGCGGGATGTTGGCGAACCGTCTGGCGATGGTCGGCGTCGCGCTCGGCTGTCTGGCGCTGCTCTACCTGCGCTTCTCGACGACCGAGCGCGGCGGCGGGAAAGTCGCGCGGAGTCAGACTGTAACCCTCGGCCTCAACGCGACGGGCGAGAGGCTTAACGCGGAGCCAGAAGTTGGCGGCGCGTCGGAAGACTTCGGCGCGGCGCGGGCGCGACGCAACTTTGGCAACTTTGTCGGTGTCGAGAATGTCGGGTCAGAGACGGCGGCGGGTGTGTCTGTCGAGACGAGGCCGTCGGAGTTGCCGCGCGTCGAAGTCGTCACTGAGGGTTGGAGCGCGGCCGTCGCGCAGTTCCGCGCCGCGCTCGGGGTCGAGTTCCGTCTGCTCGGCGCGGAGCGGATTCTGGTCGTGGTCGCGCCGCTCGTCGTGTTCGTGTGCGTGCTTGAGATGGCCGCCTTCGGGGTCGCGCCGTCGGCCTCGTACTCGGCGGCCTACGCGGGGCGGACGGCCGAGGCGATGCTGCTCTTCCTCTTCGGCGTCGCTGTCTTCTACGCGGGCGAGGCGATGCACCGCGACCGCGAGCTGCGAATCGAGACGGTGCTCTGGGGCACGCCCGCGCCCGACTTCGCCTTCCTGCTCCCGAAGTTCGCGGCGACGGTGCTGCTCTCGCTCTCGCTCGTCGCGCCGGTCGCCGTCGCGGCCGTCCTCCTGCAACTCTACAGGGGGCACGCGCCGCTCGAACCGCTGGCCTACCTCAAGACGTACGCGGTCGTTCTGCTGCCGAGCGTCGTCTTCATGT
The DNA here is from genome assembly GCA_040509515.1 of Pyrinomonadaceae bacterium. GTDB lineage: Bacteria > Acidobacteriota > Blastocatellia > Pyrinomonadales > Pyrinomonadaceae > QHXN01. The sequence continues at coordinate 536 of JBEVKV010000098.1, read as the reverse complement.
GCGCCGCGTCCGTGTCTCTGAACGTGCTGCTGCGCGACAAGTATCTGGCCTACGCCGTCAGCCTCGCGGCGGGCGGGACGCTCTACTACCTCGCCAGCCAGGGGCACGGCGGCTGGCTCTCCAACCCCGTCCTCTACAACCTCTGGACGCCCGCCGACCTCTTCGACGGCCGCCGCCTCGCGCGCATACTCACGCACAGGGCCTACTGCCTCGCGCTCTCAAGCCTGCTCCTCTCGCTCGCCTTCGTCTTCTTCGGGCGCAAATCGGCGGGGGGCGTCTTCGGCGGACGCGCGGGCGCTGCGCTGCTCGCGGCCGTCTCGGCGCTCGCGGCCGTCTGGGCCGGGCTCGCGGTCGACTGAAGTCTTTCGGAAAAGCGGTGCGGGGCGGGGCGCGCGGGCGTGGCTCGGCTCGCGCGGTGGTGGGATGGCTGTGGCGGCGCGTATGTGCGCCGCCACAAAATTTTAGGGGCCCGCAGGGGCGGGGCTTACTTGTACCTGTAGGTGATGCGGCCGCGCGTCAGGTCGTAGGGCGAGAGT
>JBEVKV010000097.1:0-6246 GCA_040509515.1 Pyrinomonadaceae bacterium | reverse complement strand
AACGCCGTGCGCCCCCTTCAGGGTCGGATTTATTCTACTGAATCCCCTTCGGGGCCACCCCGGCCTTCCTGTCCGCCCGCGTGCGCCTGCGACCAGCGTTCGAGCAGGCGGCGGCGGTTTTCGAGTTTCTTCTCCACGTCGGGGATTTTCATGACGAGGCGTTCGAGGTTCGCGAGGTAGTCGGGCTCGCCGATGGCCTCGCGGACTTCGGCGAGGAAGGGCTGGAGCTTGGCGTAGACGACGACGTGCTCGGAGTTTCCTTCGAGGAACAGCCGCTCGTCGATGCCGCCGTTGTTGACGAACGAGGCCGCCACCTCCCAGTGCGAGGCGACCATCCGGTAGAAGGCGCTCTGCCGCTCGCCGCTCAGCATGAGCCGGACGATCTCCTTGCCCGAGCGCGGCGCGAACTCCGAGAAGAACCACGCGCGCGCCTCGCGCATCCGCGTCTCGCCCCTCAGCTCGTAGAGCTTGAGGATAGCCATCACGTCCAAAGGCTTCGTCTCCAACGTCGTCAGTCCTCCTTCCCGGCTCACCTTCTGAACCCGTCGGCCAGCGCCGCAATCTTCATCTCCGCCGGGCCGCCCCCGGCGCGACCCGCCGCCAGCAGCGTGCGGCAGAGTTTCAGGTTGTGCGCGGCCTCCTCGAACTTCCCTTCCGACTCGCCGAGCGCCGCCTCGAACTCGCGCGCGGCCTCGTCCAGACGACCCACGCGCGCCAGCATCACGCCGAGGTTGTTGTGGCTCGCGGGAAATTTGCCCTTCGAGCGCCTGACCGCCTCGCGGAAGTGCGCGGCCGCAGTCGCCACGTCGCCCGCCGACTCCGCGAGCATCCCGAGCTTGTAGTGCGCCGGCGCGTAACCTCTGGCGGCGGCGCTCTCGTAAGACTGTTTGGCCTCGGCGACGCGCTTCAACTCTTCGAGCGCGACCCCGAGCGCGTAGGAAGCCTTCGGGTAGCGCCCGCCGCGCGCCTCGACGGCGAGCGCGTAAAGTTTCGCCGCCTCCTCGGTCTGCCACAGCTCGAAGCGGCAGACGCCCGTGTTGTAGAGCGCCTGCGCGTAAGCCTCGCCCGCGTCCGCCGGGACGAGCGCGTAAACTTTAATGGCCGCCTCGTACTCGCCGCGCGCGTAACGCTCGTTGCCGCTTGCTATCAGCTCCCGCGCCCCGCGCCCCGCGACCTGCGCCGACGCGCCCGCGGAGAGCAGAGTCAAAAACAGCGCCGCCGTGAAAAGTCCTCTCAGCATCATGGTCATCGCTCCTGTTCCTCCACGTCGAATTAACCGACGGTCGGAGCTTAGACCCTGAAGCGGCGCGGCGTATTTCCCCTTCTTGCTCGGCGTTGATGAATCTTGCTACTCGTTCACGACGCCCTACTCGCGCGACATGACGCGGTAGGATTGCGGCGTCGTGCCCGTGTAGCGCCGGAAGAGTCGCGTGAAGTGGCTCTGGTGGCTGAAGCCGGTGCGCAGGCCGACCTCGGCGAGCGGCAGGTGACTTTCGACCAGAAGCTCCTTCGCGCGCTCGACGCGGAACTTGAGGAGGTGCTGGTGCGGCGTCGTCCCCGTGGCGCGCTTGAACTCGCGCGCGAAGTGAAAGGTGCTCATCGCGGCCTCGCCGGCGAGGTCTTCGAGGCTCAGGTCGCGCTCGTGATTCTCCGCGATGTAGGAGAGCACGCGCCGCAGCGTCGGCCCCGAAAGCCCGCCCGCGAAGCGACGCGGCTCGGCACCCTCCGCCGCCGTGTAGTGCCTGAGCACATGTACGGCCAGCACGTTCGCCAGCGACTCTGCGTAGAGCCGCGCGACGCCATCGTGCGCGTCGCCGCCCTCGCGCATCTCGGCCAGCAGCGCCATCCCGACGCGGCTGACCACGGGGTCGCGCGGCTTGCTGCGCGCGACGACCTCGAAGCGGCGGCCGGCGTCGCCGGCGTCTCGCGCCGCGCGCGCGACGAGCGCCGGGTCAAGGTAGATTGCGAGGCACTCTGTGTCGCCCCCGAGCCGCGCCGCGAACGGTTGCCCCGAGGGGACGACGCAGACGCCGCCGCGCACCTGCGCGCGCGTGCGGAATCCGCCAGCCGCGCTCAGCTCGCCGCTGCAACGGCTGAGCGAGAGCAGGAGCATGTGCTCCGTGTGGCTGTGCTCCGCGAGCCGCCCCTCGCCGAAGCGGCAGTGGTCTACGCGGACTGCGCCCCACGCGGCGCTCCGTTTCTCGACGAGCGGCGAGGAGAGGTGTGCGTCTGTCGTGCTCATCTTTTTGAACCCCCGCGCGGGGCGCGAGCCTTCGCGCGTTTGTTTGCGGGCAGGAGCGGCAGCCCCGTGGGCGTCGCAACGCGGCGCAGGCGTTCGAGCATCGCCTCGCGCGCGCGAGCGAACGCCTGCCGGTCGCCGTGGAGCTGAAAGGCCCAGTTGGCGCCCATCTCAAGCGCGTTCAGCTCGAAGGTGAGCTGCGCCGGGTCGGCCTCGCGCCCGAGCTGCCCGGCGGCCTGCGCCTCCGTAATCGAGCGGCGGAGCAGCGCCAGCCACTCCTTCATGATCTCCGCGACGCGGTCGCGCACCGCGCCGGGGCGGCCGTCGAACTCCGCGGCCGCCGCCGCGAAGAAGCACCCGCCGCGGAAGACCTCGCCGCGCACGTACGCGAGCCACACGTCGCACAGCGACCAGAGCCGCGCCAGCCCCTTCTCGGCCTCGAAGGCCGGGCCGACGACCTCGCGGACGAAGACGGCGCGCGCCGCCTCGACGGTGGCGAGCTGCAACTCCTCCTTCGAGCCGAAGTGCGCGAACAGCCCGCTCTTGCTCATCGAAAGCTCGGAGGCGAGCCGGCCGATGGTCAACCCTTCGAGCCCCTCTTCGGACGCGATGTCGACGGCCGCCTCAAGGATGGCCTGCCGCGTCCGCTCGCCGTGCGCCCTGCGCGCGCGCGCCGAGGGCCGCCCCGCCTCAGTCGTCTCGCCGGCCGTCGTCATGTCGCCTAATATAGCACGAACGTTCGTTTTGACAACGTATTTATTTTGGCGGTGAGTGCGTCCCGGCCGCGGGGGCGCGGGTGTCAGCCCTGCAAGAGCGACTGCGCGCCGTCGATGAAGACTTCGGTGCCCGTGATGTGGCTCGACGCGTCGGAGGCGAGGAAGAGGACGAGCTGCGCCACCTGCTCGGCGCTCCCGGGCTTGCCGCGCGTCAGCGGGACTTTCCCTTCGGGGAACTCGACCGGGGGCTCGACCTCTTCCAGTTCCCTCTTCTCGGTGTTCTCGTCGATATTGGTCTCGATGGCGCCGGGGCAGACGACGTTGACGCGCACCCGGTGCTCCGCCAGTTCGAGCGCGACCATGCGCGCGAAGGCGACCTGCCCGGCCTTCGAGCAGGCGTAAGCCGTCGCGCCGGTGTTGCTGAACATGCGCGTGCCGTTGACCGAAGACGTGATGACGACGGAGCCGCCCCGCCGCTTCAGGTGCGGCGCGGCGTACTTGACGGTGAGGTAAGTGCCCTTCAGGTTGATGGCGAGCGTGTTGTCCCACTCGTCGGGCTCAAGCTCTTCGAGCGGGGCCCAGACGCCGTTGACGCCCGCGTTGGCGAAGACCACGTCGAGTCGCCCCCACTCGCCCGCGACGCGCTCGATTGCGCCGCGCACCTGCGCCGCGTCCGACACGTCGGCGATTAGCGCGAGCGCGCTCCCGCCCGCCGCTTCGATCTCCGCGACCGTCCTGTTCACATCGCCTCCGTCCGTGTCGAGCGCGCCGACCCGCGCGCCCTCGCGCGCCAGAAGCAGCGCGGCCGCCTTGCCTATCCCCGACCCCGCGCCCGTCACGAACGCCACCCTGTCTTTTAAAAGCATCGCACGCCCCCCTTTTTCCGCCCGCCGCGAAGTGGCTCTGAATCCTAGCGTCTTATGACATGCTTCCGCGCGGCGTCAGGGCCGCGGGCGCGCGCTTTTCAGGCGCGCCGGTTCGACTCCCACTCGCTTCGCAGGATGGCGTAATAGAACTCCGAGCCCCACGCGCCCTTGAACCAGATGTTCTCGATGAAGTGCGCCTCGCGCCTCATCCCGAGCCTTTCGAGCAGCGCCACCGAGCGCGCGTTCTCGCAGTCCGTGATGGCGGAGACGCGGTGCATCCCGAGCACCTCGAAGGCGTAAGCCAGCACGCGCTCGGCCGCCTCGCGCGCGAGCCCGCGCCCCTGATGCGCGCGCGCGAACGCGAAGCCCATCTCGCCCTGCCGCACGTCCTCCGCGTTGGCGCTCAGCGAGACGTGGCCGACCATCTCGCGCGTCTCCTTCAGCTCGACGGCGAAGGAGAACCACTCGCCCGGCCGCCCCGGCTCGCACACCTTCTGCCGCTCGATTAACGCTCTGGCCTGCGCCTCGGTGTACGACTCCCACGATTGATAACGCGAGACGAGCGGGTCGTTGGCGTAGGCGAGAAACGGCGCGAGGTCGGCGTCTGCGAAGCGCCGCAGCACGAGCCTCCGCGTCTCGACGTTGGCGAAGGGAGTTTCGTCCGTCATCGGATTGGTCGGGTCGCCCAGGGCGGGTCGGAAGCCAAAATCTTTTTGTAGACTGGGCAGCTTTCCCGATGCGCGCCCGGCAGGTAGCCCGTGCTCATCAGAAACTCGCCGACTATCTCGCCGCCGGTGAAGAGGAAAGTCTTTTTGAACAGACGCACCCACTCCTCTTTCGCGAGCGGGTGGTGGCGTTCGAGCCACCCCTTGAACGACCCGAACTCCGCGCGCAGCCCCGCGATTCGCCGCGCGTTCTCGACCGCCGCGTTGACCTTCAGGCGGTTGCGTACTATCCCGGCGTCGCCCAACAGCCTCGCCCTGTCCGACTCGCCGTAGGCGGCGACCGCGTCAACGTCGAAGCCGCCGTACGCCCTTCGGAACGCCTCGCGCTTCCGCAGAATCGTCGCCCACGACAGCCCCGCTTGATTTATCTCAAGCACCAGCCGCTCGAACAGCGTCGCGTCGTCGGCCACCGGGAAGCCGTACTCTTCGTCGTGATAAGGCTTGTGCAAAGGGTCGCCGGGGGCGTAGTCGCAGTAGGTGCTCATGCGCGTTCAGCTTAACTCCGGCGAGTCGGTAGCGCCAAACCTCGCCCGCGGCGTTAAAGTTTTGCGGCGGGGCGGCCGTGTGGGATAAGCTCCCGCGCGGCTCGCGTTCGGGAGACAGTTTCGGTGTGGAGGTTTGAGAGCGATGAAACGAATGTCCGGGCTCTTCGCGCTGTGTGTCGCGTGTGTCGTCGTCGCGTCGTGCGTGTCGGGTGCGCCGCCGGCCGACCCGTTCGCGGGGCGGCTGGTCGATCTGTCGCACGCGTACGACGAGCAGACCGTCTTCTGGCCGACGGCCGAGGGCTTCAAACTTGAGAAGGTCGCGGAGGGCGTGACGCCCGGTGGCTACTACTACGCGGCGAACAACTTCTCGACCGCCGAGCACGGCGGCACGCACCTCGACGCGCCCGTACACTTCGCGGAGGGGCGCAACACCGCCGACCGCGTCCCGCTCGAACAGCTCATGGGCGCGGGCGTCCTCGTCGACGTGTCGGAGAAGTGCGCGCGCGACGCCGACTATCAGGTCTCGGTCGAAGACCTCGCCGCGTGGGAGCGCGAGCACGGCCGGCTGCCCGACGCCTCAATCCTGCTCTTGAGGACGGGCTTCGGGCGGCGCTGGCCCGACCGCCGCACGTACATGGGGACGGACGAGCGCGGCGCGGAGGCGGTCGCCAAGCTGCACTTTCCCGGCCTCCACCCAGACGCCGCGCGCTGGCTCGTGCGGGAGCGTCGCATCAAGGCCGTCGGGCTCGACACGCCGAGCATCGACTACGGCCAATCGAAACTCTTCGAGAGCCACCGCGCCCTCTTCGAGCGCGACGTGCCCGCCTTCGAGAACCTCGCCAACCTCGAACAACTCCCCGCGCGCGGCTTCCACGTCGTCGCGCTCCCGATGAAGATCAAGGGCGGCAGCGGCGGCCCGCTCCGCGCCGTCGCCATTGTCAGGAACGATTAAGCGACGTAAAGGTCAGAACCACCCGCCACCGCGGGCGGTTCTGACCTGACTCACGAATTAAGGCGTGGCCGCGCCGCCGGCCGGGGGGCTCGTGAGCTGGTTGATTCTCGCGCGGACGCTCGCGGCCAGCATGCGCACCTCGTCGGGGTTGTAGTTGGCGGCGCGGAAGGCGTCCTCTAGCTGCTTGTCCGAGAGGCGCGAGAGAATCCCGCCCAGCCAGCGCGCGTCTTCGACAGTGATGTCGCGCAGCAGCTCGCTGTTCT
>JBEVKV010000096.1:0-3675 GCA_040509515.1 Pyrinomonadaceae bacterium | reverse complement strand
TCGTCTCGGCGGCGGGCTGGGTGCTGCTGCTCATCTGTCTGCGCGCGATGTCGGCGGCCGCGAGCGAGGCGCGTGTGGTCGCCTACTTCGTGGGGGCGGCGGCGGGGCTCGCCGTCTACGTCTTCGGGCTGCTGGCGCAGTTGACCGTGATGGGCGGGGCGTCTCGCAACCTCGTGATGCACCTGCTCTGGGGCGAGCCGGTGACGACGCGTCTCATCTACCGCAGCGTGCGCTCGCGCGCGTGGGCGCTGTTCCGCGCGTCGGCGGTCGTCCTCTTCTGGCTGTTCATCTCGGGGGTGGCGGCCTTCGCCGCGGGGTCGATAATCTGGGTCATGATGTTCTTCGCGGTGAGCCTGATGGCGGTGGCGACGGTGTCCGCCGGCGCACAGTGGTTGCCGCTGATCCTCTTCGCGGTGTTGACGGTGGCGATGATTCTGCTGATGCTCTTCGTCTTCTTCTTCGTGGCGGGGCGCGTGGCCTACGTCCCGCAGGTCTTGATGGTCGAGGGGCGCGGCGTCCTCGACTCCATCAGCCGGAGCGCCACGCTGGCGCGCGGGAACGTGCGCCGTCTGACGGGGATGTTTCTTTTCACGGGGTTCGCGTGGTACTCGGCCGGGATACTGCTGCTGCTGCCGCTGGGCTGGTTCGCTTACCTGAACGGCGTCAACCCTCTGGAGTTTGACGCGACGCGGCTGCCGGCGTGGTACACGATCAGCTCGACGGCGCTCAGGCAGATTTCGACCATCCTGCTCGCGCCGGTCTGGATGATGGGGCTCTCGCTGCTCTACGTGGACGAGCGCGTGCGGCACGAGGGCTACGACATAGAGTTGCTGGCGGCGCAGGTCTTCGGCGAGATGCCGGTGGTGCCGACGGGCTTCAACGCGCCGCTCGCGCCGGCCATCGCCCCGCCGCGGGGGCGTGCGCGGCCGGACGCACACGCGCCGACCCGCGCGACACAGTCCGCCGCGACGCGCGTCCCTGCGGGCGGCACACAACTCCCCGAGGAGAAGCCGCACGACCCGGCCGAGGTGCCGCAAAGTCCCGTCGAGAAGCGGCCCGGCTCAATCCTCGGGCTCTAAGGTCAGATGAGATTCGCGCTCCGCAAAAATGTTTCGTCGGGACGCGCGGCTCGCGGCTCGCGGCTCGCGCACGCCGTCCTGCCCCTCCTCCTTTTCCCTGCGCTCGCCTGCCTCTTTCCGACGGCTCAACACGCACAGTCTCGCCCGGCCCCGGACGCGCGGCCGGCGCAACGCGTCGCGACGCTCGCCGACTACCGCGCGCGCGTGCGCGGCGCAATCGAGCCGCTCGAAGAGCTGGCGGAGACGTACGAGCGTGTGGCCGTGGTCGACGATTTCGGGGACGAGTCCGGCGAGGACTCCGAGGCCGAACTCGAAGAGGCTAAGGCGGATTTGGAGGAGGAGGCTCCCGAAATACTCGGCGGAGTCCGCGATTCGCTGCCGCCTCGGGAGAGGGTCGGCGCGGGCGCGGACTTCGTGGAGGTGGACAACTCTTGGCTCCACGAGGCGCTCGACGAGGCGGAGGGGGCCGACGACGAAGCGAAGCGCGCGGCCGGGCTCCGCGCGGCCGCCGGCCGCCTGCGCTCGCTCGAAGCGCGACTCGCAGAGGCCGACGGCGGAGCCGCCGGGACGTTCGACAAGGACGCCGAGCGCGGCCGGCTCAACTCCATCCTGAGCGCGCCCGAGTTCGACCGCGAGGCGCAGCAGCAGGGCAACGCGCTCCAGAAACTCGTCCACGATTTCATCGAGTGGCTTCTGAGTCTTCTGCCGAAGGGCAGCGCCATCGCCCCCGGCGCGAGCCCGCGCGCCTCGCTGACGACGCAGGTCGTCGTCCTCGTGCTCTGCCTCGCGGTACTCGTCTACGTCGCGCGGCTGCTCTGGCTGCGGCGCGGGCGCAAATCGCCGAAGGCCCGGCGCGCGGCGCGCGTCGTCTTAGGCGAGCGGCTCGAAGCCGACCAGACGGCCTCAGACCTGCTCGACGACGCAGAGCGGCTGGCGCTCTCGGGTGATCCGCGCGGCGCGATACGCAAGGCATACGTCGCGCTGCTCTGCGAACTGGGCGACCGCGGCGTCATCCGCCTCGCGCAGCACAAGACGAACCACGATTACCTGAACGCCGTCCGCCGCGCCGCCACCCCCGGCCTCTACGCCGAGATGCTCCCGCTCACCTTCGACTTCGAGGTGCACTGGTACGGCCTGCGCGACGCCACCGCCGCCGACTGGGAGAGCTTCAAGACGCGCTGCCGCACGGCGCTGAATGGAATTAAGTAGACTGCCGCCCGTCGCGCCATGAAGAGTCGCCTGCTCATCGTCGTCTCGTTCGTCCTGCTGGTCGCCGTGTTCGTGGCGCTCAACGCGGCGTCGTACGTGCGCGTCGAGGACGAGGCGGAGACCGAGTTGGCGCCCGACCGCTCGACGCAGAACTCGGGCGGGACGGGCACGCGCGCTCTCTTCGAGTATCTGAAGCAGGGCGGCCACGAGGTCTCGCGCTGGGGTTTGCCGATGTCCGCGCTCGAAGGCACGGAAGGCCCCGAGACGCTCGTCATGGTCGGCCCGCTGCGGCGCGAAGTCGAGAAGAAGGAGGCCGACGCCTTGCTGCGCTGGGTCGGCTACGGCGGACGCCTCGTCATCATCGACCGCGCGCCCGACCCGCAGCTCCTCCCGTCTTCGGGGCGCTGGCGCGTCTTCACGGAGACGGTCGAACTGCCCGACCCCGACGTGCTCCCGCACGACGCCGAGAACATGACGCGCGGCGTGCCCCTCGTCTCGCCCGCGCAGCCGACCGCGCTCACGCGCCACGTCTCGCAGGTGACGCGCTCGCGCTTCGCCTCGCGCCTCTTCGTCTACCGCCCCCCCGCGGGCGCGTCCACGCCGACGCCGACTCCCTCGGCGGAGGAAGACATCTGGGGCGGCGTGACGGAAGACGAGCCGCCGCCCGCGCCGCCCGAGGTTGACGACGCCGGCCCGGACACGGGCGCGCCGGTCGTCCACGTCCGCGACGGGCGCGAAGGCCCGGGCGCGCTGCTCGTCGATTACGCGTACGGGCGCGGGCGCGTCGTCGTCCTCTCCGACCCTTACGTGGTCTCGAACGCGGGCGTCAACCGCGCCGACAACCTCTTCCTCGCCGTCGGGGTCGTGACCGGCGGCCGTCCCGGGCGCGTCGCCTTCGACGAGTTTCACCACGGCTTCGGCGAGGCGCGCAACCAACTCTTCGCATACTTCAGCGGCACGCCCGTCCTCTGGATGTTCGCGCAGGTCGCGCTCGTCGCGCTCGCGCTGGTCTGGACGCGCGGCCGACGCTTCGCGCGCGCGCTGCCCGCGCCGCGCCCCGACCGGCGCTCAAAGCTTGAGTTCGTCTCCTCGATGGCCGAGCTGCAACAGCGCGCGCGCGCCTACGACCTCGCGGTCGAGAACGTCTACCAGCGGACGCGCCGCGCGCTCGCGCGCTACGCCGGGCTGCCCGCGACCTCGACGGCCGCGCAGATCGCCGAGCGCGTCGCCGCCCGCTCGGGGCGCGACCGCCAACAGCTCGAAGCACTCCTGCGCGAGTGCGAGGACTCGGCCGCCGGCGCGCCGCTCGGCGCGCGCCGCGCCCTCGCCCTCGCGCGCGCCTTGCGCCAGCTCGAACGCGACCTCGGCATCCTCATGCGCTCCCGCG
>JBEVKV010000095.1:0-3411 GCA_040509515.1 Pyrinomonadaceae bacterium | reverse complement strand
CTTCGCGTGCCGCGGGGGACGGTCTTCGGGCTGCTCGGCGTCAACGGGGCGGGGAAGTCCACGGTCATCAAGATGATCATGGGGCACCTGCGCCCGACGCGCGGCGAGATCAGCATCCTCGGGCGCGCGCTCGGCGAAGACCTCGTCGAGATACGCAAGCGCGTCGCGTACGTCTCCGAGAACCGCTACCTCTACGAGTGGATGACCGTCGAGGAGAGCATCCGGTTCACGCGCTCGTTCCACGAGACGTGGGACGACAAGAAGGCTGCGGATTTGCTGAAGCGGTTCAGCCTGCCGGCCGCGAAGAAGGTGCGGCAGCTCTCGCGCGGCAACCGCGCGCGGCTGTGCCTGCTGCTCGCGCTCTCGTTCAACCCTGAGCTGATCGTCCTCGACGAGCCGACCTCGGGGCTCGACCCCATCGTCCGCCGCGACTTCATCGAGAACATCGTCGCCGAGATAGCCGAGGAGGGGAAGACCGTCCTCTTCTCGTCGCACATCGTCGAGGAGGTCGAGCGCGTGGCTGACTACGTCGGCATCATGGACGAGGGCGAGCTGCTCCTCGTCTCGACGCTCGACGACATCAAGGCTTCTTACAAGCGCGTCCGCTACGCGACGAACGGGACGCGGCCGGAGGTGGCGGGCGTGCCCGGCGTCGTGATGGTCGAGAACGGGCGGCACGAGCAGATTCTGACCGTCAAGTCGTGGGGCGACGAGACGCTCGGCGCGCTCGGCGAGCGCGGGGTGAAGAACCCGGAGGTGCTGCCCATCTCGCTCGAAGACATTTTCGTGAACTCGGTGCGCGCGGAGCGCCAGCGGAGGGCGGGACAGTGACGAAGAACATCCTCAAGGCGATGCTCTGGAAGGAGTGGCGCGAGACGCGCCTGAAGTGGCTGGCGTTCGCGGCCGCGTTCCACATCCCGCTCTTCATCGCGGGGCTCACGATGTCGCTCAGGGAGAGCGCGCGCTTCGACCTCTACGCGCTCTCGGACTCGGTGGCGGCGCAGGTTTTGGAGGTCGCGCTGGTCGCGCAGTCGGGCTTCCTCATCACGGCGGGGCTGTTCCTGCTCGCGTTCTTCGCGGTCGGCTCCATCGGCGCGGAGCTGGACAACCGCAGCATCTTCTTCCTCTTCGAGCGGCCGGTGAAGCGCTGGCACGTCCTGCTCTTCAAGTACGCGGTCGGCGCGACGCAGACGACCGTCTGCGTCGGGCTCTCGATCCTCTCGACGCTCACCGTCGTCTACCTCGTGACGGCCGCGGCGGCGACGAACGTGACGCTCGCCGGGTCGTGGGACGCCTTCAGGCTGGTGGCGTCGAACGGCGTGCGCGGGACGGTGTGGACGATGGTCATCTCGCTGATGGTCTACTCGGCGACGTTCCTCTTCTCGGTCTGGTTCGAGAAGTGGTGGATCGCGGTCATCGCCGGCGCGGTCTCGCTCGTCCTGATGTTCTACTACTTCGGCAGCAACCTCATCGACTGGGTCATCAGCCGCGCCGCGCGCACCAGCGAAGGCGTCGGCGACGGCGGCGTCAACCTCGAATTCTACAGCCGGCTGGAGCCGGGGCCGATCATCTCGATGCTGCTCATCTCGGCCGGACTCTACCTCGCGTCGCAGTACGTCTTCGCGCGCAAGGAGATGAAGTAAGACACGCAATCGTTTGAACGGAGGTTCATCGTGGAAAGACTCAAGAGCAAGACTTTCATCATCATCGCCGTCGCGGCGCTCGCCGTCGTGGGCGTGGCGGCGGCGCAGTTCGCGCAGCCGACGAAGGCCGAGAACCCGCGTCTGGAGCGGCTGCTCCCGGCCGACACCGTGGGCTTCGTCGAGGTCAACGACCTGCGCGCGCAGGCGCTCAAGGTCATCGAGAGCGAGGCGTGGCGCGAGTTCTCGAAGGAGAACTCGGCGGCCAGCTCGCTCTTCATGATCGGCGCCAACCACGCGGGCGCGCTCGACGCCAGCTACGCCGTGGCGCTGCTCGGCGTGGGCAACAACGGGGCGGGCAAGCCCGAGCCGCAGTTCGTCGTCGTCGCTAAGTTCGACGGCTGGGAGTCGCGGCGCACCTTCGAGAGCCGCGTGGTGCGCTTCGTCACCGAGGGCCAGTCGAAGGGCGTCGAGACCAAGACCGAGAAGTACGACAACGTGACCGTCAACGAAGTGAGCCGGCTCGGCGTCCACCGCTTCACCTACGCGTACGCGAACGAGCTGCTCGTCGTCTCGAACGCGACCGACGCCGTGAAGCGCGTGCTCGACGTGCGCTCCGGCAAAGTCCCCTCGCTCGAAACCAACCAGACGTTCGCGCGGGCGCGCGCCAACTCGAAGGCGGCCGACGGCATGTTCGGCTTCCTCGACGGCGCGGCGCTGACCTCCATCATCGACAACGCGCCCGCGGGCGAGGGCGAGAAGTCGGCCGAGCGCGTCGCGGCCTTCCGCCAGTTCTTCCACGGCGTCGGCGCGGCGAGCCTCCAGTCGGCCTCGTTCACGAGCACCTTCGAGGACGGCCGCGTCGCCGAGCGCTTCCAGCTCGTCGCGCCGAACCGCGCGGGCGTGTTGGCCACGGTCGCCGCCAACCCGCCGACCGATGGGAAGCTGCTCGCGCTCGTCCCCGAAGACGCGGTGCAGGCTTTCGACGCTTCGGTCGCCAACGCCCCGCAGACCTTCGACCAGATGCTCGCGCTCGCCTCGCAGTTCGGCGCGCACCCCGGCCGCAAGGGGCCGGAGGCCGGGCTCGCCGAGTTCGCCGAGAAGACCGGCGTCGACTTCCGCGCGGAGATCGTCGGCGCGGTCGGCAACGAGTTCTGCGTGGCGCAGCTCACGTCGAAATCTTCGGGGGAGGGGGCGAGCGGCGTCATCATCCTCAACCTGAAGGACGAGCAGGCGTTCGCGCAGACGCTCGCGAAGTTCGCCGAGCGGAACAAGCGCGAGACGGCCGAGCGCGACTACAAGGGCGTGACCGTCCGCCGCATCGCGGGCGAGAAGGGCGGCGGGCTCGAGTACGCTTTCGTGGGCGGCAACCTCGTGGCGAGCGGCAAGACCGAGGCGGTCGAGCGCGTCATCGACACGGCGCAGGGCGGCCGCTCGCTCAAGGCTGGCGCGGCCTATCAGTCGGCGGCGGCGCAGTTGACGGGGCAGCCGCAGTTCATCTACTTCAACTCGAACGTGGACTACCTGAACGGCCTCGGGCGCACGCTTCAGGGCGGCGAGCAGGAGTTCAAGACCGAGGGGCAGCGCGCGAGCCTGCGCCCGAGCTTCGCGTTCGGCATGACGCGCGAAGACGGCTTCTACGTCGAGAGCCGCACGCCGCTCGGCACCTTCCCGCGCCTGCTGACGGCCGTCACCTCCAAGCTCGGGCGGGAGGGGACGAAGGCCGACGGCGCGGAGTAGAGCAGAGTTAACCGTTCGTGGGACGGCGGCG